>JAISSD010000226.1 GCA_031273295.1 Prevotella sp.
ATACAAAGCATATTGCGATATTAAGCCTGTCAAAATCACGACAATACCAGTTCGGGGTATTGTTTTTATAAATCATTCATTAAAAGCAATTAAAACTTTACCGCGTCAGGAGTTCTGAACTTAGCACAATGTGAACAATAGTTTTCTGATTTCATACAACATACAATTTAGTTTCAGTTTCCAGATAACTAACAAAATCATCAATCTTATACGGACGGATTGTAAGATTATCAGTTTGTTTCACAAATGCAATTTGACGTTCCGAATCTCTGAATATTGTCGGAGCAATAAAGATACACTGTGAATTTGGCGTGTATTTTGTTTGAAATGCCTCTAAATGACGGCTGATTGCCCAAACTTCCATTTTCGTTTGTGTTGTACCTTCTGCCATTGTAACTTCTACAAGGATAGCGTTTGATTTTTCAAAACATTCAATATCGCCTTTATCACCAATTCCGCCTGCGGTTGATGTGGGCAAGCCCCCGTCATCGCAGGGGTAGTTCGGAATTACGCGAATTTCAGGCAGTTTTGATTTGATTGCCAATGCTGTCAAAAATTCCAATCGCACAGGGTTAGGCAAGAATTTTAACACCTCGTCTTTCGATATTTTACTGCGCGTTGCCAAAATATTCAACTCTGATTTTATGCTGTTCCAATTATAAGTTGCAACCCAATTTTGCAACAATTCTTCGCTTCGGGTAGCATCGGCAACAACTGGTACAATGGCAAATAAATTGGCGTCTATTTGTGCCATGTAATCAAAGTACGCCCTTTCAGTTTTGTACTTTTGATAATGTGAATAATGTGATAATACATATTCCACCCGCTCATCTTCGTTGTGGTTGATGTCTATGAAGCGCCCTGCACCACGCAAAGATATTAATCCTGTCAAACGCATTTTTCGTATAAATTCATCGGGGTATTCCGAAACAATAGATTTAGGTTTAAACTTTTTGAAATTTGGCAAGATCTCTTTTGTGCAAATATCTATAATTACCTCATCACTTGGATTATATCCGTATTCAGAACGCAATTTTTTGATACGTTGGAATAAATCTTCTGCGTCATTATCTTTCCAAAATATTAATAACGGCAATTCTTTTCGGGATATTCCAGCATTGTTAAATTCGGGGGCGGAATTTAATTTCTTGATAGTTTCAAGCAAGAGAATAAGCGGAATATTTTCATTCAATACACGAACAAAAGGGTTGTTTCTTTGTGATTTTGCCATTGCTTGCAAAAATGCTTGTTGTTCGTATTCGGGGTGTTCCTCTGTAACAATAATATTGTTGTTTTCAGTTTTTACCGAAAATATGTTTGCAAACTTTTTCCCTATTTCTGAAAATTCTATAGTTTCGTTTGGTTGATAGTAAACGAAGCCTAATTCTTTGGCAAAATCAAAGAAAGTAGCAAAACGAGATGGATAACCTTTTGCAAAACCAGCCTCTTTGTGGTTTTGCGGATTGTGTTTGAACATATACTCAACCTCTTCGTCCGGCAAAACAGATTCGGCAAAATCCCCTTTGGGAGTTGTTGCCCATTTGTCTTTTATGGTTTTATTTTGTTTTGTAGGGCGATATAATCCATATCGGATTAATTCACAAACAATTTGCGTTGCCAAATCATCGGTGAGAAGTTGCCCATCGAATTTGGCAAAGATATGTAGCAATGCTTTTAATCTTTGCGGATTTCTCACTGTTGTTGTGAACAGTAGCGGTTTATATTCGGATGCTCTCATATTCTTTCTTGATTCTACACAGGCTTTTCTATTTGCCTTGTTAGACCCCTTGATTTCTTTTCATTTATAATTTGTTACTAATACCTCTCTAAAATCTTTTATCGTGTTATCGTGATAACTAATGTAATTACTCGTTACTTGATAACTGTTATATTGTTTCGACCAATCAATAAACAGGCTGTTTTCCTGTCCTTTATAATGCGTAACATTTGAAATTGCAAAGTTAATGTTTTTTTTATTCAGATTATCAAGTGTCTGCAAAAGGTCTTTTTCTGTCTGCATGTCCCATAATTTATTGTACTCGCTAAAAGTTATCAAATAAGGAGGATCCAAATATATGAAATCGTCTTTTTGAAATTTTATTGAGCTTAAGAACTGCTTAAAATCCAGACAAAACCAACTGGTTTTTTTAGTAGTATTGAGTTTAAAATAGTCGGATAAAGCATTATAAACATTTACATTGAAATCTACATTTCCTACCGGCAAGTTATAACTTTTATTGCCGTTGAAACGCAACATCCGATTAAAACCATAAATCAAAAGCACATATAATTCGGCAATATTTTGCTCTTTTGAATTATTGTAATCTGATTTTAATCTATTAAAGTTTTCTTTGTTGAAATGTGCATAATACGTTTTTTTGTAACGTTGTTTCAGTTCTGTAGGAACAATATCTTTTTCATAAGAACATGATAATTTATACTTGTGAATTATTGAAAAAACAAGGTCGTAAAATTTGTTTTCTTTGCCAATGTAAGAACATAAGAATTTATGGATACCAATTACAGACTCATCAATATCATTCAAAAGATATTTGCTTGCCTTAACATTCAGATATACCGATCCGCCACCGACAAACGGTTCAATAAATCGGTTTATCGTGGCCGGAAAATGTGATTTTATTTCACTTATAAGTTTATATTTATCACCAACGTAAAACAGTGGGGAACGATTTACTTTTTCTTTTTTCATCTACTTCAGTAATAAATAATAGTTCTTTGTGGTCGTCAAACTCTGTTTTTCCAGTATTGAAAAAACGATGCGAACATTCAAACACTTTTGTTTTTCCACACTTTTTCAAAATACTTTCTATTTCTTCCAAACGGATTTTATTTTCCGATGAATTGCTTTTTGAATGATATGTATTGTTGTATGATACTACTAAAAACTTTGTTTTCAAGTTGTAAACAAGGTCTTCAAAACTATCACGAGCTTTTACAGTACAATAGGTACTCATGTTTTCCGGAACGGGTTTAAGAGCCACGCCAAATAGTTTTGGTTTGTTCCACTTGACCAAAGTTTCGTACAAATGGTAAAAACGGCAATATTGCCGTGAATTATATGGCGGGTCAATATATACCAAGTCGGATTTCAACTCTCTTGCAAGTAAATTGGCATCTTTTCTGTAAATTTCTACATTATCAAAGTCCTGAGCATTAATTAAACGTAAACGCAAAGGTTGAGATTTAATAGGTCTCTTAATATAAGCGTCAAAATGCCCAACTGTATTTGCCAATTTATCAATATTGTAAATCAAAGTCGCCAATAAAATATTGTATTCCTTTTCGGTTAATTCGGACTTCATATCCTCAATCTTTTGTCGAATATATCCGATAGATTTAGCAATATTGTGTTCATAAAACTTTCCGCCAAAATTTTGTGAAAAGTAATTCTCTTCGAGTGTGTCAGGGTCTAATGTGTTGTAGTTTGTGATAATATTGTTTAGTTTTTCTTCGTTCCATTCCCCTGCCTTAAAGAAGCCCTTGTATATGATATTGTTAGAGTACAAAATATCATTGATTATAACTTGATTGTATTTTGGAATTGCTTGATTGGAAACCGATGCCGTTCCTGCAAAAATATCTACAAAAGTGTTTACATTCTCCGTTTCCATGTCAATTAAATTCATAATCCATTCCGTAAGTTTCGACTTACTACCAATATAACGACGGCTTTCCAAAGAAATAGGTTTTTGGTAAATAGTATTTTGGAATAATGACAAGTATTGTGTTCCATATTTTACTTTATCCTCCGCAACTTTCAGTGTTTCTATTGCAAACTCCGGATATTCAAAAGAGCAGGCAATTTTATCACTTTCTCGATGAACCATCAGAAATTTGTAATCATAGTTATAAAAATTGGCTAATTTTTGAAGTTGTTCAATAGTAGGTAAGCGTTTCCCATTTTCAATTCTGCATAATTGCGTTAAATCAATATCAACACATTGCTGAACTTCTTGTAATGGGTACCCGCTTTCTTCTCGGATTTCCTTTAAGATATGTCCTATTGCATACATTTGTTTTAATTTTTGACATTTACTGGCAAAATTACAATAAATTTCCAGCAGGGCAACAACTTATGCACAAAAGTTATCAACACTTGAGCATCCTGCATCTTAATTCCTTTGCCTTTACTAAACTGAACTTCCTGATATTTCTCTCTGAACCGCTCCAACACATCCATCCTGTTAAGATTCAATCTCCGTTTGTCCGGACTATCCGGCTCTTTTTTCAATTTATGGCCGTGCATCCTCTGCTGTAAATTCCCGATTATGTTCCGGCAAAAAGAACAAACCTTAATGCCGAGACTTTTATCTTCAATCAATCAACGCTTTAACGGATTCGAGGGAAGGGCCTGTTATCCAAATAAAGAGCCGTTTTAGCGCCCGAAATGCTTCACTGGCTAAAATTCAAACAGTATCCGAATGCATTTTACTCTTCTTTAAACCAGCCCGAATACATCAGGTAATTTTTTGCAATCTTCTGGTTTATTTCCTTTGCCTGTTCCGGATCTACTTTCTTTACGAATTTGGCAGGCACGCCCGCGTAGATGCTTCCCGCTTCCACTTGCGTGCCGCCGAGTACTACCGAACCTGCCGCTATGATAGCGCCTTCGCCAATAACCGCATGGTCAAGAACGATGGCTCCCATACCGATTAAGGCTCCGTTTTCTATTTTTGCGCCGTGTATAACCACATTGTGGCCAATGGAAACATCATCGCCGATTTCTATTACCGATTTTTGATATAATGTATGCAGCACGCTTCCGTCCTGAATATTTACCCTGTTGCCTATGCGAATCGAGTTTACATCACCGCGAAGCACCGTATTGAACCAGATGCTGCAATCTTTTCCTACCACTACATCGCCGATAACGGTTGCGTTTTCGGCCAGATACGTATCTTTTCCTATTTCGGGTATAAACCCTCTTACTTCTTTAATTAATGCCATTTTTTCCTGTTAAATATGAATCTGTTTAGTAATTGTTTCTAAATAACATGACGATCATTGTATTATAAACAACTGTTTTACAATATTTTAAAGATAACGATAGTCAATTTAATTCATATTGTAAAACTCAATCATCCCGACATATACTGTTATAAATTGTTTGTTTCTCATGCCTAAAATGCAAACAGTTTAAAAAAGTCGAAGAACTTTTCCGGATTTTGTCCGTCTGCTATTTTTGCCACAATTTTTTTGTCCCTGTCCAAAACAAAGGCCGACGGAATGTTTGCTGTGTCGTAATATATCCAGTATCGGGATTTGTATTCGAGGTCGGCGCAATTGATCCATCCGGTTATTTTTTTATTTTTCACGAAGCTGTCCCATTCCTCCCTGTTATTACTCAGGTTGATAGCTACAACCTCAAGCCCTTTATCCTTATATTTTGCATATACTTTGTCGTGAAGATCGGGAACCGCGGTTTGACAATGCCTGCAAGCGGAATCGTAAAAATATAAAAGCAGGCACCTGGCGTCAATGTCGTTCGTGTTGACAGTCTTTCCATCAAGAGTTTGCAAGCTGAGATTCCGGGCTTTCATCCCGATACGGTTATTTTTGATTAGCCCGTACTGCTTCCGCAATTCCGAGTATCGGGCGCTGTCTATCCATGTTGCGTCCTTGTCGAAAATATAATCTTCGGCCAGGCGCGCCCAGATATTTTCGTCATCCGTTCTTATACTGTTGAACGATTCGTTTATGAGTTTCGATAACATTTCCTTAAAACAAAATTCATTTCCTTTTGTTTTTGCCACCAGCCTGCTTGCCGCATTCGCCAACGAATCGGGCGTTTGGTCTACCCTGTGTTGCATATAAGCGTTTATGTAACTGTCCAGATAGTTTGTAAACCAGAGGCGGGGATCGGCAAGATCCATATTATCAAAGAAATGCCGTTTGTCATATTCCCTGTTTGCAAGGAACTCTTTTTCGTCTTTCGGCTGTTTATAAGGCAATGCCACCGGTTCCAACCCTTTGAGGAAAACGCCGAACCAGGCGTCTTTATTATCCTTTATTGTTTTTTGAATATAAGTCTGAACGCTTTCGTCCAGTTTTTCGAGTTCCGTGTCAAGCGCTTTTCTTTTTTGCGGAGAGACGGTCGAATCTTCGAGTTGTTTCTCCAGCTGGCTCCGCTCCATATCCCGGTTTTGAATATCGAGAAGATACGTCCAAAGCAATTTGGTGTTGTTGCTGCCGGTTGCGACGCTTTTTGCAAAGTCTTCTTCGTTTATATACAGATGGACGTCATTTTCTCCTTTATCAAGAAGGAGATCGATACGGAAACCGGGGTTTATAAAAAGGAAATACTGTCCGGGCCTCAGTTCTTCCGGCAGGTCAAGTCCGGTTTTTCCTTCGTCCGACAATCGCGCCGAATCGCGGACGTAAGCGGCGTCTTTCCAATAATAGCCCAGATATATCATTTGATTCTTTTGGGAAGGAATGTCCAGCTCAAGGTGAAACCCCTTTTCTTTTTTGTTTGTGTTGTTTTGAGCCTCCGCTTTGAAGATAAAGAGGAGGCCGGCGAGCATCAGTACATTATATTTCATTTGTTTTTTCTTTTAACCATCTTCTCTCATCCTCTGTCAATAGAGGCGAAAGGCGGTCATATACAAATCTGTGGTATTCGTTGAGCCATGCGATCTCCTCTTTTGCAAGCATTTCTTTTACAACAGGCGTTGTGTCTATCGGACAAAGGGTAAGTGTTTTGAACGAGTAGAAATCGCCGAATCCGGTTGTCGTCTCATGCTGTGAGAGTATGAGGTTTTCTATGCGGATACCGTATTCCCCGGCTCGGTATAGCCCCGGTTCATTGGATGTGACCATACCGGTTTGCAGTGTTGTGGGATTTTCATTCATACGAATGTTTTGAGGCCCTTCGTGCACATTGAGGAAGTGTCCTACGCCATGCCCTGTCCCGTGCAGATAATTGATTCCGTTGTCCCACATAACCTTGCGGGCAAGTATGTCCAACTGGCTGCCACGCGTGCCTTGCGGGTAAATTGCGGTGGCAAGGCTGATATGGCCTTTCAGCACCATTGTATAGTCTTTTTTCATCTGCTCTGTAAGCGGACCTACAGCCACTGTGCGGGTAATGTCGGTAGTGCCATCAAAATACTGGGCGCCCGAGTCTACCAGTAAAAAGCCTTCGGGCTTGATTTCAAGCGAGCTTTCGGGCGATACATGATAGTGGACAATGGCTCCGTTAGGGCCATAACCTGCAATGGTATCAAAACTTTCACCTACGAAGTTGTCTTGCAGGCTTCTGTATTCCATCAGTTTTTCGGGAATCATTATTTCTGTAACGCCGCCTTCGGCAACAGCCTTTTCCAGCCACATAAAGAAGCGTACCAGAGCCACTCCGTCCCGCTCCATTGCGTTGCAGAATCCCTGTATCTCGGTTTCGTTCTTGATACTTTTCATCAAATCGGCAGGAGAAGGGATATCCATTATCCTGTTCTCTGCGGGAACGGTATTATAGAGGTTCAAAGTGATCTTGTTGCTGTCCAGACAAACGGACGCTTTTATTTCAGATACATAATCATATACTTCGGAGTATCCGGCAATTGTCACGCCCTCTGCTTCCAGATAACTTTTCGTTTCATCCGTAAGTTTCGCCGGGTCAATGAACAGTACCGTCTCTTTTCGCGAAATACAGGCATAGCTCACCGTCACCGGGTTGCATTTTACATCGTTGCCTCTGATGTTGAATATCCAGGCGATGGTGTCGAGCGATGCCACAAGTAAAAATTCGGCTCCGCTTTTTTCCACGCTGTCGCATATACGGGCTATTTTTTTACGGGCCGACTCTCCCGTATATTTTTCGGGAAGCACAAAAAACGGATTCTTTGGAATTTCCGGTCTGTCTTGCCAGATAGCGTCAAACGGATTGTAATCGCTTATTAAATGCAAGCCTTTCAGGTTGAGCTTGTGTGTCAGGCTGAAAGCCTCTTTGGCTGCATACACGTTTCCGTCTATTCCTACATGCTCGCCTTTTTCCAGTTCGGCGGCCAGCCATTCTTCGATAGAAGGCGTTTGAGGCAGAGCCTCCTTGAACAGTTCTATTTCCGTGCCGGCCAGTTCGTTTGCGGCTTGGAGAAAATAGCGGGAATCTGTCCACAATCCTGCTTTTTTACGGGTTACAACCACCGTGCCGGCCGATCCGCTAAAGCCGCTTATCCATTTTCTTGAGGCCCAATGCGATGCAGGGTATTCGCTCATGTGGGGATCTGTACTGGGAACAATAAAGGCGTGCAAACCTTTTTCTTCCATAAATCTACGCAAGGCGTCCAGCCTTTTATGAATTACATTACTCATGCTGTGTATAATTTATATAAATATTTTTTTTTGAATCTGTTTAAATCTTTCAAGAATATTCAAGAAACTGTCCGGATTTTCCACGAAAATCTTGTGAAAATAATATCCGGATTTCGCCGGGTTCCGGTTCTTCATTCATTTTCAGTCTGTTTTTGTCTTTGCCGGCTCCTGATAGCCCGCTATCATCATCACTTCACAAAAGAAAAGATCAACCTGAAAGCGGCTCTAAATATTTGAACGGGCAAAATTTAGACGAATCCTAACCAGGTTACAAGAGTTTAGCGTGGATGATGATGAAATTTCAGACGAACAAAAAGCCGATCTAGAGTCAAATCGCTTCATTGACTGAAATTTAAACGGTTTCTTGCAACATCATGTCATTCTTTATACATGGAACAACTGCCTTCAAACCTGGCTCCAGGCTCTATTTCTATTGCTCTGGTTTTTATGTCGCCTTCCATTAATGACGACGCTCTTAATACAACAATTTCGGTACACGAGATGTTTCCGGTCATGTGTCCCCATATTTCTATGTTGGCGCAAGTCATATTACCGGTGATCTCGCCGCTGTTTCCTACTATTATTTTCCCTTTACAGCTTACGGTTCCTTCTATCGCGCCATCTATGCGGAAATCCTCTTCGGCGCTGACGTCGCCTGTTATCCGCGTGCCCGAGGCAAGTACGTTATGAGTGTTGGCCGTTGTTATAGCCTCTTTTATTTTTGCCATTTTTCTGATTGGATGATTTTATTAATATTAAAAAACAAACTTAATTAAAAATCATCAAAAGCGTAAACTTCTTCATTAAAAATAGTCGCAGTTTAATAGTTTATAACATGTCCTTGCACATCAGGGCGGAATTTGGAAAGAAGCATGCTTTTTGTTTATCTTTGCCGGTCGGATAATCAAAATGCAAAATAATTGTGAAAAGTTTTATATTGTTGGAAAATCTGGTTTTCTATGCCAATCATGGCGTTTTTGAGCAGGAGGCTACGGTCGGCAATGTTTATGTAGTTAATTTGAGAATAGAAGCGGATTTGGAAAGAGCTTCATTATCAGACGATTTGGGTGATACTATAAGTTATGCGGATATTTACGAGGATGTTAAACGCGAGATGATGATACCGTCAAAATTGCTGGAGCATGTAGCGAAAAGGATAATTTGTCGCCTGAAGGACAGCTTTCCCCGAATAGAGAGTATCGAGATCAAATTGTCGAAGCGTAACCCTCCTATTGGCGCGCAACTGGATTATGCAAGCGTGATCCTGATTGATTAGACGCCATGAAAGTTAAAAAGATAACGGAGCTTGACAGGATTTCGATAAACGAGTTTAAGGCGGCAAGGAAAACGCCGCTGATTGTTATTCTGGATAATGTAAGAAGCCTGAATAATGTAGGGTCGGTTTTTCGCACTTCAGACGCTTTTTTGGTAGAAGCAGTGTATTTGTGCGGGATAACGGCCTGTCCTCCGAATGCGGAAATACACAAAACGGCTTTGGGCGCCGAAAACTCTGTGGACTGGGCATATTACGGGGAAACAAAAGACGCTGTCGGGGAATTAAAAGACAAGGGCTTTGTTGTTTGTGCGATAGAGCAGGCCGAGCGCAGTATTGCGTCGAATGATTTAATGTTGGACAAAACAAAAAAGTATGCCGTTGTTTTGGGAAACGAGGTGAAAGGAGTAAGGCAGGACATTGTAGACTTATGCGATTGTTGCGTCGAGATTCCTCAATACGGGACAAAACATTCGCTAAATGTATCGGTGGCCGCAGGGATTGTTATATGGGAATTTTTTAAACAGTTGGGATAACTTTGTAATATTTTTGCTAGTTTTGCAGATAGACTTTATTATTGATATATAACGCGAAAACCATGATAACGGAATCAGATAAACTTTGGCTGGAGGAAAAAGGAATTTCCCCGGAAAAATTTCAAGAACAGATAGACAGTTTCAAAAAAGGCTTCCCTTTTCCTGAAATATCCGCCCCGGCTTTGGTAAAGAAGGGGATAACGCTAATTGCGGCCGACAGGGAACAGGAATATTTGGACGCTTGGGACGACTATACGTCTTCGGGTGGCAAGATAATGAAATTTGTTCCGGCTTCCGGCGCCGCCAGCAGGATGTTCAAGGATCTATTTGAATTTTTGGACTCGTCTTGCGATGCGCCTGTTTCCGCGTTTGAAAAAACTTTCTTCGAAGGCCTCGAAAAGTTTGCTTTTTATGAAGAGCTGGATGCCGTTTGTTTGAAAAATGAAGGCAAGGGCGTCAAGGCGTTATTGGCAGGCGGAGATTATAAGTCTGTAGTGGCGAATTTACTGAAGCCCGAAGGATTGAATTACGGGAACTTGCCCAAAGGTTTGCTCAAATTTCACCGTTACGACGGCTTTTCGCGGACTCCGGCCGAAGAACATTTGCAGGAGGGCTATTTGTATGCAAGGAACGGAAAAGGCGAAGTGAATATTCACTTTACGGTTTCCCCGGAGCATCGGGTACTGTTTGAAAAACTGATGGCTTCAAAAAAGGAGAAAGCCGAAAAGGAATTGCAGACAAGCTATAACATAAGTTTCAGCGAACAGAAACCAAGTACGGATACAATTGCCGCGAATGCCGGTAACGAGCCGTTCAGAGACAAGGGAAAGCTTGTGTTCAGGCCCGGAGGACACGGGGCGTTGATAGAGAACCTGAATGATTTGGACGCGGATATTATTTTTGTAAAGAATATTGACAATACGGTACCCGATAAATATAAAGAGACCGAAACCAAATATAAAAAGATACTGGCAGGCGTGCTGGTGAAAACTCAACGGAAAATATTTGAATATTTGAAGCTCTTGGACTGTGGCGGATATACGCATGACGAATTGCTGGAGATTTTGCATTTTACACAAAATACGCTGAACGTAAGGAATCCCGATACAAAGCTACTCGAGGACGCTGAACTGGCGCTTTATCTCAAGCGCAAGCTCGACAGGCCATGCCGTGTTTGCGGTATGGTGAAGAATGCCGGAGAACCGGGCGGAGGTCCGTTTCTGGTGGCGGATGCGGATAAAACAACCTCTCCCCAGATATTGGAAAGTTCACAGATAGATATGTCGGATGGCGCAAAAAAGGAAATGTTCGTGAACGGAACGCATTTCAATCCTGTGGATATTGTGTGTGGCGTGAATAATTACAAGGGACGCCGTTATAATTTGAGAAATTACGTGGATCACAATACCGGATTTATATCTATTAAATCAAAGAATGGCAGGGAATTAAAGGCTTTGGAATTGCCGGGCTTATGGAATGGGGCCATGTCGGACTGGAATACGGTATTTGTAGAGACGCCGATAGAAACTTTTAATCCTGTTAAAACGGTAAATGATTTACTGAGAGGGCGCCATTTGTAAATGTATCCCGGTATGTGGCCGGAATTTCCGTCATAACCTAAAAAATGTTTTTTCAACAATAAAATGCCTAAAAATGTTTATTATAAGAAAATAAAGAATTACCTTTGCACAAAATTCGGGCTTGCATAGAATCTTGTCGGATTCCTTGTGGCATCTTTTTTTCAGGCTCCGGATAATGTTTTGATTTTGACAGACTTTAATAAAACTACGATAATGAGACTTCGGTTGTTGTTAATCGCATTATTTTGCATTCCTTTGCTTTCTAAAGGGCAATCGGATGTGAAATTTTACTCTAAAGGTAAAATGTACGTTCAGTACAAGACTGCGGGAACCCCGGCTCCCGTGAAAGGTGAAAGTTCCTCGACTACATTATATATTGACGGTTCGGCCAAATTTGCCACAGGCGCCTCTATTAAACAAAAAGGACGTACCGAAATAACAAAAGATTTTATAAACGCGAAAGATCCCGGCCAGAGCGCGACAGACGCTCCGCAGCTTTTTATCGGAAATGACGGTAATGTGGAAGATGACGGCGTTATCGCTTTTGTCGGCAAGCCTGTGTTTAACAGCACACTTGGAAGACAGGTCGCTACATTGCAACGTATATACGGTACCAACCAAGATGGCGCAACGTCGTCATGGGACAGAAGTTTGCAGAAAAAAGTCAACTGGATAAATTTCCCTACCATTAGCGTAGAGAAAGGGCAACCCGTAACTGTATCGGAAAATGCGAAAACCAAATATTCGGATGACTGGCGGAAATCGGGCTATCTGGTGGTTGATACATCGGCTGCCATCTCTGTCGATTATCTCCGTGCAGACAAGTACAATCGTTTTGCGGTGAACGCATCATACGACAATACCAATGTGGCTCTGATGAACAGCGGACATGCCAGGATCAATCACGTTCACTCAAAGACTGCCGCGGATCCTTTGGTTTTGGCCGGATATAGCCAGGTGAACCTTGAATTGTACAAGTATTCCGGTACCGACGACGACGGTAAATTTGCGCTTGACGTCGCATCCGGGAGACGGGTGGCGGATCCTTCCACATTTGGGAGAACGCTCAGAACGGGTAATACCCACCCTCAGGGCCAGGGATGGAATTACCTGACAGGTTTCTCTCCTCCGTTTGAGCAACTGGGAGCCGATTATATGTTTTACCATACATTGACCAGGCCGAGTGGAGGAAGCATCACTTCTTTCGAAGGCCCCGTTGTGGATCCGTTCTTCAGGATGAAAGCGGGACGCGGATACTTTTTCAGTATGGAAGTTTCGCCCAACGACCATCCTGCCGGGTCGCCCGATAATATCGACGAAAGGTGGAACTTCCTGGGAGGCAACAAAGGCATATTTAATGAAAGGCGCGCCAGAGGAGGCTATGTATTCAATCGCAGTGTATACCAGGATTATTTGTCCGTGCCTCAAGACCGAATACTGTCAACCGAAACGAATAGAATGGATAACTTTAGCCGTTTCCTGTATGATAATACCGGCGGTATATTTGATGCGGCGACCAAATTACCGGTTTCAGCTTCATATAATGTCTATGGAGAGGCAAACCGGCCATTGAAAGGGCTGAATCTTCCGCAATGGATAGAAAATGGCAAAGACAGGTCAAGATATGAACTGATGGACCAGGAAAAGTTCAATGTCGGGTCTGTGACTGTGGATTTGGAGCCGGGATTGAATTTTCTGGGTAATCCGTTTATGGCTCCGATCAGTTTGAATCCGTTATTGGGATATGAAGCCAAACCGGACGCCGGCGGCGTTTACAGGAAGCTCGCAGGAGCAACCAGCGAAGCTGTTGTCAGGAACGGATTTGAATCCGACCTGTTCACTCCTTCGGGTGCATCCGTAAAAATTCTGATATCTTCGGCAAGTCCAAATGCGGATCTGAGGGCTAAATACTGGTTGATAAATCAGGCTTTGGTTAAATATGACGCTACCCAGAATATCTACCGGTACAAAACAACGTATGACTATGTGAGCCGCGACGGTACCGGCGCTTCAAATGTTGTATCAGGCCATCAACCCGGCAGGAATCCGGCAGGGCCGGGAATCCCCGGAGATGGCGACAGTGAAGTGGCCGCCAAATGGAATCCGTTGACTCATGTGGTCGCTCCCATGCAAATGTTTTGTTTGCAGGCAAGCAGGGCGGTGACAATAAAAATCGACTCGGCCTTGCAGGTCTTCGGGGTATCGCGTTTTCCCAAAAGCGCTGTAGCTGCCAAAGCCTCCGCAAGCGCCGGCAATGCCGACGTAATGCGTGACTGGTTTATAGTAGAGGCCAGAAGCAATAATGGATTTACCGCAGACCGGGCTACGGTAATATTTAATGAAAACGCCAAAATCCAGTATAAACAAGACCCCTATGATACCCGAAAAGGCGTGTCGGAAGAATTCGAAACATACAAGGATGTGATAAACGGCAAGGCGACCAAAACTTCGTTCGAGCAGAGCAGGGCTATTGTTTACACAAGATCCAGCGACCGGGAAAATCTTTTGGGTAACGCGGTTCCTGCAAGAACGAAAGAGCTGGCATTGTTCTTTCTGTCTCCTTCTGTGACACAGGAGATGACGTTAAGATTTTACAACCTTGACAATCTGGAGTCTGTACCGGGCGTTTGGCTGATTGACAGATATTTGAACAAAACAATAAAAGTCGCGCCGGAAACCGAATATACATTTGTGTCGGAAGCCGCCTCAGACGTCAAGAATGAAATTGACGACAACCGTTTCATCCTTCGTTTCTATGATACAGGCTACGATACGGCGGGAGAACAAAAAATATCCTGTTACTATAATTCATCAACCTTGTATATATACGGTTTAATAGACGACGACATAAATAGCGATGTTGTTATTTATGATATGCAAGGCCGTCTGATGGGACAGACAAAAATCACGGGAATACTGAATCCATGGACATATGTGAAACCTCTGAATACCGGTGCATATATTGTGAAGATTACAGGCAAGAAAAACCATATTTCAAAATTTGTGAATTTACAAAACTAGGTACGGGAATAGAAGTATTCACACCGATGCATGAAAATTAAAGACAGATGAAAACGAAACTGCTAATACTTTTGGCCTTGTTCTTTTGTTTAGCGATCCCTTCGGTATCCATCCACGCTGAAGAGGAGCCTGAGGCGCCGGCTATAACAAATGATTTGCCTTCAACTTCATATCTGAAAAAGGAGAAAAGATCCATTGCCGGCGATACCCGGACTTCAGCTTTGGCGGCTCCTGCGCGTGGCTTCCTGTCCAGAACCACCACGTGGGTAGACCCGTTTTTGCCGGGCGAGGATGAATGGTCTAATCCGGGTAACGTCGGCGCGCCGGTAGGCGATGTTTCTCTACCTGTAATTTTGTCCATATTATTCATATATATGATATATAAAGGAGTGACCACATCCAGGCGACGACATAATTTTTAGAATTGCCTTCCGGATTTATTGAAACGCCCCTTATCCCGGCGTGCAGGATTGTTGTTTGTGTGATCCGCAATTTTGACACACGCACCGTAGGGGCAACGCATGCATTGCCCTGCATTCCTGCGCATTCCTTGCGCCCCTTGCAGTTAAAAAATTTCTACGGATCCCGCGTTTTTGCCTGCAGGGCATTCATATCAATAGAGTAGTCTTTGCTTGATAATCAATCCGCGTATTCATGATTTTAATTCGTTGAAAACGCCTATCTTTGTAGTAAAATATTCAAGCAATGAAATTACCTCATCCCATTCCATATCAAGGAAGCAAGCGAAATCTAGCAGACAAAATATTGCGGTATTTTCCTGCTACCTTTGATAGACTGATCGAACCTTTTGCCGGTTCGGCAGCGATTTCTATTGCATCTGCCTTCTATTTCAAAGCGGATCGCTTCATTCTCAATGACATCAATAAACCATTAATGTCTCTATGGGATTCAATCATCAATTCTCCTCAACATATTGTGAGACAGTATCATGACATTTGGCAAGGACAGCATGGAAATGAAGAAGATTTCTATTATGAAATACGTAATAAATTTAACGAGACCCGGCAAGCCGAGTATTTACTGTTTCTTTTAGCAAAATGTGTAAAAGCTGCTGTACGGTACAATGTGCAAGGAAACTTTAATCAAAGCCCTGACAAAAGACGTTTGGGAAGAAACCCTCAAATGATGAGAGATGGTATTTTAGGTGTTTCACAACTCCTAAAAGGCAAAACAGAGATATATTCCGTAGACTATTCCTTAATGCTTGATAACGCTACTCCAAATGACTTGATATATATGGACCCTCCTTATCAGGGAACAGGACAGAATGGCGGTTTCAATTATGCCGGTAATATTGATTTTGATAATTTCATTATATCTCTATATCAATTGAATCAAAGGGATATTCCTTACATTTTGAGTTATGACGGCAGAACAGGTGATAAAACATTTGGGAATCCGCTACCAGACAAATTGAACTTAACCAAAATAGAGATCAATGCGGGACGTTCAACACAAGCCACTTTGTTAAACCGCAAAGAATTTACATATGAAGCCGTTTATCTGTCGCCCTCGCTTGTAGAACGTATCGACATGAGAGAAACTATGGATAGACAATATGTACAATATGAATTACCACTGCAAGAAAAAAGCCATTTGACACAAAGAACACAAAGCGTATCACAAAGGGCGTTAAGCATTCCCTTTGCGTTTTTAATACAATTATTGCGGGCAGGATTGCATTTCGTTACGCTCCAGGCCAAGGCTGAGAGCTATGCCCAAACGGTGTGCGTGTCCGGATACGGCAGATTTGTATGAACAAATAATGGATGAAACGGTTTCCAATACAAAAATATCGTCCATATCTGCTTATCCGCCGTGATATTTTCCTATCTTTGTTGTTATTCGTAAATTTAAAACAGAATCATTATGTCGAAAGAGATCCTTAAACTAAAACCGCAACAGTTGTGGAAACACTTCTACGATTTAACTCAAATTCCACGTCCGACAGGACAAATGGCAGAAGTCACAAAGTTCGTGATCGATTTTGGCAAATCGTTGGGATTGGATGTAAAACAAGACAAAACAGGGAACGTACTCATCACCAAACCTGCAACAAAAGGAATGGAAAAAGCTCCTGTCGTGATCCTTCAATCACATCTGGACATGGTACCTCAAGCAAACTCCAATGTAAAACATGATTTCGCCAAAGACCCGATAAAAACATACGTCGACGGCAATACGGTAAAAGCCCAATCGACGACACTGGGCGCCGACAACGGCATTGGAGTTGCAGCCATAATGGCCGTTCTGGAAGACAGGGAACTCCAACACGGTAAAATCGAAGCTCTGTTTACCGTCGACGAAGAAGTAGGTATGGTGGGCGCCAAAGGATTGCAAAAAGGTTTCCTTTCCGGCAACATCCTTCTGAATCTGGATACGGAGGAAATCGGTGAACTTTGTGTCGGTTGCGCCGGAGGAATCGATGTGAACGCGGATTGGAAATTCAAAAATGTGAAAACGCAGAAAGGAGACATAGCCTATAAAATTACCCTGGAAGGCCTGAAAGGAGGCCATTCGGGAACCGAAATACATCTGGGCAGGGCCAATGCCAACAAACTGATGTTCCATTTCCTGAAAAAGGCTGTGAGCATCCATGAAGTACGCCTTTCATCAATTGACGGAGGGTCGTTGCGTAATGCTATTCCCCGCGAAGCCGTCGCAGTGGCGACGCTTCCCCAAAAAGAAGAAAAAGGCTTTCTGGAACTTGTAAGATCATACGAACAGATCTTCAAGGAAGAATACAAGGCTGTTGAAATTGAACAAAATATCTCGTTCCGGGCTGTAAAAACAGATTTGCCGGAAACGCTTGTACCGGAGGAAATCCAGGACAGTCTGATCAATGCCGTGGTTGGTTGCCCAAACGGCGTTATCAGCATGCTCGCGGATTTTGAGGGAATAGTGGAAACTTCTACGAACCTTGCCTCCGTCAAATCCAAACCGGGGCATATTGCGGTCCAAATACTTGCCCGCAGTTCGTCGGAAAGCCGGAAAGCCGGAATATGTTCAAGTCTGGAAAGCGTATTCGCCCTTGCAGGCGCAAAGGTATCCGCAGAAAACGGCTATCCGGGGTGGCAGCCAAATACACAATCGGATACGCTGAACATGATGGCCAAATTATATGAGGACATGTACAGGGAAAAAGCCCGTATAGTGGTTGTACACGCGGGGCTGGAATGCGGTATCATACTCGGTAGCGCTCCGGGTCTGGACATCGTTTCTTTCGGGCCTACAATCCTGAACGCCCATTCGCCCGGCGAACTCGTGGAAACAGACAGCGTGATTAAATTCTATGATTATCTGGTAAAAACACTGGAGAATATCAAATAAGAAGGGCAACAGAGACGGCGGGGCGCACCCGCCGTTTGTCATCATATATCTTTCTTCAACAGTTCCCGCAATTCGGCTACGCCCTCCGACGCCCCTTTCCTTATAAAACGGATCCCTTGCCGGTATATTTTCACCTCGTTGGGATCTATCAGATAAACAGGTATCTCGCGGGCGACATAATTGAGCAAGCCGGCAGCCGGATACACATTCAGCGATGTGCCTATCACAACCAGTACATCCGCAGTTTGCACTGTTTTCATTGCTTTTTCCATCATAGGCACAGCCTCGCCAAACCATACAATATGCGGGCGTAACTGCGAGCCTTTCTCGCATTTATCTCCCAGCTTAATCTCCGCGTTATCGGGAGTAAGCGTGTAAACGAGCGAGGGATCGACCGTAGAACGCACCTTGTCCAATTCTCCATGCAGATGCAGCACATTGGCGCTACCGGCCCTTTCGTGCAGGTTATCCACATTCTGCGTAATTATAGACATCCTGTAATCCTTTTCCATTTCGGCCAGCCCCACGTGCCCCTTGTTCGGTTTGGCGGCGAAGGCCGCTTTCCGCCTCGCATTATAAAAATCAAGGACTAGCCGGGGATTGCGGCTGAATCCTTCAGGCGTTGCCACGTCTTCAACCGAATGTTGCTCCCACAGTCCCCCGGAATCCCTGAAAGTGGATATACCACTCTCCGCACTCATTCCCGCACCCGATAAAACCACAATATGCTTCATAAAATATTAAAAAAATGTAAGTAAGACATACAAATGTAGTTTTTTCACTTATAAAATTCATCAATATATCGCGAAAAGAATTACTTTTGTTGGCAAATTACGAAGACAGTTAATCTTTGTCGCCGGATATCCATAATTTCCGGTTTACGGGATTGACCAAAAAGAAAAATATATGAATAAGATCAGTTACGCTCTGGGACTAAATATCGGCAACAACTTCTTGAATTCAGGCATAAAAAATGTAGATTTTGAGTCTTTCCTGAAAGGGATGCAGGATGTAATAAACAAGGTTCCGCCTGCCATGCCGTATGATGAAGCCAAAGACGTGATGAACGATTATTTCGCCAAATTGCAGGAAGAAAGACTCGACATAAACCTGAAAGCCGGCGAAGAATTCCTGGCAATCAACAAAAACAGACCGGAAGTTGTAACTCTGCCAAGCGGACTTCAATACGAAATACTGAAAAAAGGGAACGGCCCTGAACCCAAAGCCACCGACCGGGTAAAATGCCACTATCACGGCACGCTTGTCGACGGCAGGGTATTCGACAGTTCGGTAGAACGCGGACAACCGGCCACATTTGGAGTAAACCAGGTGATACCGGGCTGGGTAGAAGCTCTTCAGCTAATGCCGGCCGGCTCAAAGTGGAAACTGTTTATCCCGTCAAGCCTTGCTTACGGAAAAGCCGGAGCAGGGCAAACAATCGAACCTAATTCGACCCTGATATTCGAAGTGGAAATTTTAGATATTGTTTAATAATAATTATTTAGTTAAAACATGAAAAAAATTCAAGTTGTCGCCCTGGGAGCTTTTGCAGCCTTGGGAACTTTGTTTACATCTTGTGGAGGAGGCGTTTCGTCTGACGCTTCATTGAAAACCGAAAATGATACTGTTTCTTACGCTTTTGGCGCAAGTCTTTACGATCAGGGGCTCTCCATGCACTTGCAACAATTGGGAGTCGTAAGCGATACGACGGGTCTGAACGCCCACTACAAAAGACAAATAGAGGCGGAACAGGATTCTTTAAAAAAAGATTCCTTGCGAATAGTAATGAAACACAAGCTTGACTCCACGGTAAAAGTCAACACGAGAAATATCGCCGAATTTCTGAAAGGGCTGAAAGAAAGCATCAATGCTCCGGATTCTAAAACGGCATATTATACGGGAGTATCCGTAGGCGGACAAATTTCAAAACAAATGTTCCCGAACCTGATAGCCCAGATGTATGGTCCGGACTCGAAAGAAAAGATCAACCCGGACATATTTACGGCCGCTTTGGCTACCGCTCTTAAAAAAGGCAAATTCGCAGTGGATGATCCTGCCGCTCTTTTCCAGACGAAAATGCAGGAAGCTCAGGCCAGACAGCAGGCTAAACAGGAAGAAGAACTGAAAAAACAACATGCGCCTCAAATAGAAGCCGGACAGAAATTCCTTGACGAAAACAAGGCGAAAGAAGGTGTGGTGACGCTTGCCGACGGGCTTCAATACAAAATAATAAAAGAAGGCAAGGGAGCAAAACCGACAGCCTCCGACGTAGTGAAAGTACATTATCACGGAACCCTTCTTGACGGTACGGTATTCGACAGCTCGGTAGACAGGAAAGAGCCTTCCACATTCAACGTAAGCGCTGTTATCAAAGGCTGGACAGAAGTGTTGCAATTGATGCCTGTAGGCTCCAAATGGCAGGTTTATATCCCTTACGACCTTGCTTACGGTTCTCAGGACAGAGGTACGATCAAACCTTTTTCTACTTTGATCTTCGATATCGAATTATTGAGTATCGAGAAAAAGTAAGTTAAAAAAGCAAGTCAGAAAACAAGATTTATACACGGTTTTGGGACATCTCATATAATTTATCGGGGAAAAGACTTTGTATTTATTAAAAAATATCCTATATTTGGATGAAATAACGATAAAATGCTCATATTATGCAGAAAATTGACAAACTTGATAAGAAGATACTGGAGATTATATCTCTGAATGCAAGAATTCCATTCAAAGATGTAGCTCTTGAGTGTGGCGTCTCTCGTGCAGCCATTCATCAGCGCGTACAACGCATGATAGAAATGGATGTAATAGTAGGATCCGGTTATTTTGTAAATCCCAAAGTGCTGGGATACAACACATGTACATACATCGGAGTAAAACTTGAAAGAGGCTCGATGTATAAAACCGTGATTCCCGAACTGGACAAGATTCCTGAAATTGTAGAATCGCATTTTACAACAGGACCATATACGATCCTTATCAAGTTGTATGCACGCGACAATGAGCATCTGATGGATTTGCTTAACAGCAAAATACAGGACATACCCGGCGTTGTGGCTACTGAAACCATGATTTCCCTCAGTCAGGGTGTTAAACGCCAGATACCGATATCCAAACCCGAATAAGAAGATAACTCTTCCCTTGTGTAACGAAAAAGGATAGTCATTTTTTTGGCTATCCTTTTTCGTTACAATAATCTTTAAAATATGCGACATAAAAGAAACGAAACCCGTAAATTTTTAATATTTTTGCATAAGGTCCATTCAGACGCCCATTTTGTTGCTTTTGTATGCAAGATAGCAACAACAGGCTGCAACCGGATACAATTGCATTGAATACTTTGTTGTCTCTTAATTTGTTTACATGAAGAAAAAAAGCGTTACTTCCGGATTTTTCGGGAATATCTATATCAGGAACATGCTATTGATGATCGCCGCCGGTATTGTCATAGTGATTGCTGTTCTATTCCTGCTGAACATATATACCAAACATAACGAATCTGTCACCGTGCCGCCCGTAAAAGGATTACAGGCCGAAGAAGCGCAGGCAATCCTCGAAGCCGCCAAACTGCAATGTGAAATTGTAGATTCAATTTTCTCCACGGGCGGAAAACCGGGAGCTATTATGGAACAAACCCCGAAAGAACAATCGAAAGTAAAAGAAGGGCGTACCGTTTTCCTCACCATCCGGTCCAAAGGAATACAAATGGTTGCCATCCCCGAGCTAAAAGACTATTCGCGCCGTCAGGCAGAAGCCCGGCTCAATTCTCTTGGCTTCAATAAAATTATCATAGACGAAGTTCCGTCGGCATACGCAGGTATCGTTATTTCCGTTTCCTGTAAAGGAAAAATACTTTCGCCGAACCAGAAAATACCGAAAGGCTCCACGCTGAGAATGACTGTAGGCGCAGGAGGCGAATCGTTGGAAGACGACAGCATACCGGATCCTGACAATGATATTGACGAATCTTTCTTTCAATAATGACTGACATTTTTTTTGACGGCATAGAAGACCTTCCGGAAAACGAACCGGCTGAAGAACAGGAAGATCCCTGTTTATACGAACATTACCGGTTTGTTGCCGACAAGGGACAGGGAATGACGCGTGTAGACAAATATCTGGCTATGCACATAGTCGGAGTATCACGCAACAGAATACAGCAAGCCGCAGAAGCAAACTGTATTCTGGTCAATGACAGTCCGGTAAGATCAAACTACAGGATAAAACCCTTGGATGTTATATCGGTGGTGATGAACCGGCCGCCACGGGATTTTGAAATTATCCCCGAAGATATACCCCTGGACGTAGTCTATGAAGACGATGACCTGCTGGTTATAAACAAACCGCCGGGGCTTGTTGTACACCCGGGATTTGGCAATTATCAGGGAACTATGGTAAATGCCGTGGCTTACCGGCTGAAAGATACGCCCGAATACGACGCCAAAGATCCGCGTCCGGGAATTGTGCACCGCATCGATAAAGACACTTCCGGTTTGATTGTCGTCGCCAAAAATCCTTATGCGAAAGCTCATTTATCCACCCAGTTCTTCAACAAAACCACCAGACGCGAATATGTAGCGCTGGTATGGGGCTTGATAAAAGAAAACGAAGGGCGTATAGAAGGCAATATAGGACGCGACCCGAAAGACCGTATGCTGATGTCCGTTTTCAAGGACGGGGAGCATGGCAAACCGGCCGTAACACACTACAGCGTACTGGAACGCCTGGGTTATGTCACACTGATACGGTGCCGGCTGGAAACCGGCCGCACACACCAGATACGCGTGCACATGAAATATACGGGCCATACGCTGTTTAACGACGTCCGCTACGGCGGCAACGAAGTACTGAAAGGGACTCATTTCGCAAAATACAGGCAGTTTGTACAGAATTGCTTCAATATATGCCCGCGTCAGGCGCTTCATGCCCGGACGCTTGGTTTCGTGCAGCCACGTACAGGCGAAGAATTGACGTTTGAAGCCCCGATACCCGGCGACATGAGCCAACTGCTTGAAAAATGGCGGGAATATACAGCCAACAGGGAAATATAAAAAAGACATAATAACGATCAAGCGAATCAACCAATGAAACGAAATATCGCCGTAGTATGGGGAGGATATTCTTCCGAAAAAACAGTCTCGGAAAAAAGCATGGCCGGCGTCTGTTCTTTCCTCGATAAAGGAAGATACAACATCTACAAAGTGAAAATAGTAAAGGAAAACTGGACTGTCAAAATTGACGGAGACATGTATCCCGTCGATAAAAACGATTTCGGTTTTACGCATCCGGACAAGGGAGAAAAGACACGATTCGATTTTGCATTCATCATCATACACGGTACTCCGGGCGAAGATGGCCGTTTGCAAGGTTACTTCGACATGCTTGATATCCCCTACTCCACCTGCGGTATGATGGCTTCGTCTCTGACCATGAATAAATTTGTCTGCAACAATTTTCTTAAAAACTTTGGGATAAAAGTGGCAGATTCCCTATATTTGAATAAAGATACGGAATACGGCATAGACGACATTGCGGCGAAGCTGGGATTTCCCTTGTTTGTAAAGCCAAACACCGGAGGTTCGAGTTTTGCCACAACAAAAGTGAAAACGGTGGAACAGTTGCAAAAAGCCATAGATATTGCGTTCGGCGAAACCCCCGAAGTGATTGTCGAAAGCTTTATAAGCGGACGGGAAGTCACTTGCGGCTGTTACAAGGTAAAAGACAAAGAGGTCGTCTTCCCGATTACGGAAGTGGTCACACCCAACGAGTTTTTTAACTATGAGGCCAAATATGAGGGCCAGGTAGAGGAGATCACTCCCGCCCGCATACCGGACGACATGACAAATGAAATACAACGATTGACTCGCAGAATATATGATATGACAGGAGCAAAAGGCATTATCAGGGTGGATTTTATTATTTCCGGAAATATACCCTGCCTGCTGGAAGTAAATACCGTTCCCGGCATGACGCAGACCAGCTTTATCCCCCAGCAGATAGCCGCCGCGGGATTAAATATAACCGATGTACTGACGGAAATTATTGAAAATGAATTTACACGCCATGAGTAATAAATTTGACGATATAGCGCCTCTATACGACCACGAGGTGGAACAGGCCATTCAGGATATACTGGCAGACGCGGGCTTTCAGCACGCTGTGAAATATATTATACCGAATATGGACTGGGATGAATTTTCGGCCGAAATGCTGAGGTATAAAACCAAAGAACAGTTTCAGGCAGAGATGATATATCCCGTTGTCACCATGCTGGGCATGAGGGTAGCAACCGGCATCAAGGGCGACAAATGGGAAAACATCGACAAATCGGTACAGCACCTGTTCTTGTCCAATCACAGGGATATTGTACTCGACGCCGGATTGTTGAACATCTTGCGCCATAAAGAAGGTTTTAAGACCACCGAAATCGCCATCGGAGACAATCTGCTTATCCACCCGTGGATAGACAAACTGGTAAGGCTGAACAAAAGCTTCATCGTGAAACGGGGACTTTCGATAAGAGAAAGGCTTGCCGCATCGAAACACCTGTCGGAATACATCCACCATGTCATATCCTCGAAAGAAGAATCCGTGTGGATTGCCCAACGTGAAGGACGCGCAAAAAATGCGGACGACAGAACGCAGGATAGCCTGCTGAAAATGCTGGCGCTGCATCCCGAAGACAAACCCTTCCTCGAAAGCCTGAAAGAATTAAACCTCATACCGCTTTCCATATCGTATGAATACGACCCCTGCGATTATCTGAAAGCAAAAGAATTCCAGCAGAAACGCGACAATCCTGACTTTAAAAAATCGCAACGCGACGACCTCCTGAATATGGAAATCGGCATTCTGGGACAAAAAGGCAATGTAATATTCCGTTTCGGAAAATGTATCAACCCCGAACTGGACAGAATTACCGAACCTGACAGACGTTTGCAACCCGAACTGGCAGCCAAGATCATAGACAGGGAAATACACTCCAATTACGAAATATACCCCTGCAACTACATGGCGTATGACATGTTTTACAAAGAAAACAAATTCGGAGACAGGTATAGCCCGGAACAGTTACAGGGCTTCAAGACCTATCTGGACAAACAAATCAACAAAATCGACCTCGATTATATCGATTATGACTTTGTATGGGATAAAATGCTGGAAATGTATTCCAATACATTAAAGAACTATCTGGCAGCAACACAAGCGTAATGTAAAACAGAAGGTTTTGAATAGCGAGCGTAGAAGCCAAATTTGTTTGGCTTATGCCAGGTTGCGAAAAACGACTGAATTTATTGAGCCTTTTCATCATTTGAATTCTCAAATATATTCCTATATTTGTACGGTGCAAATAACTCAAAAAATGAAAAAAATTATACTTCACATAATCTGTTTCCTGCTTCCTTCCATTTGTTTTTCTCAAATAGTCAGGCTGGGCGAGAGTTTTGCGGATGTGCCGCTGATTGACGGAAAAGTTGTCTTCCTGAAAGAGATCCCTTTCAAAAAGGATCTTTCCGCAGACGCCAACTACAAGATACTGAAAGACTGGGCTATTGTGAATTATGGCAAAGACCCTTTTGTTTCAAGCGTGCGCCACGACAGCCGGGACAGAGAATTCACGGCCAAATCAAGAATAGAACTTCTTTTGCCGGCCGATTCGAAAGGCGTACAGGAAAAGATAATTATGAAATACCGTATAAACGGGTTCATTTTTCAGGATAAGTGCGTATTGGAAATAACCGGGATATCCTATCTGTATAAAAATAAAACAACTGGCAAGCTATTGCCTCGCGAGATACGCGCCGAAGATTTTATTACCGACAATGCGATCAAGCTTAACGATAATATACAGGAATTCAGAATAAACACGCGTAAAAGCACGCTCTACTTCCTGAACGAGCTATCAAAAGATTTCGAACGTAAATTCGATCATTAAGAAAAATCCAGCGTCAACTGCTTCTCCAGAAGGTTAAAAGTCAGACGGTGATAGGGAGTCGGGCCGTATTTCCGGATAGCGTTTCTATGCTTTTTTGTCGGATAACCCTTATTATGGTCCCAATCGTACAGGGGATACTCCTTGTGCAATTCCTGCATATAATCGTCCCTGTAAGTTTTGGCAAGGACAGACGCCGCCGCGATAGGTAAAAGTTTGCCATCGCCCTGCACCACACAGGTGTGAGGTATGTCTTCATATTGTCTGAAACGGTTTCCGTCAATCAATAAATGCTGCGGCCTCACATTCAGGGACGCCACAGCCCGCTGCATGGCGAGAAAAGATGCATTGAGTATATTGATCCTGTCTATCTCTTTGTGACAGGCTATTCCGACAGCCCAAGCCAAAGCCCTTTCTTCGATAAGAGGGCGCAAGCGGTAACGTTCGTATTCGGACAATTGCTTCGAATCGTTCAATTCTTCACATTCAAAATCCGGCGGAAGTATCACGGCGGCGGCAAATACAGACCCCGCAAGGCATCCGCGCCCGGCTTCGTCACATCCGGCTTCAATCAGGTCCGGGTATAAAGACAGTTGCAACATTTATTCACGATCATTAAATGGAAAATTAACCGTCGATTTTAGAAACTGTTTGAATTTTAATCAATGAAGCGCTTTGACTGCAAAACACCCCGTTTTATATCTCAAGATCATATTCCTGAAAAATTTAAACAGAACCTTGATGGACGACAAAAATTTATTTTCACTCTTACGTTCTTCTTGTGATCATTTGACAATATGTCCATATCATTCAGTATTAACAACAAAGATACGGCAATAATTTCAATCCCCTGTTTAGTTGCTCCTTAAAAATGTTTTTTTCAAGCGCAGAACCTCCAATCGGGGGCGCGATGCATCTCTTGTGCCATTGACAGCCGGTTTTTAACTTGTATAAAATATTGTTAACGATTTCCAAAAGACAATTTTTTGTCTTGAATCCCCGTTTTGCCATTGATAAATGAGAAATTATTTCTGCATTTATCGTATCTTTACCGAGTGCTTGGTACATGAAGGGAACACTTTTGTTGTTTTTGATTTATACAAAACTTTCCTTTTTTAGTATTTAAAGTGTCAAGAATATTATTTGCCGTATTTACTAAAAGTCTAAATGACTTCATGGTATATTCTGGCAGCACATACGGATACCGGATATTTTTCTGAAAACGTGACGGAAAACCGGAAGAATAAAACGAAGATAATGGCTTTAGCCAATGAATGAATTGGAGGGTAAAAAGAAATATTGGCAGGCAAATTTGCCGTATGATTATGTACTGGAAAAGTCAGGGCAATAAATAAAGATATACGGAGAGATTGTACTTTTATCATAAAAAGGCTTTAATAAACAATCTATTCAAATATTACTGTAAAATTCAACAAAACAAAACAAAACAAAACAAACATGAGTAAAAACAAAATCAAGCTCTTGCTAGCGATATTCCTTGTTGGCGCCTCGGTGCAAGCCCGGCAATCTTGCAGGGTAAAATCAGTCGATGCCTATAAAATTGTTGATGGAAAAACGCGCCATGCCCGACACGAACTGGCATATGACCCTCAAGGTAAAATGATATTTATCACAGCTGTCAAATTTAAAGAAGACGGTTCTGTCGACCAAAATGAAACTGTCAATGTCGCGTATAAACAAGAGTCAGTCTCTATTCTCCGTAGTTATTTCCATAATGTAAAAATAGAAGTGAAATTCGACAAGCAAGGCAAGTTTAAAGAATGTAGGAACCCCGACTATAAAATTAACTACAATCAAGACGGTTCAGTAAAGGAATATACATACAGAGAAAAGAAGTACGAAGCGCTCTATGACGAGCACAACCGGCTCGCCGCCCTTATTAACGACCGCAGTGAGGCAGTATACTCTAATTATCTGGTCTATTTTACCCCTGAAGGCAAAATAGATTACGTGCAAAAAGGCGTCGGCTACGAGGCTGAAACTATCAGGCCTGTATGGGACGGAGAACGCCTTGTAACCATTAACACCATCAATAGATTCAACAAAATCGAATGCAAACATGAATTTGTGTATGATGACAGTGGAAAACTGGTTGAAGAAAAAATCTATCACAACAAAAGCTTCGACGGTGAAGATTTCAGTCTTGGTATGCATTACAAAATACAATACGAAGACGGACAAGGCAACGACGACGTCTATACTATGTATGTAAACTGGCAAGCGAATGTTCTATTCGGAGTACGCTCTTTCTTTTTTGAATTTGAAATCAAAGTCTAACTATCTTTCTGAAAATAATGAAACCTATACGATATATAAGCATTATCGCGATCTTGCTAAGCATCAACAGTGTATTTGGTCAAAGAAACCCATTGGAGCTTAAGGATATTTCGATATCAAGACACAAAAGTTCTATTGACTACTACCGGTTAGCCGAAAAACCTCTGGATGGAAATTATAAGACCTACAATGTTAGGTTAGACGTACCTGCCGGCTGGACGCCACAAATGAAAAAAGCAATGGAAGACAACTTCTTTATAGAGGGGTTTGAGAAGGTTGAGGGCGATGTTGCCGACCTTTCGATTATATCGACAGTAGATGAGTTTGCAATAGGCAAAGATAGCATGTATGCAAGCAGCGAAAAGGACCGGTACGGGAAAATAGAAAAGGTAGTAAGTGTCATAAGAGTCCCGTACAGTTACAACTATATGACCCTGCTTGTTAACAATATTAAAAACGACACCCTGTATGTAGGACGCAGAAGAAACGAGGATAATTATAAATTTGTGGCAGAAGACAAGGATGAGGACTTCAATTTGGGATTTACTTATTCCAAACGCAAGGAAATATATGCAAACCTGCCGCAATTGGTGGAAAAGGAAAAAATGAAAACAATAGCCGGTTTCTCAATATATTACAGTAGCCGTTGGACTATTGACTACGGATCAAGAAAAACCACCGAAGAAATAAGTTTCTACCGGATAAAAGATTCGAAACACTATGAGACGTATTTTTTTGCGGCGCAACTCCATAAATTTGGAGGCTTACCGGCAAGCAGAACAATGCCTGCTACTGAAAACGACCGCGTAAAATTTTTTATAGATTACAATCTGAATTTAATAGACAAATACAAAAACAGTACTCCAAAAGCATATGCTAAAATATCAGCTCTGTCTAACTATAATGTAGCGCTTATATACTACTGGTTTGATAATTTCGACACATGCGAACACTATATAAGCGAAGGGCTGAAAAGTGGAGAACTCAAATCAGATTTTGAAAAACTCAGGAAAAATATAGAAAAAGCCAAAGAGAGCCTAGTTAAAAACAAGAAGAAATACAGGTCGGAAAGGTAAGGCGTTCAAACATCCGCCCCGTTCGGCATAGGCTCTGCCCAATGTCATCAATTTAAGCTTCATAAAGTACGTTTATAATTGGTTAGTGTGTAGATTTTTCTGTTGAACCTCCGTCTTTTTATTCGTGAATATTTGCGCCCGGGTCTGACAGGTTCCGGATATTGCTCAAACAAATCCTGTAATTCAATCAGAACTTTGGTACTGTCTTCTTTCATATACAGTTGGACAACCCTGTCTTTCAGTGTTGTCCAACTGATATTTTTGTAACTACCCGGGTACTCTAATAAAAGGTATTGGAGTAATGGAATCAGGAAATAATTAAATATACTGTGTACGGCATGGTTTTGTGCATGGATGGTATATGTTTCCACCTGATTTTTCCAACAAAACAACCTTCTATGTAACTAAATTTATGGCAAACCGCCAAGGCGTTGTTTTCCAGTTACTTTTTGCGGGCGGCGGTCTATCGCTTGGAGACTCGGTAGCAATAGAAGCATATAGCCTCCCATTATAAAATACTGTTATTCAAAATATTATTCTGACATTGTTATCCGCCGGAGGAAGATCTATCTGCAGTTCTTCCAAATCCAGGGATGCATCCATTGCTTTGGATAACTTCTCCATCGACTGTTTCAGTTCTTCGTCCGGCTTTTCATCGCCATACAGGTGCAATACGAAAATTCGAGAAAGCGCATCCGCGAACTGCCCCGACACATCGTCAGGGAGGTCGTATCCCAATCCTTTAAGCTTTTGTATCGCCAGCTTCCGTGACAATATTTGCTTCCGTTGTTTGTCATCTTCCGCCAAAGCCGGATTATCCGGCAGCGAAGTTATGTTTTTTGTCTTTATATCCATCCCTTTTTCGTTCAATTCCACGAAACGACAGGCAAAGGGATAGCCGGATAAAGTACCCGTTTCTATATCATAGATCGTATTTCCTTCTTCGGAAGTGAAAGCGGAAATGTCGTTTGAATGAAAATGGCCCGTGAAAATGGCTTTCATCCCTTTATCCGCAAAAAGGTTTGCAAAATGCATCCAGTCGTCCACCAGGTAATCCCCGAAGAACACGGACTGGCCCGCAATATGTTCGCACAAGCCCCAGTGCATCATCCCTATCACCCTTGTATCTTGTCGTTTGGCGTCATCCAGAACCTCTATGATCCACCTTTTGGTCTCGGGCGAGATCTTTCCTCCCGAAATACTTCCTGTCTTGTATTCCTTATACCTGGCCGCATCAATAGCCAAAAGCCATGTTTGTACATCCAGCCGGGCCACGTAACTTAAAGACGCGGCGTCTCTCCGCAAAGCGCTATCATATCCGCACGAAGCATAAATACCGCTAAAATCTTCCGGAGAAACATTTGCAACAGGCAGCGCCTTATTGCCTTTAAATTCCACCGCGTTCGGCATATTTATATCATGGTTACCCGGAATCACATAAACCTTCACGCCCTTGTCCTGCAATGGTTTCAGCTTGTTCACAAAATCAAGATGGCTTTGTTTTTCCCCGTCTTTGGTTATATCTCCGCTTACAAGCAGCGCCTGTATATCGCTGTGCAGATAATCGTCCAGTACCTTGTCGAGAACCGCCGGCACGTCTTTTATATTTTTTCCGTTCGCCTGCATATAGTCCTGCAAGGCATAACCGCCATCCATCAATTTTTCCGACAGGTAATGAATATCCGTTATCACTCCCATTTTTACCGGTTCGTTAGCCGGTACCGGGATTGAGAGAAAGATGGAGAATATATATGGAAGTATCTGTTTCATCCGTATTTTTTTATTACAGCAAAAGTAAAATATTTATATAAACAAGGCAAACAGAAGATAAGATCTTCGTCAAAATCAACACAATATTTTCTTGAATAGAAGCACGGGGCGTGTATTTTTTCTATAGATATGAAAGGTACGGACTATCCCCTTGTTGCGCGTCGACCGGTCGAACTGGCGTTTCAAATTGTCGCACTGCAAGAAAATTCATTTAACACAAAGGGCACAAAGTGTTTCACAAAGGGCACAAAGAATTTCCTTGAAAATCAGGAAGAAGGCCACGCCGCAAAATGGTAAAAAACCTCGTTTCCACCTAATTTTCTTAACAAAACAACCTTCTATGTAACTAAATTTATGGCAAACCGCTAAGACGTTGTTTTCCAGTTACTTTTTGCGGGCGGCGATTCATCGCTTGGGGACTCAGTAGC
>JAISSD010000269.1 GCA_031273295.1 Prevotella sp.
ATCCGAAACGTGATACATACCATCAATCAATCTCAAACACGCTATCCGGGTACCGATTTAACCCTCCACTTCAAAATCGCGACAATCCAATCTGTGCCAGGTCAGGAGTTCTGAAATTAGGAATGAATGAGGTTGGGGGGATTATATGATCCCATTGCTCTACCGAGGTTGTTTTGTCAAAAAGAATCAGCTGGAAACGAGTTTTTTTACCATTTTGCGGCGTGGCGTTCTTCCTGATTTTCAAGGAAATTCTTTGTGTCCTTTGTGTTAAAACGACAACTGTTTGAAAAACGACAATTTGAATTGAATTAAAAATCGGCGGAGCCAAAATCGACGCAGGCAAATGCATCCTTTCAGGCAGAGCCGGGGGACGGCGGATTGCGGGGTTTTTACTTGTCTGCCTGTTAACCTGCATCCTGTCGTTCTTTCGGATTTAAATTTGTAAAAAACTCATAAAACTGTCTTTTATTCATTAAAAAGGCTCTAACTTTGCTTTATCTGAAAAATCAAATAGAGATTTATTATGAATAAAAGATCAACCCTGTTTTTAATACCGGCAGTCATGTCTCTGCTACCGGTCTTTGCGCAGGAAGCGCGTCTGCTTCGCTTCCCTTCTACAAACGGGCAAGAAGTTGTTTTTTCCTATGCCGGAGACTTGTATAAAGTTTCTATAGATGGAGGAGAAGCCCGGCGATTGACTTCCCATATCGGATACGAAATGTTTCCGAAGTTTTCTCCGGATGGAAAAACCATTGCCTTTACCGGACAATATGATGGAAATACGGAAGTATATACAATTCCTGCGACGGGCGGCGAGCCTTTCCGCATAACCTATACTCCTACTAACAGGCGCGACGACATTGGCGACCGCATGGGGCCTAATAATATTGTGATGGCATGGACTCCTGATGGCAAGAATATTGTATATCGCAACCGTATCGGCGACGGATTCAGCGGAAAACTCTATCAGGTAAACAATCAGGGAGGCTTGTCGGATGCGATCCCTTTGCCCGAAGGCGGTTTTTGCAGCTATTCGCCTGATGGCAAGAAGCTGGCTTACAACCGTGTGATGCGTGAATTCCGCACATGGAAATATTACAAAGGCGGTATGGCCGATGATATCCGGATATACGACCCCGATGCGGGATCCGTTGAAAATATCACAAACAACGATGCGCAGGATATTATGCCGATGTGGATAGGCGACGATATTTACTTCATCTCCGACCGCGACCGTACGATGAATATCTTTGTTTACAACACAAAAACAAAGCAGACAGGCAAGGTTACCGGTTTTACGGAATATGACGTGAAATTCCCCGCTTGTCATGGCAATACCATCGTCTTTGAAAACGGAGGATATATTTATAAACTGGATACAAACGCCAAACAACCCCTAAAGATCAATATCTCGCTGGCTTCCGATAATATCTATGCCCGCGGCGAAATTAAAGATGGCGGGGAATATATTACGGCGGCGTCCCTGTCTCCCGACGGAGAAAGGCTTGCGGTTACAGCACGCGGCGAGGTGTTTAATATCCCGGCAGGGAAAGGAGTAACTAAAAATATTACCCGTTCGCCCGGCGCGCACGACCGCGGCGCTCAATGGTCGCCTGACGGGAAATCCATTGTTTATATATCCGACGCAACAGGCGAAACCGAATTATACATACAGGATGCGGCAGGTTTGGAACGCGTGCAACTGACAAAAAACAACGATACCTATATCCGTGGTTTTGAATGGAGTCCCGATTCCAGGTCCATTGTGTACACAGACCGTAAAAACAGAATTAACCTGCTGGATATATCCTCGAAACAGAAAACGGTTCTTTTGCAAGACCCTGCGGGCGAACCGGGCGGCGTTGTTTTTTCGCCGGACGGCAAATGGCTGGCATATAGCCGCATGGAAAAGAATGACTTCAATGTGATTTATGTGTTCGATATTGCCGCGAAGAAAGAATATCCGGTCACGGACAAATGGTACGAATCTTACAGTCCGGCATTCAGCAAGGACGGCAAATACCTGATATTTACTTCGGCGCGCGATTTTAACCCGGTGTACGGTTCAAAAGAATGGAATCATGTCTATCAGGCCTCGAACGGAGTTTATCTGGCGCTGTTATCAAAAGCAACCCCTTCGCCGTTCCTCGAAAAAGACGCGGAAGTGAAAACCGGCGATGCGAAAAAGCCTGGCGCCGAAACAAAAGATTCGTTGAATACCGTTAAAATAGATTTTGAAGGGATAACCGGGCGCATTGTGAAGCTTCCGGTGGCTCCTGCTTATTATGCTGGCTTCTATTCCGACGGTTCAAAAGTATACTATAATAAACAGGGAGTCGCGACGGTCTTTGACCTGGAAACACAGAAAGAAGAAACCGTCGCCGACGGAGCTTCCATATACATCGGCAACACGGATAAGAAAGCGTTATTCTTCAAGAACAAACAATTATACGTGACCGGTATGCCATCTGGAAAAACCGAACTGAAAGACCCTGTCAATCTCTCCAATATGAAAATCACGACCGATTATCCGCAGGAATGGGCGCAGATATTCGACGAGGCCTGGCGGGTATACCGGGACGGATTTTATCTGGAGAATATGCATGGCGTGGACTGGAAAGCCATGAAAGCCAAATATGCCGCCTTATTGCCTTATGTAAAAAACCGTTTAGACCTTAACTACGTCATTGGCGAGATGATCGGCGAGCTGAATTGCGGGCATGCCTATATAAATCCGGGCGAAGCAAACCGCGCCAAACGGATCGGTACAGGCCTGCTGGGCGCCGAGGTTTCCCGTCACGACAGCGGATTCTTCCGGATCGAAAAGATCCTTCAAGGAGCGTCATGGAGCAAAGAATTACGTTCTCCCCTGACTGAAGCGGGGATCGACGCCAATGTGGGGGATTTTATCGTAGCCATCGACGGAGTTCCCGCCAACAGCGTGAAAGACATGTATGCTCTATTGGTGGGTAAAGCGGGTATACCCACCGAAATATCCCTTAATAACAAAGCCCGGCCGGAAGGGGCGCGCAAAATAGTGATCATTCCGTTGGCGGAAGAAAGTTCCCTGTATCAATACGAGTGGGTGCAAAACAATCTGAAAAAAGTGGAAAAAGCGTCGAACGGAAAAGTCGGCTATATCTATATTCCTGATATGGGGCCTGCCGGATTGAATGAGTTTGCGCGTTATTTCTATCCGCAACTGGACAAGGAAGGATTGATAATTGACGACCGCGCCAATGGCGGCGGTAACGTATCGCCAATGATACTCGAACGCTTGTCTCGCGAACCCTACCGCCTGACAATGCGCCGTGGCTCAAACCGGACAGGAACTATTCCCGACGCCGTGCAGGTTGGACCAAAAGTGTGTCTGGTAAACAAGTATTCCGCATCCGACGGCGACCTTTTCCCCTGGGGTTTTAAGGCCTTGGGACTGGGTAAACTTATAGGAACGCGTACGTGGGGCGGCATAGTAGGTATATCGGGTTCCCTGCCGTTTATCGACGGTACGGACATACGTGTGCCTTTCTTCACCAGTTATGATGCGAAAACAGGAGACTGGATCATTGAAAATCACGGAGTAGATCCTGATATTCTGATAGATAACGACCCTGTCAAGGAATGGAACGGCGAAGACCAACAACTGGACAGAGCCATTGAAGAAGTAATGAAAGAACTGAAAAACAGAGAACCGTTAAAACCTGTTCCCGCTCCAAGGGTCTGGAACAGGTAAATCGCGCTTGCTTTGATCTCGCCGCATAATTTTAAAGTTATTGGCGCTAATTATTGCACATTTTTACTATTTTTGTGCGATGAATAATTGTCGTATGTTTTTAAGGCATGAGAAATAAACAATTTATAACAGTATATGTCGGGATGATTGAATTTTGCAGTGTTCTATCCCGTACGTGGATGCGTCGCCCGGTAGAACAGAACAAGCGTTTCTGCTCTCCTGTCCTGTAGGGATGCAGCCCTGCTGTTGCAGGTTATTTATTTTTCATCACCAGGTAACTAATAATCATCAAAAACGATAAAAATGAGTAATAATTTATTAAAGGGTAAAAAAGGAATTGTTTTCGGTGCGTTGAATGAAAGATCAATTGCATGGAAAGTCGCCGAAAAAGCCGTGGAACAAGGCGCGGCCATTACGCTATCAAACACTCCGGTAGCTGTAAGAATGGGCGAGACCAAGGCTTTATCCGAAAAGTTGAACGCAAAGGTTATCGCCGCCGACGCTACAAAGGTGGAAGACCTTGAACAGGTATTCGTACAATCGATGGAAGCTCTTGGCGGTAAAATAGATTTCGTGCTTCATTCAATCGGCATGTCCCTGAATCTTCGCAAAGGGAGAGCGTATGACGACCTTGATTATGGATTTTTGGATAAAACGCTGGATATTTCGGCTGTTTCCTTCCACAAGATGATGCAGGCGGCCAAAAAACTGGATGCTATCGCCGAGGGAGGTTCTGTTGTCGCCCTTACCCATATTGCCGCCCAGCGCACATTTACAGGCTACAATGATATGGCTGACGCCAAAGCGTTGCTGGAGTCGTTTGGCCGCAGTTTCGGATATGTTTACGGTCGCGACAAGAAAGTGCGCGTAAATACCATTTCCCAATCGCCTACAATGACTACTGCCGGACAAGGCATCGGCGGCCTGGACGCATTCTTCGATTTTGCGGAGAAAATGTCTCCGTTGGGCAATGCCAGCGCGGAATCGTGCGCCGATTACTGCATTGTGATGTTTTCGGACCTTACGCGTATGGTGACGATGCAAAACCTGTTTCACGACGGAGGATTCTCCAGTATGGGGCTGACCCGGGCGGTTGTTGAAGATTATATCGAAAAGAAATAAACGGCAAACAATATGACGGCGGCTCATAAAATGTTATTTGTGAGCCGTTTTTTAATATGTATATGATTTATACGGTCACAAGGAACTTGCAACAGGGTGCATTCGGCTCCGTCGAACGTTGTGCTCTTTGGCGCAACTTTTGCATGCCCGTTTCATTTTTTCGGGAATATGATTTCGAGATATAAAACGGGCCGGTTTGCAGTCGGAATTTAAACGGTTTCCAAGAGTTTAGCGGGCCGGATGATAAATGATCTTCGACAAATAAAGAGCCGTTTCAGAGCCAAAGCGCTTCATTGACTAAAATTTAAACGGTTTCCAAAACACATTGACGCACAAATAACCAGGGAGTATGCTTGTAAAGTTATATGAAGAAAACCCTAGCCGGAAAGAGATAGACAGGATTGTAAAAACCTTGCAGGACGGAGGACTTGTTATCTATCCTACCGACAGCGTATATGCCATAGGCTGTGACGCGCTCAATGTACGCGCGGTAGAGAAAATATGCAGGATGAAAGATATTGATCCGGCAAAAAGCAACCTCTCCATTATTTGTTACGACCTGAGTAATATAAGCGAATATGCCAGGGTTGACAACAATACTTTCAAGGTGATGAAAAAGAATTTGCCCGGCCCTTTTACATTCATTCTGAACACTACATCGTCCCTTCCTAAAATATACAAGAATAAAAGGACTGTGGGTATCCGTATCCCCGACAACAACATCATACGCGAACTCGTTCATGATCTGGGAAATCCGATATTGACAACATCGGTAAAAGACGGGGACGAAGTGATGGAATATACTACCGACCCGGAATTGATTTACGAAAAGTACCGGAACAGGGTGGATATTGTTATTGACGGAGGATATGGCGGTATGGAAGCGTCGACCGTTGTTGATTGCACAAGCGATGAACCGGAAATAATACGGCAAGGCAAAGGGATTTTAATTTTGTAGAAGAATATTTAATTCATATATTTGCAAACGTCTTTAAAAAACAGATTTTCATAAACAATTTATTACAATAGATCACAATAACCGGAGCGCATGAAACTAAAACCGTTATTTATTTTAATTACAGTATTGGCGCCGTTTTTTGGCGCATGTGAAAAAGATGAAGACCCGGACTCGTCGACAGATGAAGAGTTTACAAACAAATGGACATACAATTGGATGAAACGGGTGTATTTCTGGAATGAACAGTTGCCCAAGTCTCCCGATCATATGCAATCTCCCGATAAATTTTTTTACGATATCCTTTACAAATATAATTCTGTGGACGGAGACCGTTTTTCATGGATTGAAAAAGATCAATCGAAACAAACGAAATCTCTTTTTGCCGATACCGGTTTGGGATTTGATTATATCCCGCAATCCTATTTTACTGCGCCCGGTTCCCCAAACTCTGTTCTCGGTTTTTTTGTTATATCGGTAGACAAAGGCAGCGATGCGGAAAAAAAAGGAGTTGAACGCGGACAAGTCATCCATGAGGTAAATAAAACTCCTGTTACTTACGACAACTATGAAACCGTATTGAAAGGCGCAGCCAGCTATACTCTTGGTATTTACAATAAAGCGGGACAAAAACAGACTTTGGCCGCCTTTTCTCCCTCTGCTCCTCAGCCGGCGCCTGTATTCCTGAGTAAAGTTATAACGGCTAAAAACGGGGTAAAGGTAGGTTATCTGGTGTATAATGCTTTCGAACGGAATTCGGATGGCGTTGACAAGAATTATGAATACGATATTCAACTGATAGAAAAGATCAGGGAATTGAATAGCCTTGGAGTCACCGAGTTTGTCCTTGATTTGCGATACAATCTGGGAGGCTATCTTACTTCCGCTATGGATCTGGCAAGCGCTTTGGTACCAAACCGCAATACCCGAAATATATTTACAAAGGAAACATACAATAAATATTACACAGACTCTTTAACTGCCAGATACGGCCCCGACGCCTTTAACGAATATTTCCTTGACAAGGTATATGGAACACAGGTCGATATTCCCCGTTTAAATTTAAACCGCCTGTATGTTATTGCGACAGGTTATACCGCTTCGGCCAGTGAACTGCTAATGCATGGACTAAGGCCATATATGCCCGTATGGCATATCGGCGAAACCACTGTTGGCAAAGACAAGGGTTCGCAGACCATAAAATCGGACGACAAGCGCATCCTGTGGCAATTGCAGCCTTTGATCTCAAAATTTACCGACGCCGACGGAAAAGGCGATTATATAAACGGGCTTTCTCCTGATTATGAGGTTTCGGAATGGGAAGAAGGCTATGAAATGGTTGACGCATTTTATATAGACGAGAAGGGCAACAAGATTGAAAACAGGCTTCCGCTATTATCTGTATGGAAAGGAGGTTTTTCCGAATTGGGAGATGAATCGGAACCTCTGTTGGCGGAAGCTTTGGCTCTCATTACGGGAATTCCGCGTAAAACAACCAAATCCGCGACAGATGGTAATTGGGCGCCCCAAAAAGTTCCATTTGTAAAATTTGACACGAAAAAACGGGCGGTAACTATCATTGACAAATAAAAAAAGACCGGAATACGAATGAAAGTAATGAAATTTGGCGGAACATCCGTAGGTTCCGCCGCTAACATAGCAAATGTAAAGAAGATAATAAGCGGGGTAAAAGAACCCGTAGTCGTGGTAGTTTCGGCTTTCAAAAGTATAACGGACAAATTGTTAACGGCCTCCCGGCTGGCCTCCGACGGAGATCATTCATACGAAAAGGTCTTCGGGGAAATTGTAGAACAGCATGTAACCGTTGTTGCAGAGCTTGATATATCCGAGCCTCAACGTGAAAAGCTGGCGGTTGAGGTTAATAAATTGCTGGAAGAACTCGGCAACATCTTCAAGGGCGTATTTCTTATCAATGATCTTTCTTCCAAGACGTCGGACAAGATAGCGAGCTACGGCGAACGGCTGTCCACGTTGATTATCGGCTACGCATTCTCAAGCTACGAAACGCTTGATGCAACCCGGCTCGTCAAGACCTGTTCGGCATTTGGGAAGCACACTCCCGATATGGAATTGTCAAACAAGCTGATTCGGGACGCATTTGAAAATTCTTCTAAAAAAGTGTTGGTCGCGGGCTTTATATCAACCTGCAAAACCACAGGGGAGATCACTAATTTGGGGCGGGGAGGTTCGGACTATACCGCCGCTATCTTCGCTTCGGCGCTCGACGCCGGCATTCTGGAGATCTGGTCGGATGTAGACGGTTTTATGTCGGCCGATCCGAAAGTGATAAACAACGCGCATGTTATTGAAAAACTGACGTTTACCGAAGCCACCGAACTCTGCAATTTCGGGGCGAAGGTGATCTATCCGCCTACAATATTTCCTGTGTATCACAAGAATATACCTATCCGCATCAAGAATACATTCAAACCCGACGCTCCGGGCACATATATTTCGCATGATGGCGAAACAAAGAAGAGCAAGGCCATGATAAAGGGTATATCCTCCATCTCCGACTCCTGCCTGATTACGGTACAGGGACTGGGTATGGTAGGTATTATCGGAGTCAATTTCCGTATATTCCGCGCGTTGGCGAAAAACGGCGTCAGCGTGTTCCTTGTTTCGCAAGCGTCGTCCGAAAACAGCTCGTCCATCGGCGTTCGCTCGGCGGACGCCGAACTGGCGGTACGCGTGCTTGAAGAAGAATTTGAAAAAGAGATCTCGTTGGGCAGTATCAACAGGGTATTGCTTGAAACGGAACTGGCCACAGTAGCCATTGTGGGCGAAAATATGAAATATACTCCGGGAATCGCGGGAAAACTCTTTGAAACGCTCGGCAAAAGCGGTATCAGTGTAATCGCCTGCGCGCAAGGCGCTTCGGAGGTGAATATTTCGTTCGTTATCAAAAACAAGTACCTGCGCAAAGCGCTGAACTCTATTCATGACTCCTTCTTCCTGTCCGAATACAAGGCTTTGAACCTTTTCATAGTCGGGATTGGTACTGTCGGAGGAAATCTGATAGAGCAGATCCGGCGGCAACAGCCGAAACTGATGGAGCAGTACGCGCTCAAGCTGAACGTTGTGGGTATAGCCAGAGGCTGTAAGGTATTGTTCTGTCGCGAAGGCCTGGATCTGGATAACTACAGGACGGAACTGGATGAAAAAGGCATACCGGGCTCGCCCGAAATACTGCGCGACGGGATTATAAATATGAATATATTCAATGCCGTATTTGTAGATTGCACTGCCAGCGAACCTGTATCACAGATATATGGCAGTTTGATGTCGCAAAACATTTCGGTAGTAACGGCAAACAAGATAGCGGCCTCGTCCGCTTACGATAACTATGTAAAACTGAAAAATACGGCGCGCGAACGAAATATAAAATTCCTGTTCGAAACAAACGTGGGCGCAGGACTTCCCATCATCAATACAATGAATTCGCTTGTCAATTCGGGCGACAAGATCATAAAAATAGAAGCTGTACTCTCCGGCACGCTCAATTTTATATTCAATACGATAAGCGAAAATATACCGTTCAGCAACGCGATCTATCTGGCAAAAGAAAACGGATACTCGGAGCCTGACCCGCGTATCGACCTCAGCGGTGTGGACGTGGCGCGCAAGCTGGTCATCCTCACCCGTGAGGCGGGTTACCGTGTAGAACAAGCCGATGTAAAGAAGAACCTGTTTGTACCGCAAGAATATTTTGAGGGGGCGATCGAAGAATTCTGGGCGAATATAAGGCAACTGGATCCGGTCTTTGAAGAAAGGCGGAAAAAACTGGAAAGCGAGCGCAAGCATCTTCGTTTTGTAGCCAGATATGAAAACGGAGAATGCGAAGTGGGCTTACAGGAGGTCGGGCAGAATCATCCATTCTATGACCTTGAAGGAAGTAACAATATCATACAAATAACAACCGAGCGCTACAACGAATACCCGATGATAATAAAGGGATACGGCGCCGGCGCAAGCGTTACGGCCGCCGGGGTATTTTCGGATATTATCAGTATTGCGAATGTAAGGTGATATTTGCCTCTTAACCTTCCCTGGGGGAGAGATCAATGAAGGCCTCGTAAAATAAACGGAACGAATAAAACAATCGATTCTGTTATACCTCCCCGTAGGAGCGGGAAACGCCAATATGAAACGAGCATGCAAAAGTCGCCAAAGAGCGTGAAACAACTTTCGACGGAGCCAATAGCGGGTTCCTGATGATCGTTAAAAACAAATTATAACGCATGAAACGAAGCATGATTTTTGTCAAATCACCAAAGTCCGTGACAATAAAAATCATGCAAGTTCCATATATCAATTGAAAACAAAATTATTATCATAATGAAACACCTACGACAAAAGCAATTTTTGACACACAAGGGTATGATTGAATTTCAATAACTTACAAAATTTAAACAGATGAAAACAATTATAATATTAGCCGACGGCGCAGCCGATGAACCCATCGCCGCGTTAGGCGACAAAACGCCGCTGCAGGCGGCTAAAAAACCATATATGGACATGCTTGCCGCAAAAGGGAAAAGCGGAGAACTGGACACTATACCCGAAGGATTCAAGCCGGGCAGCGAGATCGCCAATCTGTCGGTACTCGGATATGATGTGTCCAAGGTATTCGAAGGCAGGGGTTCGCTTGAAGCGGCCAGCATGGGCGTTGATATTTTACCCGGAGAGATGGCGATGCGCTGCAACCTGATCTGTATGGAAGACGGTAAAATAAAGAACCATTCGGCAGGTCATATTTCAAGTGAAGAAGCTGCGGAATTGATCCGTTTCCTTGACCGGGAACTGAATGACGGCAGAGCGGTTTTTTATCCGGGAGTATCGTATCGCCATTTATTGATACTTGAAGGAGGAAACAAGCAGTTGAATTGCACCGCGCCGCACGATGTTGCGGGAACTCCATTCAAAGATGTGCTGATAAAACCGGAAACGCCGGAAGCGGAAGAAACAGCCGCTTGTCTGAATGAACTGATTCTGAGATCACAGGAATTACTGAAAGATCATCCTGTAAACAGGAAACGGATAGCCGAAGGGAAAGATCCTGCCAACAGCATCTGGCCGTGGTCGCCGGGCTATCGTCCGCAAATGCAGACATTACAGGAGCTTTTCGGGATAAAAAGCGGTTCCGTGATTTCGGCTGTCGATCTGATCATGGGTATCGGCGTATATGCAGGACTAAAATTAATCCATGTGGAAGGGGCGACGGGCTTGTGGAACACCAATTATGAAGGAAAAGCGCAGGCTGCGATAGACGCGCTGAAAAAAGACGATTTCGTATATCTCCATATCGAAGCCGGCGACGAAGCGGGGCATGAAGGCGACTACGAACTGAAAATAAAGACAATAGAGTATCTGGACAGCCGCGTTGTGAAACCAATATATGAAGCCTCTAAAGGCTGGGACGAACCGGTGACAATCGCCATACTGCCCGACCATCCTACTCCGTGCGCCATAAAAACGCATACAAATAAACCCGTACCGTTCCTGATCTACCGTTCGGGCGGGCAAGCCGACGATGTCCGGGTATATGACGAAGTGGAATCGCCTAAAGGAGCATACGGACTGATAAAGGGAAAAGAATTTATGGAAATATTGTTTGGCGATAAGTAATTTCCCCTATCATATAAACGGGATAAATATTATATCTTTGGCGTAGCAAAAATAAAATACATGAATACGGAGGATATACGTTCGCTATTGCAAACCGAAGCTACGGCCATACTGAATATTCCAGTCAGCGATGCTTATACAAGAGCCATTGACCTCATTGTGGAACAGGTAAACCTGAAAAAAGGCAAGCTGGTGACCAGCGGCATGGGAAAGGCGGGGCAAATTGCACAAAATATCGCGACAACTTTTAGTTCCACGGGAACGCCGGCTGTATTTTTGCATCCGAGCGAAGCCCAGCATGGAGATCTAGGCATTTTGCAGGAAAACGACATTGTGCTCGCCATCTCTAATTCGGGAAAGACACGGGAAATCATAGAACTGATACTTCTGGCTAAAAACCTTGTATCCGGTATAAAATTCATTGTTATCACCGGCGATCCGGATAGCCTGCTGGCTCAAAAAGCGGATGTTTGCATTCTTACCGGTCGCCCTGGCGAGGTCTGTAATCTGGGATTGACTCCCACTACTTCGACAACGGTGATGACTGTGATAGGGGATATTCTCGTGGTGGGAACAATGAAAAAGATAAAATTCTCTGCCGCGGATTATGCCAAACGCCATCACGGAGGATATCTGGGCGACAAATCGAGAGAGATGAGCAAGTAGGACTGTGACAAACCGGTTTATTGACCGGGGCTTCATCTGAAACGGCATGCAAAAGTAGCGCCAAGGAGCCTGATTGGGTTGCTGGTTCTATGTGATACAGGCGTATTTGAAGGCGCGGGCTATTTCGCAAAAGGGAGTATACCGCCCGGCTATCGATTGCCGGACGAGGACAAATACATGCGAAGATCTCTGTCCCGTATGCCAAAGAACCATATTGAAACTTGTAAAATTCTATACGGAATGAAAAAAAAACAGTCAAGATTTTATTTATAAGGATAAAACAGCTATTTTTGTCGCTATTAATTTCGGGAATAAACAAAAAAATATAATAAATACAATGTCTTCCAAAAAGAAACAAGCTGAATTACGTGAAGAAAAAGACTGGCAGAAGATCGACGTCGCAGTCAGAGAGTCGGAGCATTTTCTTGAAAAATACCAGAAGCAATTGTTGATCGGAATAGGGATCGTAGCGGTTGTTGTCAGCGGTTATCTGGCATTCGGGCGCTTTTATCTGGAACCCCGGAATACCGAAGCGCAAGTCGCCATATTCAAAGGCGAGCAGTATTACCGGAACGGACAGGATTCCCTTGCCATTTATGGCGACTCAAACGGATATGCGGGTTTTGAGTCTATCATCAGCGACTATGGTTCCACCAATGCCGGAAATCTTGCAAAATTATATGCGGGTATCTGTTACGCTAATTTAGGTCAATATGACAAGGCTTTAGATTATCTGAAAGGATTCGGCGGCAGTGACAAGGTTTTGTCGCAGCTGGTAAATGGCGCCATTGGAGACTGCCTTGGCAATACCGGAAAAGAAAACGATGCCGTTTCTTATTATATCAAGGCTGCAAAAGGAGTTGACAATCCTGTGCAAAGCCCGGTATTATACAAAAAGGCAGGCCTTATATACCGGAATCAGGGTAATTATGACAAGGTGATCGAGGTTTTCACAATAGTCAAGAATCAATATATGAACTCGCCCGTTGCCATGGAAGTTGATAAATATATTGAAGAAGCCAATTTGATGAAAGCCGGAGGCGTAAAGTAAGACTGTACGTATTTCGGGATACTTTGATATTTATACTCTTCACGCGGCATACTTTGTGCATGAATATATGATATATACGGAATTCATATACTCATGCATTTTTTACTATATGCTTTCCATACACAAAACCATGCCGGACACGGTATATCAACGGCCTTTCTTGTTGTCAAGGTAATAAATACGATACTCCGCTTTTTCTTTGGCCGTCTTTAAGCTGTCCAGTTGCAGCATCATGGTTGATAACCGGAAAGATCCGGAAATTGAGGATTTTGCGGTTTGCGACAAGCTGTATGTATATTTCCCCTGTCCTTCCAGAGTGACAGTCAAAGGGGCGTTTGAATTTGTAAATACAAACCGGGCTATGCCGTTTTCGCTTTTTCCCGCAAAACGGATGATCTCATATTCTTTTCCCATATTGGAAAACCGATAGTTGAGGCCGTCGTCGTTCACCGCTAGCGACCGGGCAAAAGAGCCGTCTTTTGCCGATACCTCTATCCTGTTGTGCTTTTGCTTTGGGCCGACAAAAACGCTCTCGATATATAATATACCGTCTTCTCCCACGCCCGAACGTAACATTGCGCCTGTAATACCGCCGCCCGTAGCGCTTTCTTTTGGTATATACGATCCTGTTTCCTGATATTCTTTATTACGTTGAAAAGAGAATCGGGATTTTATTTCATCCAGTGCGGGCGTATGCAGGGCAATGAGAGAATCGCATCCGGCAATGATCTGCTCGTTTTCCGCTCTCCTTACAGTATCAAGGAAAACCAGGCTGGCGCGTATTTGGTCAAATGCTTTCGGATACAAGATCTTTATACTGTCTATTTCCTGTTTTGCCTGCAGGTATTCTTTATTGGCATAGAAACGACGGGCCGAATCTAAACGCCGCCTGGCTCCGTCATCTTTTGCTCCGCAGGCAAGCAAGACGACAAAGAGAATGACTATTGAATTTTTAAAGAAATTTCGCATGGGACGCGGCTCTGTTTTAGAGAAAAATATTATTGATGATCTTTTGCTATTCTGCGCCAAAGTACAAATTATTTTGATTTTGACAGCATTGCATTCAAATAATTTAACTTTCTGCACAACAAAAAAATCGGCCCTCTATACATTTTGCACTGTTTTTTCTATTGATATGAATGCACTACGGGCAAAAACGCGGGATTTGAGACGTGGGCGCGCTACATTTACTTGCAGGCCTGAAAATCACAGGGACGGCGCGATATGTAAAGTATCGTTTCTTGCGGGACTTTCCAGAGAGAGAAATGGATTACACGAAAAAATGAATTTTGCGATATTGTTACATGTCAACCATCGAAAGTCCTTTGTATTCAATGTTATAGCCTTTCAGGCGCTCTGTTTTGGCAAGCATTGACGTAGCTTTTTCTTTCAAAATATTGTAGCGGATCTGTTTTTCATTGCGTTTTATTTCTATGATTTGCGCTTTTTTTTCAATTTCATTCAAAACGATTAAATCAATTTCGTTTTCGCCGCTCTTGTCCCAGTAACCGCCGATTTTGGTAATGCCGCCCTGTTCTATAAATTTATCGCGAAAATATTTTTCCAAAACCTTGCCGCTAAAAGTGGCATAATCCCGTTCAATAATTTTTCGCAGTTCGCCAAACTGTTTGATTTCAATAATGTGGCTGTATTTGTAGATAAATCGAAACCAAAAAGTCAGAAAATTATCTTCAATGACGTAACGCACATTTTTTGTTTCTGATTTGGCAAAAAGCGGCGTGGTTTTCGACAGCAATCCATAGTCGTTTTCCATTCGCGTAATGTAGCCTCCAACTTCCTTTCCCACAACCGATTCAATTTTTCCGCGCGTGTTTTCTCCGCGTGCAATCGCCGACAGGATTGTGAAATAAACCGCATAATCTTTGCCAAATTCCTCAATCAGCATACTTTTTCCGTCTGCTACAAAAAACGAATCCTCCCGAAGCATTAGGTCGAGCATTTTTTTGAGCGTCAAAGCTTTGTTATCAACAAAAAGTTGAACGTATTTTGCCACGCCGCCGCTGAAAGCATACAATGCCAATATATCTTCCGGTGTAAAATTCGGATTGTTTTCCGCCAAGATCGCTTTCAAAACCGAAACCTTGAATGGTTTAAGTTGCAAAAAGTGGGTAGCGCGTCCAAAAAGCGGCGCTTTGTAATCTTCAAAGATCCTGTGCATCAACGAATGCACAGAGCCGCAAACGAGCAAGTTCATCTTGCTTTGCGCCTTTAACGTGTCCCAATCGCGTTGCATATCGCTATAAATAGACGGATTGATATTCAAAAATTCTTGAAATTCATCAATGATCAGGTTGAAGCTCTGTGTTGTGGAAAGTTGCATCAGAAACTTGAACAACCGGCTGAAACTTGACACGTTTCCAAGCATTGGAATTTGCAGTTTTTCGACAATTTCCTGTCCGAAATCATCACAAAGAAACGCTTCTGCTTTGCGCGAAACAAAAAAATAGAGCGTAGGCCGCCCTTCAGCGGCTTTAAGTAAAAGTTGAGTTTTACCCACTCTGCGTCTTCCTGTAACAACTGTAAATTGTGCGTTCTCAATTGATTGAGTCCTGATTTCGTGTAAACGCCGGATTTCATTTTCTCTGTTATAAAACTTCATGAAATTATTTTTTTTTGCAGTTCCGAAATGTTCAGTTCCGAAACGCAGGTTTCGGAACTGAACATTTCGGTTGCAAAGATGCAAATTATTTTTTGATTCACAAAATAATTTGTAACAACCTTCCATGTAACTAAATTTATGGCAAACAGCTAAAGCGTTGTTTCCCAGTTGCTTGTCTTGGACGGCGATTCATCGCTTGGGGACTCGGTAGCAGAAAACCTCATTTCCACCTGATTTTCTTGACAAAACAACCTCTGCAAAGGAACATCTTATTTGTATCATGGCTGATTTTGGAGTACAAAGGCCTCATTTTCACCTGATTTTTTTGACAAAACAACCTCTGCAAAGGAACATCTTATTTGTATCATGGCGGATTTTGGAGTACAAAGGCCTCATTTTCACCTGATTTTTTTTTACAAAACAACCTCGGTAGAGAGCCAATGAGTTACCCCGAACGACAAACCTCTTATGTAAAGGCCGTTAATATTTTCATAACAAATTTTTAGTCATTCTCCATGCTGGACGCTACGCTTGGACACTTAAAAATCCGATTAAAAAATATCAACTCTCTTGACGATGCTCCGTGCTTCTCTGAAATGCGGTTGTTGAAAAAGGAAAAAAAATGACAGGGGAAACCCGTGAAAACAAAAGAGGTCTTTGAAATGTTGATACTATATCGGTTTAGCAACTTTAACCTGTTAGTTTTTAAACAAGTAAAGAAAAATTCTAACTTTGTAGAACATTAAAATATTACAGATATGGATAAAACAACATTATTATACATGGAAAAGGAAGAATTGATAAAGTCTATTTTAAATGTTAAGGATATAGGCGTTATTAAGAAAATCAGGTCTGCATAGAATAAAGAGACTGCTCTCTTCCAGCAGTTATGACAGTAGAAGAATTGAAAACCGAAGTCATGGAAGGTGTCAAGCAAGTCGAAAATGGTCAGGTTATATCACATGATGATTTGTTTGCAAAATATGGATTATGAAAATATTGGACTGAAAAAGCAGAGAACGGATTAGATGAAATTAAAGTTTGTTATGATTTAAAAAGCCTTAAAAATGGAGATACTATGAGGGTCGGCGCTAGCCAAGCGTTGGCTCAAGGCAAGGGCGTCCAATGTGAGGTGGAATCCGAAAGAAGCCGGTAGCAAAATCCCGAACCGGAAAATTCAGACTGTTGCGGATCATTTATTTTTCAGTACAAAAAAAACAATTATACAACAATCAGTTCCGTCAATCGCTCATTGATGTTATGGTTGAAACGCAGTCATTGAAACTCAACAAATTCTGTTCCCCGGTCGCCATGTTTTTAAGGGTGATCTTATTCCCGTTCATTTCGTTTTCCCCGACGATGGCCACATAAGGGATCTTGTTGAAATCGGCGTACGCCATTTGCTTCTTCATTTTCGCAGGTTCGGGATAAATCTCGGTAGAGATATTGGCCCGGCGCATTCCGGCAATAACAGGTAATATGTAAGCCTCCTCTTTTTCTCCGAAATTAACGAATAGCACCCGGGTATTCCGGCTGGAATTTTCAGGATATAAATCCAGTTGATTCAACACATCGAAGATGCGGTCAGCGCCAAAAGATATACCCACGCCCGATACTCCGGCCATTCCGAATATGCCGGTCAGGTTGTCGTAACGCCCGCCGCCTGTGATGCTGCCTATCTGCACATCCAAGGCCTTCACTTCAATAATTGCGCCTGTATAGTAATTCAGTCCGCGAGCAAGCGTCAAATCCAGTTCGAGTTCGGAGCGGATGCCGGCAATCTTTAGTTTATCCAGAATAAAACCGAGTTCTTCAATTCCTTTTGTCCCTGTTTCGGAATCTTTAAGCGTCGTCTTTAAGGTGTCGAGTTTTTCTTCATTGCTTCCCTGCAGCAAGATAAGCGGTTGAAGCTGATCGATCGCCTTTCGGGAAATACCTTTCGATGCCAGTTCTTCGTTTACCTTTTCCGTCCCGATTTTATCCAGTTTATCCATAGCGACGGTAATGTCTGTTATCTTGTCCGGTTCCCCGATAATTTCAGCTATCCCCGATAATATTTTGCGGTTGTTCAGTTTAATGCCGACCCTGATTCCCAAACGGCTGAAAACCTCGTCGGCAATCTGAATAAGTTCTACTTCGTTGATCAGGGAATCGGAACCCACAATATCGGCGTCGCACTGAAAAAACTCGCGGTAACGCCCTTTCTGCGGACGGTCGGCGCGCCAGACGGGTTGTATCTGATAGCGCCTGAAAGGGAAGGTTATTTCGTTGCGGTGCATAACCACATAGCGTGCGAAAGGCACGGTCAGGTCATAACGCAATCCTTTTTCGCTCAGTTTTGCGGCAAGACGGTTCGAATTTTTCTCCAACAATTCCTCTCCGGCAATATCTTTCAGATAATCTCCCGAGTTTAATATCTTGAACAGGAGCTTGTCTCCTTCCTCGCCGTATTTTCCCGTCAGTGTGGAAAGATTCTCCATTGCGGGCGTTTCTATCTGGCGAAAACCGTATAGTTCATATACTTCACGGACAGTATCGAAAATATAATTGCGTTTCGCCATTTCTGCGGGCGAAAAATCTCTTGTTCCTTTCGGGATAGAAGGTTGTGACATGGCCTTGTTATAATTCGTAATGTAATTAAGTAGGTCGGCGGCGTTACCGCCGCTTTCCCCTATAAGAACTGTACGTGCAAGTTTCCCCGCATACAGCTCAAGTGATTACTAAGTTTAATTTTCACTAATTAAACCGGTGCA
>JAISSD010000049.1 GCA_031273295.1 Prevotella sp.
CGAATTTGAAAGGCGAAAAATTAAACGTATTATTTTCGTTGTGGTTGTGCGATAAAAGAACCAGAGAACAACAAAAGCGAATGGCTTTGATAATGTTGCTTTTCCCGGAGGCATTGGCGCCGTAAGATACAAGTCCTCTTTTAAAGAAAAATCATTCTGTTACACCCTGTTTTATCAGTACCGGACAACGCCTTGTAGATGGACTTTTTATAAAGAAAAATGTCGATTTGTATGTTATCGGTTCCAATGCCTATCTGCTTTCGGGCGAGTTGGCTACATTATTAACGGGAAGGTATATCGAAACCAATGTTTTGCCGTTGCAATTTTCTGAATATTACCATTTTATGATTTCAAAACCGCCAAACTTGCAAAACTCCGAAACTTTGGCGGTTTCAGGCATTTATAATATTGATTATAAACAAATTACATATTCAAAACCGCCAAACTTGTCAAAAATGGAACTTTTGGCGGGTTACTTACAGGAAGGCGGTATACCGGAATATCATAAACAAAAGAATATCAGCCAAAGACAGGCAGACGATTTTGTACAAAGTGTTTTGAATACCATTATCGAAAAAGACATTTTTCAACGATTGACCAAAGACAAGCATAATTTTAATAAAATTATTGACTTCGTTTTTGATTCGGTTGGCTCGTATGTATCGCCGCGTTCCATCTCGGACACCTTGCGGCATAGCCGTCAGGTTAAAGCTATTCCAAACGGTGAAGCGACCTTTGGGCATGAGAAATAAATTTATAGCGGAATACGTCGGGATGATTGAATTTTGCAGCGCCTGCATTCCGCAGGAACGCATCCATAACATGATACAGGCAAAAACGCAGGGGCGCGCCCGTGTGTGCGCCCTTACCTGTGTGGTTGTCCTGTCTTTTCTACCGGGCGATATATCCCCGACGAAATATTGTTTTGAAACGGACATGCAAAAGTTACAGTTTAACGCAGAGAACGCAAAGGATGCAAAGAATGCGAAGCATTTTCTTTGCGATACACTTTGCGCCTTTTGCGTAAAAAAATTCTTTAGGGTGCGAATATTGATGAATGGAAAAGGAAATCCAAAAAAAACGGGGACAATCCTTTCGACAGGCAAAACTTGAACAGACTCTGAAAAATTGAAATAAATGCTCTGACACACTTGAGGCTATAGCCGTTGGACCGTCCGTTGTTGTTCGGGTTCACGTTGCTGCTGTTGAAGTTCAAGTTGTACGCGTTCGTCCCGTTGTTGGCTGACGACGACCAATAGTTGCTTCCCATTCTTCATTCTTCATTCTTAATTCTTCATTCTTAATTCTTAATGATTGAATGCATCTCCGGACGGGACAAGCCCGAACAGAAATACAGACTGGTATTTATAACCGACGGATACTGGTTTTCTCCATCGGCGGACTGCTGAATTTATCAACCACTCTTCTGCCGGTACTCGAGGCCCGGCAAAACTCCCGGCTCAATTTCTCTTCTGTTTTACACTTTTCGCCCATGCCGCCAGTAATAACCTGTAACAGTCAGGGTTGTATCCCTGCAAGGCCGAACGCAAGGAGGCCTGTTCCGTTCTGCCGGACTACACATCCCGTACTTGCAGGCATTGCAAGATTCAACCCTCTTGACATATTCCGTTATAAATTGTCTGTTTTCCATTGATCTCGTTCTTCATTCTTAATTCTTCATTCTCAATTCCCATTCTCCATTCTTAATTCTTAATTCTTAATTCTTAATTCTTAATTCTTTTTTATCGGCTGCCTACCGGCGGTTTTAAACTTTCCCGCTTTTAATGCGGGAAAGAATAAATCAAATGAATCGAATAGCGCCTGCAGCGCTACTATTCTCTGACGCACTTGAGGCTAAAGCCGAAGTACCGTCCGTAGCCGAGGTACGGGGTCGCGTCGCTGCTGTTGAAGAGCAACTTGTACGCGTTCTCCCAGCTGGAGGCTGACAGCGACCAGTAGAAGCCGGCGAGGCCTACGTTGTTCAGGTTGCTGTTGTAGTTACGGCACCCGGACGCGGGGAAGGTTACTTCCTTGCCGTTATGGGAAATAGCTTCGGAAGTAACGTAATAAGTCATAGGATCCTTACCGTTGACATCAGTGGTAGTTTCAGATGCAGCGTTAGTCATACCGGTTATAACATAATCAACGCCGTAGCCGAACTCCGCAGACTTCGGAAGCCTCCAAGAACCGGATACCCCAGTACTGTTGGAAAGGAATCTGCATATATCTCCCCTGTAACCCTGATAACTTGCGGTATTGGAATAAGCCGTCAAGTCATCGTTCGTTTGGAGGTAATCAGGGCCAAGAGCATCGGTAACATAAGGAATTGCATCCCAAGTGACGGAATTGCTTACAGCAGCATAATAAACAGAAGCATTGGTTCCAACATCGCCAACGGTAGTCTTGATGTACTTGCCGGTTGACAAGTCAGGTATGAACAAATATGTGTCACTACCGAAACTGCTACTAACAGGGTCAACGCCGATCAAACTACCCCACTTGAAATAGACGCCCTGGTAAAGCTT
>JAISSD010000060.1 GCA_031273295.1 Prevotella sp.
TTCCTTATATCTGCGATTGCTTCACGGAAAGGACGAACACGTCCGGATTTCTCCGCTTCCAAGCCTTCGTTTAAAAGACGGTAAAGCTCAAATTTTCCGCAGAGCCGTTCATAGGCATCGATGCTCAACACCGCTAAATCACCTCTGCCATTTTTGGTGATATACACCGGCTCGGAATGCTGATGGCAAAACTCTGATATCTCATTATAATTGTTGCGCAAATCTGCGCTGGGTCTGATTGTTGGCATTTTCGTATAACCTCCACGTCTGTGATATATGCAGATTATATCAAAATGTTTGTATGACGTCAAGAAAACGCTTGCTGTCCTCTTAATAGTCAGAGTCGTCTTCCTCGTAGGAGTAAAGGTCTTGTAAGGTTGCTACAAAAGATGCCGTGCTTACCCATGTGCCGATGGCTCCGATGACGCTCAAGATCATGCAGATTACCACGACAATCAGGAGGGTTTTTATTGTCTTGACGTTCGTGGCGAGATAGGCCGAGGCTTGTTCTCTTTCTTTTTCGCTATCCAAGTATTCCTTGATCTTGACATATTCGTCAAAGCTGATTTCGCCGAGCCGCCGTTTTCGAGCCAGTTCCTCGTAATTCATCGGGGTGGAGGACGTAGGGAGTGACGCCGGTTTTACATGAACGGTCTCCGCTTCATTTTGGGACGCATCGGGCTGCGCGGGTGAGGTAGGTGTCTCGCTTGTGTCGGAGAGATGCAGGATTGATTTTTGTCTGTCGTACTCCTCCTGCGTGATTGCCCCTTCGTCGAGCAGCTCTTTCAACTTTCTAATTTCATCCGTTACACTCATTTCAACCTCCTCTACGTGAAAACAATTGTGTTCACAATATCCCAATTCTTTCATAACCTCTTTTAAATATTTATCAAAGACGCAAGTAAATTTTTGCATATGTTCGCATAAAAATGCAATGGTTTCATCCCATTCGTCTTTATTAGTGATGCTTGTATCGTGCTTTTGAAATACGACCGCCGCACTATTTTGGAGGTCTTTTCGTTGCCACTGGAGCTTGAAACCGATTTCGTTTTCAATTTCATCTTTTCTGCGGTGCAAACGATCAAAGACATCCTTGTTGTAATTGCGGTCGCCGGAAGCCGAAATGTAAATTGCAACTTGCGCAAAACGTTTATTGTCGCCTGTGACGGCAACCTGATAGGTGATACCGCGGAAGTTGGATGGTGCTGACAACCAGTATCTGTCTTTGTTTGACGATTGAAAAACGCAATCGGTCGATTCTTTTTCAAATCTCTCGATAAATCGCGGCCAAAATAGCGGATATAAGTCATTTGTATTCATAAAATCTTTCCTCCTTCATAATATATTTAATTAGCAGGTCAAATTGTCACTACGACTGCCGGAATTCTTATAGCTTTGTACATGTTCAATCAATATATGCAAAACACTCAAAAGTATTCGTGATCCACTTATTATATCCCGTGTCATAGGAAAATGGCTTGGAAGCGCCGCCGGGGAGAGAATCAAAAAAGCAAAGATCTCCTCCGCTAGTAGCACCGTCATCATCTCGGAATATAACAATAACATTCACTCTTTATTTTACTGTCCGATTTCATCCGCCAATTATGCAATTTGCGAAATAGTGGCAGTTGAAACATGGAAACTACTTTCTCTTAACTTGTTTGATAATATTAAATATTATCACTAATACTGACAGTGCAAATAAAACAAGATCAAATATCTCATTTATTATGTACCCTACGACAAAATCCGGTTCCAAATCCAAATATAAGCTGACATATTTAAAAGGATAAGTTATAACATCATCAGAAAATGTGAAATATTCAGATCCTAAACGAACCAAACTTGTTATCTCTAAGAATGGAAAATAAACTATTGCAATTACAACTCCCAATATTAATGAAAATTGAGTATCCTTTGTCATGCTTGCGTTTTCTGTTGAAGAAACCGACCTCGCTAATATATTTTTCTTCTTTGCTTGAAATTCGTCATTTGTTATTGCCCCGGAATCTAATAATTCCTTGTAGTTTTGGAGCTCATTACCTATGTTTGTTATACGCATTTTTCGTCCTTTCTATTTAGAATATCTGCCATTGATGAAAGTTATATCCTCGGCATTTTTATATGCTTCACCATAAGCTTTTATCATGGCAATAATCCAATCTACCAAACACCAAATTCCAAAAGTAAGCCATCCAAATAATAATTTGCAAACGCCTATGCCAACCTGACCCCTCATGAATCTATCAAGTCCTATGCCACCCAACAAAAAACTGAACACCCAAACAAAAATATTTTTGTTAATTGTTATCGTTTTTATCTGACCACCACCAACTGGTTCATGAATTTGAGAAGTGCTTTGCTGTGGATTTACATCGAGTAATTTTTTCTTTTGTTCATTATACTCATCTTCAGTTAACACTCCTGATTTGAATAAATCATGGAGTGTTTTTAAATCTTCGACTTGTGTACTCATTAAATCTCCTTTTATCCTCTACGAATATTGCATTAACGGTTCATCCACACACTAAAGGAGGGTATCGTTCATCGATATGCTCCGACTCTTGACGGGAAACGGTTTCCATAAAAAAACGAACATCGGAGACCGTCATCGGCTCTGAACGTTCGTCACGATACAGGAAAATATATAGCGATTCGGAGGGCTTACTTAGGCCGCCCCCCCCCATTTTTGCTTTAGGATGATATTTGGAATGTGTTGGAATTTGACCATTTCTGTGGTATGTGCTCCTTGTCCGTTTCTTTTCGTGCGCCAATAGATGTGTTCACTTGTTGGATTGAATTATATACGCTTGTGCAAAAAGTGTCAATACATTTTTCGAAAAAGTTGAAATTCCACATCAATCTTGCAACTCGGAAACTTAAACGCAACCCCTGGATGCGCCGCCCGTTGCATTGAATATTTCAAGGCAGGCGGTAGCACTGAACATTTCGAGTCGGTATCCGGGGCGTAGCCCCGCG
>JAISSD010000067.1 GCA_031273295.1 Prevotella sp.
GAACCGGCATCTCCGGCAGGAAAGTAAGCCTTTGGAGAATAATCCCAACCCGCACCGCTCTCACCGCGGTAGACGGTAGTACCGTGAAGCAAATAATCGGCAGGAAAAGCCCAAGGCTCGGGTGTAGCGTCTCCGTCGTCGTAATGTGCGCTGACAACAAAACTGTGGATGTAATCGGCGCCTGTAGTAGTAGCCTTTAAGGCAGACATACCGCCCTGGGCGCGGAAACCGATGACGCGCGAACCGGCAGGAACGCCGGATGCATCATCCTGCGAACAACCGGAAAGCAACAGCAGTCCGGTAAACAATCCCGGAAGAAACCGGGTAACGAATTTTCGTCTTTTTGTGATCATAACTCTCTCTTTATAATTGGCAATCAAATAATTAACGGTTGACTGAACGGCAATGCGACAGGCCGGAAAAGTTTTAAATGTCCCTTAATTGAAACAAAGATATTTAATCCTGTTGACTGGTCTGTTACAGATTTCCGCCTTTCTATATTCAATTATCGGAATTCTGAACGGAAACCGAACAAAGAGGCCGTTTTTCATATCGCCGCTTGCAATCTGTCTATACAGAGCGCAAGGCCGAATAATATTGACTTTCGGAAGGCAAGTCCGAAAGAACGGAAAAAAAACGCCCTGTCCGAAGAAACGGGCAAACGTTTTTCGAAGTACTGCTCCGGCTGTCGCTGTTGTTTTATACATGGAGTATGTGATATTGTCTTTGCGCATTATCTGTTATTGCATTCTTTGTCCAACAAATATATTTAATCCGGTTGAATGAATTGTTACATATTTCCGCCTTTCTATATCCAATTATCGGAATTCGATACGAAAACCGAACAAAGAGGAAACATTGCTTTTAACCTAATTTTTACCTAATTTTCTTGACAAAACAACCTCAGTAGCAATGAGTTACCAACAAACACCAAACCTCATTACCTAATTATTCTCAACTCTTTTGTTATTAATTATTTGCCGGTAAAATTTAACGTACCTTTCGTATTCTTGCAAGTGTATTCCTTTTGTGGCATGGTGTTCTTTCTGATTTTCAATATATTCTACTTTTGCATACTTTATTTTTAATGAAGGCAATGAGGTCGGGGGGTTGTATGATTCTATTGCTCTACGAGGTTGTTTTGTTTATTGGAATTAGGTAAAAATGAGGTTTTTGTGCTCCAAAATTTTTAACGCAAAGAATCCGCAAAATCTGCAAAGGAAATTCTTTGTGTTCTTTGTGTTAAATGAATTTGACCGTTCTTTTTTTGCAGTGCGACAATTTGAATTGAAAAGCTTTGTGTCCTTTGTGATACACTTTGCGCGCTACGTCTGCTTGCAGCCTGAAAATCTACAGGGACGACGCAATGTATAAAATATCGTCCCCTAGGGACTTGCCAGAGAGCATTGTCCTGAGCACAGGCTGCCCCTGCGGTATTCCCGGTTTATTCGGTTCCATAATATGTTTGGGGAAAGATACAAGAATAAACCGGAATTAACGAAGAAAATGTTTGACCATGATAAAATATTTTTCCATCTCGTTTGTCTCTACAAGTAGGGAGCAGTCCCGGCTAAATTGAACACAATTAATAATCAATAAAAACATTCACGAAATGAAACATTTCTTTTTAATCCTGCTTTTATGCGGAGCATTTCTTGGCGCGGCAGGACAGGAAAAACAGACTTATCCTTTACAAATGACCTTGGAACAGTGTATCGACTTTGCGTTAAGCAATAGCTATTCCCGCAAATCGGCGAAGTTGAATGAAGAGAAGGCGCAAGACCGATATAATCAATCCAACAGGGAGCGTCTACCCGACTTGTCCGTCGTCGTTAGCGAAAACCTGAACCACTCCAAAAGTAATACTGCCGCATGGAATGGCAGCTACGGGCTTAATTCGTCCCTGGTTCTTTATCAGGGAGGCAGCATCAGCGAAAACATCAAAAAGAGCAAACTGTCGGCCGAACAAACCGAATATCTGACCAAACAGTATGACAACGAATTGGTTATCCGGATCTTGCAGACTTTCCTTTCGGCATTGGGTAACGAAGAGTTACTGAAATACCGGCAATCACTGTTGAAATCAAGCGAAGAGCTGGTAAACCTTGGTAGTGAGCGTTTTCGTTTAGGGGAAATCCTTGAGAGCGACTGTCTGCTGCTGCAATCGCAGTATGCCACCGACAAAAACAATGTTGCCGAAGCGATCATTCAGCGCGAAAACAGTTTGCTGGCGCTTAAGAGTTTACTGTCCATCGAACCGTTGCAAGCGCTGGAAATTGTGTGTCCTGATGCGGAATCCATTGAATGGATGGCTTTGTTACCCAACGAAGAAACCGTGTTGGAAAGGGCTTTGGCAAACATCCCCGATCTTCGTATCAGCCGCTACAATGTAGAGATTGCCGCTACAGTCGTGAAAATTGCGAGATCAGGTCATTCTCCGACTGTTAATTTGACAGGCAGTGTTGGCAGCGAACATTTGAATGGCGTTTCCCGTTTCGGCGCCCAACTTTCCGACCGGTTTGCGGTACAGGCAGGTATTACAGTGAATATTCCGATATTCGACCGCAACCGCACAAAGTCGAATGTTACGCAAAGCCGAATCGCGCTGAAACAGGCGGAACTGGAAGAAAAACAAACCAAACTTGGCATGGAACAGACCATCTTGCAGGAATACCGCAACGTGGCGTCTTCGCAAAACAGTTTTGAAACCTCAAAAATCAAAGAAAAGGCATATTCCGCTTCTTTTGCAACCTGCCGCAAACAATATGACGCCGGTTCCATTACAACTGTAGAATTGCTTCAACAGCAAAATAATTATATCAATGCATTAAACGAATATATCCAGGATAAATATTCCTTCATGCTGAAACGCAAAATACTAGATGTTTATATGGGGCAGAGTAGATAAAATGACAAAAGCCGCCCGAAAGCGACTTTTACCCTATTCTCTCGTATAATTCAAATCCAACTGGATTCCCAACAACTTATACTCGTCGGATATATCATTCAATTCCAAAACCTCGGTATCGACAACCAGTGTTTTGTATTCTTCTTCACTCAATTCTTTTTGTAATAAATCCAAAGTTGATTGGTTAATAGATAAAACATACTGAAAATCATTCTTTTGACATTCGTAATGTGCAATCTTTAACATTGTGGCCACTTGTCGGGGATCATTTTCCGATACAAGCCTGCTATCGTGGAATATGAATTTTACATTGTGGTTATATTGTCCTTTTAATAATGTCCAGTCAAAACAGAATGTCCGTACTTCATTTACTCCATCACCGGTATCATCTTCAATTTTTGCCTTAATATCAAATCGAAGTTTATTCTGCTTCCCATTGTTCTCAATAGTGATACCGGATGATTTACTTTCATAAAACTGTTCGGACAAGGATTGGAAAATTAAAATATTTTTCTTTACCAAAGGTTCAATATCGCTCAAATATTTAACAGTTGCAATATTTTCATCGGCAAAATCCTTTTTTATTTCTTCCTGCCGGGTTTTATACTCCTTTACCAATTGTTTATATTGCTGGAGCTTTAATAAATTCATTTTATTCTCTGCCAGCAAGTTGGTTAGTTGCGTATAATCATCCAATGCGCCATGTGAATTAAGATATTGTAATTTCTCATCTTCCAAATGTCCCCAATGAATTATTTTACCCTCTACTTCAGATAGTTGACTCTCAAAATTCTGTTTCTCCTTTAAAAGACTGACAGTTCTGTTATCCAATATTTTAGCATTGAAAGCCTCTACATCTTCAATCTTCTTGACAACCATGTCGCTTAACTGTATTCGGGCTTGAGCATAGAAATCTTTAAGTTGCTTATGTGTAATATCCGGCTTAACCTTTAAACTTTTTTCCAAACTTTCAATAGCTATCCTGATTTTTGCAGCTTGATTCCTTAAATCTCTCAGATAATTGGAAATACTGTCGGCGTCTTTCTTTATTTCATTATAATCCTCCGCAATAATGAATCCGTCAATGTTTGCCTGTAACCCTGATATTTTTCTTTCCAATTCCACTATTTTGATTTCTACATTTTCAGAAGCGCCGTCTTTCAAGAAAAAAGATTTCATTACAGGGTCTTTTTGAATTTTAGCGCCTGGATCTTTCACCGAATCAAATTTTTCCTTCAATTCGTATTTCTTGATAACTTTGCTAATATCAAGTCCTAACAGATAGGAATTATTCAATAACCGGGAGTAATCCTCTTCTTCTTTGATGAAATCCGAATATAGATCATAACTGCTCCTTTTCGGACGGATAAACCTTGAAACAAGAGACCTGAATGTTAGATATTTAACAGGAGAAACTATACCGAAAACCTTTTCCGCTAAATTTGTCCGGAAATCTGCTAACGACATCTCCGCACCATTCAAAAATATGACGTCTTGTTTCTTTGTCGTTCTTTTGGATGTATATTTTTCCCCGTTAATTTCAAAATCCAGATAAAATTCCCAGTCGGCAAGTTGTTCTTCAAACGCAGGGATTTTATTGGAAGCAAGACAAAAATGAATTAATGCTATTGACAAGGATTTCCCCACACTGTTGTAAGTATTCTTTTCATTTTCAGTTCTTTTCTTAGCCACAATAAGAGAAATCCCTTTTTTATTAAAAAAGATTGTATGAAAACTTTTCTTGTTTGCACTTAATTCAAGAAGCTTCATATCTGTATAATTTCCCTTCTGCATTTATAGTTATAGCGCCAATTATATATAATAGATTGACTGCTAAAATAACATTATCAAAACTATGGTAAGCCGGATATAAGTCTTTCTTATTATTAATTTTAGAATATTCCTGCCATAACGAATCCAAAGAACAGGGCTGTTTTATCAGGATTTCCAATAAAATCCCGCCCAATCCGATGATAGATTCCGCTAAACTGATATGTTTGGATGGCAGTATCATACGGGCGCTTCAAAAATATCACAATATTCAAAATAGTAAGCCATCAACGTGAATATCGCAGCATCAATGGCGACAGAATGTTTCGGATAAGATTTTTCATAGATATAGAAAAAAACCTTGTCATTCCTGTCTTCGGAATCGGGAATAATACTTAAAGCCTCATTATACAAGCCATTAAATATACTGAACTCGGTTGATGCATGAGAAATATTTTGTACCTTTGCCTCAAAAAAGAAGACATGATACATTTGAATATCAGGGAGGAAGACCGGGATGCCATTGCGAAAGGCAGATATACACAGCCTCATCCGCGGGTTAT
>JAISSD010000111.1 GCA_031273295.1 Prevotella sp.
CGCAATAAAGAATCCAAAGCCTCGAACATTCTGCGGTTATCGGCGTAATCCCTTAGCAAATCAGAACTTCCGAAAGGAAAGTAAAAGACTTTGGGAGAATGAGGATCGATGCGACTGATTCCTGAAACCTTTATCCCTGTATCATTACCCTTTATTCCTGTTCCTGCGACCGGAAAACCATGTGCCGGCGATAAAGCCGGCAACAAGGTAAACAGAAAGAATATGATAAACGAAACGACAGGCGCCGGAAAAAAACGAAAAAAGGCGCCTGCCACCGGTTGTCCTGTACCGTCGACATTACAGTTCCGTAACAGCGAAAAAACGCCCTGTCCGAAGAAACGGGAAAACGCTTTTCGAAGTACTGATCCTGTTGCCGATATTGCTTTATTCATGCGAGATAATATGATTTCAGAACGTTAACAACGGTTAAATTTGAGTTCGAATTTTGTAACAAAGGTATTTTGTTTGCCCGGATAATCGGTTACGTATTTCCGCCTTTTTATATTCAATTGTCGGAATTAGATACGGAAACCGGACAAAGAGGCTGTTCTTCATATCGCCGCCTGCAATCTTTCTGTATTTATCGCATGGCCGAATTTTTTGGTCTTGCTGTAGTCTAGTCAGAATGAACAGCGAAGAAACGCCCTGTCCGAAGAAACGGGCAAACGTTTTTCGGTGTACTGATCCTGTTGCCGATAGTGTTTTATTCATGGAGTATGTGATATTGTTTTTGCACATTATTTGCTATTATTTGGTCGCTCCGCGAACATGTACCCTTTATCCAACAAATGTATTGAATCCGACCGAATGAATTATTGCATATTTCCGCCTTTCTATATCCAATTTGCGGAATTTGAATAAAAATAGAACGCTAAATTCATTTAACACAAAGGGCGCAAAGCATTCCTTTGCGCTCTTTGCGGTTACGGAAAATCTGCGTTCATCCCTTCAATCCGCGTCGTCTGCGTGCAAAACCCTGTACTCATATGTAAAACAGGCCGAACAATGCTTGTCCGGTTGATTTTGAACTGTGGCTTTACGCGGCAGCGTGCGTGGTATCGAATCTATTATTTGTTTGAATATCGGGGTATTCGATTTTTTACCTAACTTTGTCCTCGCAGGAAAATTCTTGTGTGAAACGTCTGTTTTTTATTTTGCAATTCAATGGCAAGGTTTCCGTGGGAATTTTCCTGTTTTTCAGTTGTCGGGACAGTTATGGGTTATAACATCATTGGAGATGAATTTATGGAAGCGGGCGTTCCTCACGCCAAAATGGAAAAACAAATAAAAATGGAAAACGAAAAACAACAGGTAATAGACGCGGTATCAAGATACGTTGATGTTGCGCTTGTACCTTTCGGTAAACCGCGGCGCGGGGTAATAGACGTGGAAAAACGCGACCCGATGTATGGCGGTAATGGCGTGGTATACATGCTGACTGTATTTGAAAAGGGAGAGCTGGTTAACAACCGCATCGGCGCATACATGGTGTTGCTGAACAAGGGGGATCAGGCCGGATTTCACGAGCATGGAACAAGGAAGGAACAGGAACTGTATGTGATTGTTCATGGCGAGGGCGAATATATGGAGCGTGCAGGCGCCGGCAATATTACCCGTAAATTCAATCTGAAAAAGGGAAACATCACATCCGTTCAGGGCGATGATAACTTTCACTCCATAATTAATACAGGCGATGAACCGCTCGTTATATTTGTGGCGACAACCTACGGGAAAGCGTGATCAATGATTTTTTACTGTCAAAATGTATGTGATTTTAACAATGATCCTTGTATTCAGGCTAGCTAACAGGAAACTGTTTAAATTTTATTCAGTGAAGCGCTTTGGCTCTGAAACGGCTCTACGCCTTTTCGACTGCAAACCGGCTTGTTTTATATCTCAAAATCATATTTTTGAAAAAATTAAACGGATTCTAAAAATAAATACTTTGTGTAAATCGTATGCGTAATCCATGTGCAGATCCGTGTGTTCCCGGTAATAAGTCCCGTTACGCAAGGTTTTCGGTTTGCATAGGGGATACCGAAGTTTAAAGTCAATTGAATGAGAATGAAGTTACAGGAACTGGTTCGTATGAACGTATGGAATATGAAAGCCTATTCGTCGGCTCGCGATGAATTTAAAGGCGAGGCGTCCGTCTTTCTGGATGCAAATGAAAACCCCTTGAATGACAAATACAATCGTTATCCCGATCCCTTGCAGTGGGCGTTAAAAGAAAAAATATCGAAGATAAAGAATATAGAACCCGGGAAAATATTTCTGGGAAACGGCAGCGACGAGCCTATAGACCTTGTTATCCGTATATTTTGCGAACCGCGCATCGACAATATTGTGGCCATTGATCCTACTTACGGAATGTATCGGGTTTGCGCCGATGTGAACGATGTGGAGTACCGCAAGGTGTTGCTGGACGATAACTTTGGCCTCGACGCTCAAAAACTGTTGGAAAAAACAGACGAGAACACGAAGCTCGTATTCTTGTGCTCGCCGAATAATCCGACAGGCAATTTGTTGAACAGAAGGGAAATAGAGAAGGTATTGCATGCTTTTCGGGGAATCGTGGCGATAGACGAGGCCTATATAGATTTTGCACAGGAAGAGACATGGCTTGACAGTCTGGATAAATATTCGAACCTGATAGTTTTGCAAACTTTTTCCAAGGCCTGGGGACTGGCCGCCGTACGTCTGGGTATGGCGTTTGCCTCGGCGGAAATAATCGGGTTGTTTAACAGGATAAAATATCCATACAATGTGAATATCCTTACCCAGAACTGTGTGAACGGGGAGTTGGATAAACCGGAGCTTAGAAAACAGTGGATACAAACCTTGTTGAAAGGGCGCGATTATCTGACTGACGAACTTGCTAAACTTCCCTTTGTGGAAAGAATATACCCGACCGATTCCAATTTTATACTGGTCAAAGTTACGGATGCAAACGGGTTGTACAGGAAGCTGGCGGATAAGGGCGTGATAGTGCGCAACCGGAATACCGTTTCTCTTTGTGCCGGATGCCTGCGCATAACAGTGGGTGCCGACGATGAGAACAGGATGCTGATAGAGACTTTACAGGCTATGTGCATATCTGAAAAATAAACAGAAAATAAATGAAAAAAAAAGCATTGTTTATCGACCGCGACGGAACCATAGTCATCGAACCGCCGATTGACTGTCAACTGGACAGTCTCGAAAAACTGGAGTTTTATCCCAAAGTGATCCGCAATCTTTATTTTATCCGTAAAAATCTGGATTTTGAGTTTGTGATGGCGACCAATCAGGATGGATTGGGGACTTCATCATTTCCCGAACATACTTTTTGGCCTGCCCACAACCTGATTCTGAAAACATTGCAGGGAGAAGGTATCGTTTTCGACGATATACTTGTCGACCGCAGTTTCCCCGAGGATAATGCGCCCACGCGCAAACCCCGAACAGGACTGTTCGGCAAATACATGAGCGCGGAATATGATTTGACCCGCTCCTATGTTATAGGAGATCGCTTGACGGATGTGGAACTGGCCGGAAATCTGGGCGCAAAGGCAATATTCCTGCGCGATGACATGGATATTCCTGCCGGATTGAAGGATGTCTGTGTTTTACAGACTTCCGATTGGGATGTTGTCAGCGAATTTCTTTTTGCGGGGGAACGCAAAGCCGAAGTGAAACGTACAACGAAGGAAACGGATATTTATGTCGCCTTGAACCTGGATGGAAAGGGTAATTGCGACATAACTACGGGACTTGGATTCTTTGACCACATGCTTGAGCAGATCGGCAAGCATTCGGGGATGGATTTAACGATCAGGGTAAAAGGCGATCTTGATGTGGACGAGCATCATACGATAGAAGACACAGCCATTGCATTGGGCGAGGCTTTGCATATTGCTTTTGGCGACAAACGGGGGATAGAACGTTACGGATACTGCCTGCCAATGGACGATTGCCTTTGTTCGGCGGTTATTGACGTTGGAGGACGCCCGTGGCTGGTATGGGACGCCGTATTTCATCGTGAGAGGGTAGGGGATATGCCTGCCGAAATGTTCCTGCATTTTTTCAAGTCGTTAAGCGACTCCGCTAAAATGAATTTGAATATAAAAGCGGAAGGAACAAACGAGCATCACAAAATAGAGGGCATATTCAAAGCCTTTGCCCGTGCGCTGAAAATGGCCAGGAAAAGAGATATTTTCAATTACGAACTTCCTTCTACCAAAGGAGTTATTTGATGCAGCGCCCGTTCTTTGAGACAGGAAATGGATACTGCTCTTTGTTTTTATAGAAACATTAACTTATCGTTTTTCATTTTTTGTGTAAGTTTGCACCGATGAAAAAATATATAATTATAGCATCTTTGTTTTTTGTTGTATTCTCTGTGCTGAATGCCCAGGATAACAGGCGTATCCCTGACGGGGCGGCAACCCTTATTCAGGATCGGAAAGCGGATCCATTGCCTCCTGTTTCCGGAAATGTTCCGGCAAGCGGCGCGAAAACAGATGTAGATGCAGATACGGCCAGGATAGAAGCGCCGCCTGTTTACGGATGGAAGATTACGCCCCGTCTGGGCGAGCGTGTTTTTTTACCGATGGACACGGCTGTACTGAATTTTCATCAGAGTATGCTGGTCGACGGGCTTGGAGTATCTATGGGCTATCTTGGAAATGTTGGCTCTCCGGCTCAATCGAACATATTTTTTGAACGTCCCGAATCGTCCCGTTTTATATTTCTTGACGCGATGCGTTACTGGCGCAAAAATCCGGAAGACAAGTATTTCCTCAATACAAAAGTACCGTATTCGAATGTCCTGTATCAGACCGGAGGTGGTGGAGAAAACGCCGAACAACGCCTGCAAACGGAGGTTTCCATGAATTTGGGAAAGAAACTGAATGTTGGTTTCGATTTCGACTATGTTTATTCCCGCGGAAATTACGCTTCATTGTCGAACAAACAGATGAACTATGATTTTTACGCCTCTTATATAGGAGATAAATACAGGATGCATGCTTTTTTCCATAACAATAACTTTGTCAATATTGAAAATGGCGGCGTCACGAATCCCCTGTATATTACCAACCCGAATTCGGATGAAATAATAAACACCCGCTTTACGGGTAATACGCTTGATATTCCCGTCAGGATGCAAAGTACCTGGAATAAATTGCGTGGACGGCATCTCTATGTGACCAACCGCTACGATTTGGGAAACGACGAAGAGGAATACATGGTGAATGATACGACCAGGGCCTGGCGCAAGAAGAAAGATTATGTTCCCTTGGCCAGCGTAATTTTCACCACGCATTATACGGATCAGAAACGGCGCTTCCTGTCCGATTATGCAGGGATGGACACTCTGTACCGGTATTATAACAATCTGGAAGGAGATGTACATGCAGCCCCCAAATATCAAAGTCATATAAACGACTTTATGTCATATTATTCATTCAAAAACACATTTGCGTTAGCTATGAATGAAGGGTTCCGCAAATGGACCAAATTCGGGTTGACTGCTTTTATCGAGTATGATATGCGTAAATATTCGATGCCCGGAAGCCTGCCGGGATTGCACGAACGGTATGGCGAAAACGCGTTGACCATAGGCGGCGTCCTGTCTAAAGAGAAAGGGAAATATTTAAAGTACAGAGCTTCGGCGGAGTTTAATATTCTGGACGGAAAAGACTACAGGCTGGAAGGGGAGATAATCACGATGCTGAACCTTTTCGGAAAGCAGGTTTCGGCAAAAGCCAACGGGTATATAAAAAGTATAAGTCCGAGCTTTTTTGAAAAAAATTTCTCTTCCAAATATTGGAACTGGGACAGTGAGAATACTAGTTTCAGCAATACAAACAGGGTGTATGTCGGCGGGGAGATCAATCTTCCCGAATTGTCTTTTTCCAAAACGCGCGTTAGCGGAGGAGTGGAAAATATAAAGAACCGTATTTATTATAATGCGAACAGGATAACGGCGCAGAGTCCGGGTAATGTTCAGGTAGTTTCTTTACGGTTAGACCAGGATCTGCAGGCAGGCGTTTTCCATTGGGATAACCGGATAGTATATCAAAAGTCAGGCAACGAGAGTGTGATCCCTTTACCGGACTTGAGTATTTATTCCAATATTTACCTGATGACCAGGATCGCGAAAGTGCTGACTTTGCAAATGGGGGTCGACGGCCATTTTTTCAGCGAATATTATGCTCCCGGTTACGAGCCGCTTACGATGCAGTTCTATAACCAGCGGAATGAGAAAACAGGCAATTTCCCGCTAACAACGGCATATGTGAACTTGCATTTGAAATATACCCGTTTCTATGTTATGATGTACAATCTGACAAACGGAATGGGTAACGGACAGTCGTTTACTCTCTATCGTTATCCTGTAAATCCCCGCATGTTGAAACTTGGGATTTCGTGGCGGTTCAACAATTGATTGCATCATGGCAAAGAAGAAAATCCAGTTATCTGCCATGATATTCATTGCGGTATTCATAATTGTTTCGGTTTTCGTGTTCCGTAAAAACGGCCGGCCCAGGGATTTTGCCCGGATAAGGGACGATGGCGTTTTGCATATTGTCACGGACTACAATTCGGTAGGCTACTTCGTTTCGGGAGACACTATTTCGGGTTTCGTCCACGACCTTGTGCAATTGCTGGAATCACGTGTGCCTGTGAGGATTGAAATTTCACTGGAAGCAAGTCTCGACAAGAGTATACAGGGGCTTAAACAGGGGAAATACGATATTATGGCGCGTAATATTCCCGTTACTTCCGAATTGCGGGAAACCTTGTTTTTTACCGAACCTGTCGCCCTGAACAGACAGGCGCTTATACAGCGCAAAAAAGAGTTTAACGGGGATATTGAACCCTTGCGGAGCCATCTTGATCTGGCAAAAAAAACGCTGCATGTTTCGGCCAGTTCTCCGGCTATATTGCGCATAAGGAATCTGTCGCACGAGATAGGAGACACGATCTATATAAAAGAAGATCCTACCTATGGGGCCGAACAACTGGCAATGCTGGTGGCGTCTAAAGATATGGATTATGCTGTTTGTGATGAAAAGAGCGCGGAAAGGATAGCCGGGTCTTTACCCGAGATAGACTATTACACACTGATAGGATTCACCCACATTGAAGCTTGGGCTGTAAGCCGGAAGTCGCCTGTACTTTTAGACTCGCTCAATGTATGGATAAGGGAGGTTAAGGAGTCGCCGGAATACAGTGCAATATACCGGAAATATTTTTGAGCAGGAGTTCAGAAATGGAAATGTCCCTTTTCTCTCCGGGAAGCGGCCATCCCGGATGAAAACTGCTTTTACTCGTTAACAGTCGTTTAACTGGCCTGGATAATTTTGACCTTAACGGCTATAGCCTTTGCCAGGCCAAGGCTGAAAGTCTTTCATATCCCGGCCTGGCATAACATGCCGGTTCTTTGCGTACTTTGCGCCTTGCTTTGCGTATTTTGCGGTTAAAAATTTCTTTGGCGATCAAACCTGCGTGTGCGCCCTGTTTGCGGTTGCCTGTGTATTACATCCGTGTATTCGTCCGTCAAAATGTTCTGTTTCCGTTCCGAATTCCGATAATTGAATATAAAAAGGCGGAAATCTGTAACAAACCAGTCAACAGGATTAAATATCTTTGTTTCAAATATGGGAACTTTTCCGGCCTGTCGTATTGCCGTTCAATTAACCGTTAATTATTTGATTGCCAATTATAAAGAGAGAGTTATGATCACAAAAAGACGAAAATTCGTTACCCGGTTCTTGCCGGGAT
>JAISSD010000132.1 GCA_031273295.1 Prevotella sp.
AATGTATTTGCGGACAGGGAAATAATCCCCGAACACGAGTACAGGCTTGAATATATAACCAACCGGAAAATTTATTCCCTGTTGGCGGGCTGCTGAATTTATTGACCACTCTTCCATCAAGTAAAGCGCCTGATGAAACTCCGGGTTCGGTTTTCTTTATTTTATACTTTTCACCCGTATTGTCACATTAAATCAAAGAACATTTGTCGGAGGCTGACTAAAAATTGAATATGCAACACCACAAAAACGAGGAAACTTTCCTTAATCGTTTTCAGGTTATTAATCCTTGCGATTGCAGCCATACCCTTGTTGCACATATTGCAATGGATGACCGTTTTTATTAAAACAAGTTCAAGGTTTTCGTTGATACTCAACAATATCCTCTGCAACCGACATTATTTCGTTTTCTCTTTCCCCATAAGATTTCATCGTTATTTTCTTTGGCGCTTGTTCAAGCAACGCCGCTGAAATTCTATCGATCAATGGCGTAATATTGCGTTTGTGTGCGTACCGGATTTCACATTCCCAAACGGTTATAATATTCCACCCCAAAGCAGTAAGTTTCTGTAAATTGATTTTGTCTCTTTCCGAGTTTGAAGTGATTTTATTTACCCAAAAATCCGTATTTGTTTTTGGGGTCGAGGCATGTTTACAATCTTCGTGTCCGTGCCAGAAACAACCGTGCAGAAAAATCGCCGTTTTGTATTTAGGCAAAACAATATCGGGCTTTCCGGGAAGTTTTTTATCATTCACACGATACCTGAACCCCCTTTCAAAAAGGGATTTCCTCAATGTCAATTCCGGTTTTGTATTTTTAGAACGGATTTTTGACATTACTTCCGACCGTTTTTTCTTGTCCCAGATATCCATTTATTTATCAATCCTTTTTAATTTGGACAAAGATAGTAAATATTCTTTTGATTCTTGAAAGCGGCATGTTTGGCAAGTACTTGGCCCGTCAATCCATTCAATTTATTTATTGATTGCACCCTGTTTATTCCTGTCACTTGATTCTTTTCCCATCGCATTGATAATCTCTATTTTTAATTGGTCGTCAAAATCTTGACATTCGACAAGATATTTCATAATGCGCAACAACAACTCGTCGCCGATATGCGAAGCCGCGATATGGTAAGCGATTGCTTCCATTCGTTGCATAAATTGAGCTGCTGCCCAATGGTGTCCGTTCTTGTGTAAAAAGTATGTGCCAAGCGTTATGGCAATCCGCTTGTTGCCATCGTTGAAAAAATGCCCCGAACAAAAACGAAATACCAAATAACTCAGTTTGGAAACAAAATCGGGATAGTACAAGTCGTTCTGCATAAAGTCGAGAATACTTTTTATTCCTCCTTCGTCCCTGATACCGGAAAAACCGCCACCGCTTTTTTCTATCGTTTTTTGATAAACAGTCAACGCTTCATTATAGGAAATATATTGTATTTCATTCATCTTCAGATTGTTTTAATCGTTTCAACACATCTTGACTGGCTTCCAAAATGGAGTCGAAGTCTATGGATTCGCTACCGATAAACCGTTCGTACTCTTCGGGCGTTACGGCTTTCAGGTATTCGGCAATATTACCGTGAAAAGCATCTCTGAAACTTAAATCGCGTGAAGCCATTTTGGTCCGGGCGTCATTCAAATGCGGTTGTTGGAAAGGGTGCTCTGCAAATTTATCTATAATGTCATACACATTTTGTAGAGACAAAAGTTGCCCGCCGTTTGCTTTAAATTGCTCTTTGATTTCGTATCCAACGCCATTTTCAAAAGCGGCAATCATCAAAAGCACTTCCGAATACATGGTTTCACGCGGTTTGTCACTGTCTTTCAAACGCAATACTTCGCGGTATTCTTTGGCATTTTCCTTGAAAACAGCTTTATAAATATAATCGGTTATGTTGGCATATTTCATTGTCGGATGTCCGTCCACGCAGTTATTAATAGCCGACGTGAGTGATTTCCGATAGTTGATTTCGGCAACTGCACTTGGTATGTAGTTCACATCGCGACGGTTAATGTATTTCGTGCCACCGCCCGTGCGCTCGTGAATACTTGCAATCACAATGTCGAGTATCAAGCTACGTACTTGCTTCGCTTTTTCGCTTTCGGAAAGTAGCATACCGATATTCAAAAAAGAACGGAAATTGAACAAGCCTATGACAGTGGTTTTGGTCGTCTCATTAATGAGATGACCAAATTGCAATTTCAAGTCTTTCAACAATTTACCTCTGCATAAAAAATATCCGTTATGGCGTAATTCATCTTCATGACTGCTTAAATATCTATTTATAGTAGAAATATCCACTTCGTAAAAATCTGCAAGCATTTGCTTGGTAAAACAATATTGTTCATTGAAAAACATAGCAGGAACATTCAATGCCTTTTGAATGGCTTCGATAGCAAAACGATTATTCAATACATTTTGCCTCTCTATTGTTGAAATTGTGTTATTATCCATATTGTTATTTATTCTGTTTTCTTTTTCTTTACCAATATCGTTATCGCAATGGGCGTCCGGCTACCCGAATCAAATATTTTGCCGCCTTCTTTCCGCGACAATTCTCCGCTTGTCCGACCGTTTTTCCTTGTCCCGGATATCCATTTATTTATCAATCCTTTTTAATTTGGACAAAGATAGTAAATATTCTTTTGATTCTTGAAAGCGGCATGTTTGGCAAGTACTTGGCCCGTCAATCCATTCAATTTATTGATTGATTGCACCCTGTTTATTCCAAAATGTCCATTAAAATATAACTAGCTGATAATAAGCCATTTACTATTTTTGATTTCTAATGGACGCCATTAGAAAAAAGAAAAATACAAATGTAATACATTGATAATAACAGCATTATGGCATATTAATTCGTATAAAACAGGCAGTTTTCCGGTGCATTAATGCTGAAATGGTCATTTTGGGTTTAATGCAAAAGAAATTCTTTGCGTCCTTTGTGATACGCTTTGTGTCCTTTGTGTTAATGAATTTGGACGGAGGTCTTTTTCCTGCCCCTTCTCCCTGCCGAAAAAGTATCAAGCTCTACGTACTTGCTTCGCTTTTTCGCTTTCGGAAAGTAGCATACCGATATTCAAAAAGAACGGAAATTAAACAAGCCTATGACAGTGGTTTTGGTCGGGGCATTAATGACACTACCAAATTGTAACTTTAACTCTTTCAGCAGTTTACCCCTGCATAAAAAATATCCGTTGTGTTTTAATTCCTGCTCGTGACTTTCAAGATAACGCTTTATCGTTCTTTCGTCAACTCCATAAAAATCAGCCACCATGTTTCCACTTGGTTTTCTTGACAAAACAACCTCGTAGAAAAATGAGTTACCCCAAACGCCAAACCTCATTACTCATTGTTTTTCAACTCTTTTCCTGTTAATTGTTTGATGATAAAATTCAAGGAACCGTACAAAAACAAACGGGATATTTATTCGCATTCCATCCCTGGCGGGACGGGCAATGCTACGCCCCTGTCCTGTCAGGGATAGAATGCTGATAGAAAACTTTATTTTTTAATGATGTAATGAGGTTGGGGGACTATATGATATTCTATTGCTACCGAGGTTGTTTTGTTTATTGGAATTAGGTAAAAATGAGGTTTTGTACTCCAAAATTTTTAACGCAAAGAATCCGCAAAATCTGCAAAGGAAATTCTTTGTGTCCTTTGTGATACACTTTGCGCCCTTTGTGTTAAAAAAGCAATAATTAAAAAAACGGGATTTTGGAATGCATCCATTCAACCCGCTGTCGGGGTTGAGGGGAGAGGGGCCGCATTTACCCACAATCGCTTCATTGGAGGTTACTCAAATGAAAGACTCCGGCCTTTTTCCCTTTGAATACGGAACATCATATTCTATACAAACGTTTATGCGAAAAAGATTACGTCGCTTGGCTAAAATAATAAATAACGGGAGCGGCAAAGCGCCGCTCCCGGAAATTTAAAGATATGATTACCTCAAAAAACTAACAATTAACGCCGCAATTACTAGCGTCCGAATCTGACATTATGTTCCCATCCTTTAACAACATCGCTTTCTGCGGTGGCGTCGTGTCCATTTCCTGTAATATCTGCAAATTCAGTACCGTCTCCTTCATCCATAGGCCAGTATCCTATCAGATTAGGGTTAGCCGGATTCACAGAAAAGTACATATTATTCCTGATCTGCGTTTGAGTTATTGCCGTTTTCCAAAGACGAACCTGGCTCATAGCGCATTGATCGTGGAAATAAGAACCGCTTGCTATCATTTGCATGAAATCAAAACGTACGGATCCTCCTGCCGGAGAAGGCGGGTCAAATTTTACATCCTGCTCTCCGCTACGATACACAGTCAGGGTTGTGCCGTCATATACGAAAGCCCAATGATACCATTTATCAGCCTCAAGGTTGGAAAGAGTCTGTACCTGACCGCCCAATGTTTTTATCTGCAAGTAATTATATGGCCTGTTGGCGTCTCCAAAACGGATATATATCTCATGGTCGTCACTGCCGGTATTGAATATAGCCTGGTTGTTTATACTGTAAGCCGACATACGCGCCCAACATTCGAGGCTCCACTGCGTTGTAGTTATTCCCCAGTAGGCGTCCGGTGCAACAGTGATCATGCCGTACCTGCCGTTCAATACGGGTACCGAAACATTCAGGGGCTTAGCCAGCAGATAGATAAATTTCGATTGTGAAACCGACTTTTCTACTCCGCCCGCTATTACATTGCCCAACTCTACGCCAAGAGCATATTGTTTCCCTCCCGTTTCGAAATCTTCAACGCGAATCGTATAAACCGCTCCTGCCTCTCCCGCGGGAATGTTTACTTTAGCTCCGTCAGGAAGTTGAAAATTCGGAACAGAATAATATTCGCTGTTATTCGCCTTATTGTACGGATCAAGTAAAGACGGATTCAATTTGATCTCTACTTCAACGTCTTCATCGACTTTCTTTGCCAGCCGGACATTCACATTTATATCCACCCCGTTATCCATTGTCAATGTGGCAGATTTGGTAGCCCCCGCCGCATCGCTCAAATATACGCTATTATCTATTACTTCATACTCTGCGTTGTTACATCCGGTAAACGCCATGCCAAACAATGCAACAGTGAAGATTAATATATATACTTTTTTCATAAGCTCTTTTAATTACAAATTATACCGGTTTATAATACTTGATACTATGGTTGTGCAGGTTCCGGAGCAGGATTCAGCCTCCCGTAGTATATCCTGTACAGGTTGGTGATACCCACGCGCAGGAAATAATATTCCGGAGAGCCGTCATGCTCCCTTTGTCCCTTGGGCATATAGTCAAATCCTGAACGGTATAGACCACAACCGCCTATCTGCTGGTCTATCTCTTTCCCGTTGAAAGTACTCTTGTAAATATAAGTCGACATTTTCAGAAATCCGCCTCCGGTATTGGCATAACTTTCGAAGTTTTCGGTCGCGATAGTTCTACGAATAACTTCTTCGGCAGTAATTCTTCCGGCCTTGATATGTTCTTCCATGTCCGTCAACACTCCTGTCATACGGCTGTCATACATTCCTCCATAAGCCTGAAGTACAAAATAGTCTACATAGTGTGAAAGCCAGTCTTTGTCCATATGTCCGCCTACTCCGACTTCTCCGTCAATGATGAACAGGAGACCGGGCTTGGCGGGTTTTCGATCGCCTCTGTCGGTTCTCTGCGAACCTTTTCCAAACCAGTAAGACAGTTCTTCGACAAATAATTTTCGCTGCGCCGTGTTGTACCAAAGCGGATTGCTCGCGCCACCTCCGCTACCGAACGGCTCATAATCCCAGTCGAAACCATCGTAACCCGAGGCCACTACGGCGTCATAGATAGCTTCTGCGTACTTTCGGATCGCAGGCCTTATTACGGCAGAGTCAGAACTGTTGCCGATGTTGTAGATCGGGTCCGGTTGCATATCATCGCCGCAATGCGCCGAGAAAAGCGTTACTACTACTTTCGTGCCTTTTACTTTTTGCACATATTCCATATCGGCCCTTCTTGTAGCATTCAGCGATTTCGACGGGTCAGGTTCATTCTCCCAGTAGAATTTCGGATGACCGCCCCAGTTTGAAGCTATAGTTACAGAATCGGGCAATCCGCGAAGACTGTTCTCTCCCGTTGGGGAAACGCCGTTCCAGTTATCGAACCACACAAAAATCTGAGGCAATCCCGGCGTCTTTTTCCATTCGCGAAGAGCGGCATAATATCCGTCTGTTTTTGTAGTCAAATTCAGATCGGTATCATTTACGGATTTTACTTCAGTCCAGTCGCTACATCCGACAAGCAGGATACAGACAAAAGCAATCAAGAATGATCTATTTAAAATATTTATGTTCATAATATCTTCTGTTTAAGTGTTAATTTACCGTTTTTTCGCCCACCAAAGATCAGTATAAGCGGCGTCGTCGCCTCCGAGCATTTGTACTGCTTTCCGGACATTCTCATAATTCCCCTGATATTGAATTTGCGGGAACGGCAAACGTCTCGCCATACGCGATGGCGTATTGGTTATAGCGCCTATGAATCCGCTCGATCCAAGGTTATTCACAGCAGGGAAGAACTGAGGGAATCCCGTACGGCGATGGTCGCACCAGGCCTCAAATCCCAGAGGATAATTAGCCAGCCATTTCTGAGTGATTATTTTTTCCAACCTGGTATTTTGAGTAGCGCCTGTATCGTCCCAGGATACGGTTATAGGTCTTTCGACGTTTATAGTGACGCCGGTCCAGATATCCCGGTTCGTTTCAGGAGAAGTTGTGCCTGCCAGATAGTTTCCAATGGATACATTGTGCTGTTCCATCGACAAGCGTACACCTTCTTCATAATAAGTTTTTGCCCGGGCGTCTCCTCCTGCGATCCAGCCTCTTAAAGCGGCTTCGGCTTTAAGAAAAGCTGTTTCTGCGGCACAAAAGACCATTAACGGGGAATTGGCCGTAAATGCAGGTTTGGAAAAATAAGCCGCATTTGAATACCTGCTATTGATAATATTTTCGATACCCATACGTACTCCTCTGTATGTGGAACCGAAAGAGCAGAAAGTCATATAAACCGGAGCGCGAGGATCGTCATATCCATTCATAAAAGAAGATAAAGTGGCGCTTATAGCCAAATCTCCCCATGAATGCGAAGATTTATAATAAGGATTATCCCGTGTAGGAATAAAAGCGTTGTCTGCATTCGCTTCTACCGGCCCGCCGGCAATGGCTTCCGCGATTGCCTTTTTTGCATATTCCGTATCTACCAGTGCGATGCGCACAGCCAGACGAAGTTTCAAGGAGTTAGCCAGTTTCAACCATTTGGCAAAATCTCCCCAGTATACTACATCATACTCTGCCAAAGAACTTTCCGAAGGACTTTCGGCCAGGTAACTCTTGAATACGGCAATACTGTAATCCAGATCTGCTATCATATTATGATAAAGATCCTGTACGTTATCATATTCTATCGCATCGGAATCTACAAGTCCTATCCGGGAATAAGGGATCGGCCCGTAAATATCCGCGACACGCAGCATCGTAGCAACTCTAAGGATAGACGCCCATCCGTAAATATAACCTTTGGATTCGGTAACTTTCTTTACCTTTATAAAATTAGAGTTGAAATCCACCATGATGGTCCTGAACGGAAAGTCTACCCAGTCGGTAGCCGGATTGAATGTACCGAAATTGGTTCCCTGCCAGTTATTCGTGGTTACCATATATCCGCCATACTGGTTCCCTATCATCTGGTCTATCATCTGGCTACGGTTTTCATGCGCATAGTGCATAGTAGCTATCAAAGAAGAAAACAGGGATCCCAGTCTTTCGGATTTTGCAAAGTCGTCTTCGGTAGAATTAGTCGGATGACGATTCAGGTTATCAAAATCTCCGGTACACGACGGCGTAAACAAAACTGCAAAAGACAGGATAATGGCAGTCAGTATTGTTTTTAAATTATATTGCTTCATAGTTTTAGTTCTTTTTAGAATTGTAACTTGATACTAAATCCCATATTTCTCAGACTTGGTTGCATAAAATAATCCACACCGGTGTAATAAGTACTCGACGCCGATGCGACAACTTCAGGATCGAACGGAGCTTTACAATACAGCAACACCAGATTATTGCCTACAAGACCAACTGTTACATCCGCAATATTGCTCAGCCATCTTCTTGGTATCGCGTATTCGAGACTGACTTCCTGAAGGCGGATATTATCGGCTTTGTAGACATAATAGTCGGCCTTGCCTGTGCCCTGCCCTACTACATCAAAGAAGTCCTGCGCCGGTACATTACGTCCATTGATCGTTACCCCTCCTGCCTCACGCAGATCGGCGCTATGCCGGGAAACGCCGTAACGGTCGAGCACGGCCTGGGTGTTGGATACTACCAATCCTCCGAAACGCCCGCTAACCAGGACATTCAGCCGCAGACCTTTATAGGAGAATGAATTGCGCCACCCCATGTGATATTCAGGCAATAAAGATCCTAGTTTTTTATATTCGCCAGGCTTCAGGCTGACCATCGATGGCAATAATGTGGCATGATCGAGATAGATATAACCGTTGTTGTCCCGTTTAAAATCGGACGTCATATAGATATCTCCCATAGTACCGCCTTCCGTGATCCGTACAAGCGGAGAACCGAGGTTGCCTAAAGTGGCCTTGTCAAATGTGGTAATACCTGTATATTCATCGGAATTATCCAATAGACGGGTAATTTTATTCTTGTTCCAGGAAAAAGTATAATTGGAAGCCCATGAGAAATCGTCCCATTTATTATCATAACCTAAAGCCAGTTCTATACCCGAGTTCCTTACATTTCCGGCCTGAATGAGCCTTCCGTCATACATGTCTCCGGCTTCTGTGATCCGGTGGGTTTGATTCCTCGTATTAGACAGATAACAAGTAGCGTCCAATGACAGCGATCCGTTCAGAAACTTCATATTAAGCCCGGCTTCGTATGAATTTGTGATCTCCGGTTTCAGATAATAATTCGCCCGTAGTCTCGATAATGCGTAAGAATCGGTTTGTTCATCATATATATAGAACTCCCGGGTCAGATACGGACCGTAAGAGTTTCCAACCGAAGTAAAAGCTACGCGCGCTTTCAGGTATGAAAACCATTTGGGAAGGGAGACCGCTTCACTGACAAGCCCCGACAGTCCGACAGACGGATAGAAGAATGATCTTTCTTTCGACAAAGACCAGGCCAGCGCCGAATCCCAGTCGTTACGTCCGGTGACAGTCAGATACAGGAAATTATCATAACCGATCTCGGCATTTGCAAAAACAGATTGAGTCTGACGTTTCGAACCGTCATCGTCAAGTTTGAAAACTCCCGGGGCGCGTCTCATATTCTCTGTTGTAAACCAGTTTGTCATTTTTTCCAGATCGCCCTCTACCGTATGGCTTTCCATGCGGTAGTCTTTTACAGATACCCCTGCATTCACATTAAAAGAAAGATCTCCGGCTTTCTTGTCCAGACTTGCAATCGCATCGGCATAAGTCTGTCTTTCGTCGCGCAATTCCAAACGATAGCGTCCTTTCTTTCCCGCAAAAGTTGTCAATGTACCCGCATAGCGTCCGTCGGTATTGCGGAAATTGGAATTATCTACATTTAGGCGTCCTGCTACATTCAACCAATTGGTAATATTGTACTTCAAACCGGCAGACAGCATATACCTTTTGCGGTCTACCCGACGATTCATCCTGTTCATGATCCAATATGGATTCTGCAAAGACAGGCCCTGGTCGCCATAAGGCCAGAACTGGGTATTGACTTCCCGCGAAGAATCGTAACGTTCATACAACTGTACTTCCCTGAAATCTTCTCCGCGCGGGAAAAGATAAAGAGCAGGCAACGGATTGAAATATTGTCCCTGTGAAACCATATTCTTGCTTTTCTGTATGATATAGTTCACGCTTGCATCCAATTCCAGTTTATCATTCAAAAACCTGGACGTATTCCTGTATGTGAAGTTATACCTGTCATAATCATTGTTAGGAAGTATACCCGAAGCGTTATTGGCCGAAACGGAGAAATAGCTTTGGCTGTATTCGCTACCTGTCGACAAAGAAACAGTATTGGCAATATTTGTTCCCGTATTAAAGAACTTTTCAGGATCAAACCTGTAACCGGCAGGGGCTCCCCAGCTCATTACCGAACCTTCGACATTTCCATACCTGTTCTGGAATTCGGGCATCTTCAGAGCAGAAGAAAAAGTAGAGTTATTGCTGTAAGTAACAGAAGTTTTGCCGGCGCGCCCCTTTTTGGTAGTGATAAGGATAACTCCGTTTGCGCCTTCATATCCGTAAAGCGCCGCGGCCGAAGGGCCTGTAAGCACAGACAAGCTTTCTATATCGTCAGGATTAATGTCGGCGGCGCTCTCTGTACCCGGCTGCGACGAGTAAACTCCTGCATCCGTATTCGCGCCCGTATAATTATTCATCGGCGCCCCATCGATCACGTATAATGCATTGTTTCCAAGTGTGATGGATTTGGAACCGCGCATAATTACTTTAACAGCCGAACCGGGACCTGCCGCACTGGAATTGATCTGCACTCCGGCGACTTTCCCGGCCAGGGAATTTACAAAATTGGCGTTCTTAACCGTAGTAAGGTCTTCATTTGTTATTTGCTGCACATTATAGCTCAGCGCTTTTTCGGCGCGTTTAATACCTAATGCGGTAACAACTACGGCGTCCAGCATAACGTTATCTTCCTGCATGGTAATATTGAATGTCGTATTGCGTCCTACGGTTTTTTCCTGTGCCGTATATCCCATATATGAAAATACAAGTACATCTTTTTCATTTGCTCTAATGGTATATTTGCCATTCATATCGGTTATCGTACCATTGGCAGTTCCTTTTACTACTACGCTAACTCCGATCAAGGGTTCGTTGTTCACGTCCGATATTGTACCTGCAATTGTTTTTTTGGGAGTATCCTGCACCGGGTTTCCTTTCGTCAAGACGATCTGGTTTCCTGACATTTCGCAAGTAATACCTTTTCCTGTAAATAAAGAGTTCAAGATAGTATTGACAGGTTCATCCTTGTATTCAACATTCACTTTTCCGGTAAGATCCAACGAACTGTCAAACATAAAAGAATAGCCGGTCTTTTTCTCTATTTCCTTTATTACTTTGTCTATACTGACATTTTTAAGGCTCAAATCTATTCTTTGTTGTGCATTTAATGACGTACAAATTATTGTTAAAAAAATGCAACAAATAAGTAGTGTGATTCTTTTTAGCATTTAATCTGGTTTTTAAATTCGTAACTGCTATATTTTTAATTACTTTTGTAAAAAGCATGCCTTTCTCCTGCTGTATTTATACAATACAGCTATACGGCGAGAAATATGGCTTGTTAATATACAGGGTGTGAGGAACTTGTACTTCCTTGCACCTTTTTCATGGCATTCTGTTTATATCTTATACGCACCTCCTTTCCGTCTATTTTGTATTCGATTGGCGTTATTTTATTTATTAATTCCAGAATTTCAATCAATGATTCACTCTTTATTTTGAAGCGATACTTTAGATCTTGTTGCGACGCTGACGATGCAACCGCGATGTTCACTCCATACCAGTTCCCCATTTTAGAAAAGACTTCTTTCAGCGGCGCATGTTCAAATATCAGTTCTTCGAATGTCCACGATATATCCGGGTTATCGGTAAACGAATGAATCTCTGTGAGGTATGATGTTTTATCAATCGATATGCGCTGGTTCGGAACCAAAGACGCCAGTTCCATATCCGATCCGCCTTTGTATATGCTTACCGACCCCCGTTGCAAAGAAACGTCTACAACGCCCGACTGTGCATAAGCTGCAACGCTAAACGCTGTTCCATGCACTTTAACATCCACAGAAGCTGTCTTCACAATAAATTTATGCCTGTCGCTTTTGGCTACATCAAAGTAAGCCTCGCCATCAAGACCGACAGTTCTGTTTTTTGAGTTAAAATCACTCCCGAAGGTCAGTTTGGAATCCGAGTTCAGCCATACCTTTGTTCCGTCGGGCAAGAATAACCGGCCTTTTTCGCCCCGGGGCATATAAAAACACGCATACCCGGCGTCACTACCCCGAACGTTGCCATTCACGAATATATTAAGGCAAAACATCAGGATAATCGCCGCTGCCGCAGATATTGCCGAATAATAGACCAACGGGCGTTTTATATATGTTTTTGACGTCTTTCGAGATATGCCGGCCAGTATGTTATTCCGGATATTCGGGGCGGAGGAAGAAATATATTCATCATTCTTTCTATCGGATATTATCCATGCCTTTTTCAGCCGAATAAACTCTTTTTTATTTTCCTCCGATTGATTGCACCAATCAAGAATAGAAGCGCTCTCATCCCGGGTACACTCGTCGTTAAAGTATCTGGAAATCAAGGTATAAATATATTCTTTTCTCATTTTATCGTTTATGTTCTTCTTTATTGTTGAGACACCTGACCTGCGGAAATCCCCTACTCTTTGTAAAAGAATTTTACAGGAAAATACCGAATACCTTTTTATAATATGTTTTCAGGCGCTTATTGATTCTCTGCAAAGCCTTCGAAATATGGTTTTCGACTGTTTTTACAGATATGTTTTCCCTATTGGCGATTTCTTTATAGGACATATTGCCATAACGGCTCAAACAGTATACATTTTTGGTTTTGGGAGGCAGTTCATCTACCGACTTTTCAACCAAAGAAATAAACTCGTCGATATCGATAATTTCATCCGCCTGTTCTTTTGCCAGTTCATTTACAAAATAGTCATGGAGGAGATCTCTTCTTTTTTGCCGGTCGCGTATTGAATTGAGTATCCTGTTTTTGGCGGAAACAAAGAGGTATGTTTTTATATAATTGATAGAAACAGTATCCTTGTCTTCCCATAGCTTGATATATATGGACTGAACCGTATCTTCAATCATTCCGAAGTCGTCCGTAAACAACAACAGGTATTTACATAACGACCGGTAATAAAGATCAAAAGCATGTTCAAAATCTTCTCTGTCAAGCATAACAATGTATCATGTGTTAACCGGCCGACTGCCGGAGGCGCATAATTATACAACTACCCCGGCATAAGCAAAATAATAATTACGCCGCTTTCAATGCTTCGTTATAAAACAGGATAAACATTAAAACCGGCGAAACAGTTGAAAATTCATGTTGAAAAACACAGGTAACCGATTGAATATAAGCATGTTTGCAAGCCATTCATATTTGTAAAGTTCATAAAAAATATCAGCTATCCAAATTGTAAATTATTGATGTTTAATGTATTGAAAACGAGTTCCCTCAAGCGCTTAAAAGCATGCCGCAAAAAAATTATACTTAACGCCTTAATTTACTTCGCGAACGTCAAAGATAAAATATTTTTTTTGCAAATGGCTTGTTTTTCCAATTATTGCAAACAATATTTTAGAATCAATTTTGCAGACAAGTTTAATCTTCAATATTTTAGCATCGAAATGATTGAAGTTTGCAATGCCTGCATCCCGCTTTCTACGTTCAACAGCATTTTTTTAGTTGAAAATATGAAAATATGAAAATATGAAAATAACAAAAAGAAGATAAGGGACGCGTCGCCCGGTAGGGTATCGATTTATCTCATGAGGATTGCAATCGGCAAACAGCGGAACAAAGCGCCGTTAAATCCCCCCCCCTTGCGACGAAAAGAAAACGGAGCGTAATTATTCAAGATACGCTCCGTTTTTATTGTCTCGTTTTAAAGATGCCTGTTACCGGATAATAACTCAACCGGTATTTTTTACCCGTTTCGATGGCATTACGATTCATTCATTTCCTGCTCCGCCACTATTCTTTGACACAACGCACGGCATAGCCGTACTGTCGAGCGCTGTTGTCGCCAGGAGACGCAGAGCCAATGTGAAAAAACAGACGATACGCGTCCGCTGCATTCGGCGAGGAAGACCAATAGTCGCCGTCTCGGCCTACACCGTATAAGCTACCGCCGTCAGCACGAATTCCGGCAGCGGGGAAGAGCGGCTGTTGGGCGACGGGTAGCTGCTGGGATGACGACAGATGGCTGTATTTTTTGTAACGGCCAGCCGGGACGGGGAAGGTACCGGCTGGGCTATTAGTGGCTTCTGTTGAATTGCCATAATTAAAGTTGCCCCATGATACATAATCAGAAATCGTCGTTGTGCCGGATGGGTTGGCAAATTCAGTAGAGGTCGGCATACGCCATTTCGTTCCGGTTGCCGCACCCGGAGCGTCACCCGTCTGTGTCAGGTACCGGCAGATATCTCCTTTCATGTTTTCAGGGCTGACAGTTTCACCGGGAACGGGAACATGTCCTCCCTTGTTGTCATTACCGACGGTCGGGGTGGCGTCGTTTCGGGTGAGATAGGCGTCGTTTCGGGTGGTGGTATTGCCGTCCGTTACATACGGAATGTCAGTCCAGACAGTGTAGACGGGAACGGAGCTACCGGCTTTGGTACCCGCCCAGGAAGAGGCGGTTGGGTCGCTTGGATTCCATGTAGGTACGTAGACCCGGCAAGCGTCGGTCCAGTTGAGAGTGCCGGACTTCTTGTCGCTGTCGGTGATTGTATACGAGTAACTCGGGTCCAGACCCACGAGGCTGCCCCACATAAAGTATACACCCTGGTAAGTCTCCGGGGCGTCACCCTTGGTACTGGACGGGGCGTCGGCAAAGGTCAACGCGCCGTTACCGCCCCTGAGAGACTGGTTCCAGTATATGTTACTGCCCGCCCAGCCCCTGTGGGCGGACGGCTGATAGGTGATTGCATGTGCAGGTATGCTGATTGTCCGTTCCTCTTCCGGAAATTCGCCGGCAGGACTGAAGAAGACAAGGGTAGCGGCGAGGGTGGCAGACATATAATAGCGCGGTGTACTGGTGGCAAGGGTAAAATTGTAAGTCAGGCTTGTCCCGGTATTCCCGCTGGAAGTAAAAGCGGTAATAATGGCGTCCGGGTCTTCCTTGATCCTGACATTCCATTTCCAGGACGATGTGACCCTGAAATCGGTTTTGGTTCCACCACTGGTATAAGAGATTGAATTCGCCGGAGTTACCAGGAATCTGTTTTCGGTATTTTTCTGGATGACGGTTATTTCTTTCTTCAACAGACCCGAAGTAATGGTAATAGTACCATCGCGCTGTAAGCCGGTGTCATTTTCAGTGACATTGAATATCAGCATGACGGGCGTATTCGACACTGTTGTGACGGGAATGGAGGCGTTTCCGCTACCGGGAACGGAACCGAATCTCAACCAGTCCCCGTTGCTTGATGCAGTGGCGCTGTAGCTTCCATAGGTGGTAGACAGATACAGGGTGTCCGTATGCTGTCTGTTGTCGGGATTGTATGAATCATGGCTTGTCCCCAGCGCATACTGTCCGTTGTAGACGTATGAAGTGACAAGGGATTCGTTCATGGCTGACAGGCTGACCGTCATGTTGAAGGGGACTGCATCAAAAGCTTCCTGCGGCGTATCATAACCCGGGCCTTTCACCTCCGTGATGTCAAAGCGGTAGCGGTGGTTGCGCAGGACAGGCAGGAAGGTCTGGCTTGGATAGGTACCCGTGACAAAGTCAAGGCGGTAATAGGTGACGTCCGGTGAACCGTTGTACTTGCCTCCTATGACCAGGTAGGGACGGTTTGCAGGGCCGCCGCCATTGACGGCAGGCTCGGCGTATTGTTCTGCCATATAAATGACGTTCGTACACGAGAGACTGTTACTGAACCCGTCATCGGCGTCCAGCGAATAGAGAATTTCTCCATTGACGCCCGGAGAGGATGTGCCCGAAGTGACCGGCCCCGGTATGGATACGGCTGTAACTTTTTTATCACCAAAGTCATAGTTACCGTCATAAGGAGCTACCGAGCCTTTGTCAAGG
>JAISSD010000189.1 GCA_031273295.1 Prevotella sp.
TCGGGGTATTGTTTTTATAAATCATTCATTAAAAGCAATTAAAGCTTTACCACGTCAGGAGTTCTTCATTCTTCATTGATTTCTTCATTCCTAATTCTTCATTCTTCATTTTATCTCCACAACCGGAAAACCCTGTGCCGGCGACAAGGCCGGCAACAGGAAGAACAAGAAGAACAATATCACAGGCAAAGCCGGAAAAAAACGCAAAAAGGCGCCTGACCCCGATTGCTCTGAACTGTTGTCACAATTTCGAAACAGCGAAAAGACTCCCTGTCCAAAGAAACGGGCAAACATTTTTCGATGCGCTGTCCCGGTTGCCGATATCGTTTTATTCATGGAGAAAAAATGTTTTTTGTAACTACTCAGGTACTTTAGACAAACATAAATATCAAATAATCAATCACATATTATATCAAGAAAAACAAGTCATATTTGAACGTTAATTTTATAATTCATTGATAATATGCAGATTACAATTCTCGTCTACATTAAACATCAAAATATGGATCGAGATAAATATTTGTAAATCAATTCGTTTTGGTACCTGTGTAGGTACTGTTTTTTTGAACACGGGGAAAACAGTTAAATAATCCAAAATTCTAACTTTTCGGCAAAGATATTAGGTTTGATCGAATAATTTGTTATATATTTCCGCCTTTTTATATTCAATTATCGGAATTTGGGGTAAAAATAAAACGAAGAGGCTGTTTTTATATCGTCGGTTGCAATCTGTTTATCCGGATTACAATTAACAATCATACGGAGCGTAGTTATACCGTGCACGGCTTGGTTTTGCGCATGGAAGGTATATGGTAAAAAACGCATGGGCATATGAATCCCATGCATTGTATTATAATGTATTCCTGCACAAAAGCATGCCGCGTGAAGTATAAATTCCACAGATCGGGGGCGCTGCTCCGGTTGCCGCTATCGTTTTATCCATGGGGGCGCTTTTTGTCCATGTTTTGTGTTCTTGCGTTTTTGCGGGAGATTTCTTTTTTAGCTACTTTTGTTGTAAAGAAATCAAAAATACTGATGGAAAAGAAAGATATGCGAATCGTTTTCATGGGTACTCCCGCTTTTGCAGTGGAGAGTTTGCGGGTACTTGTCGAAAACGGATACAATGTGGCCGGTGTGATCACTATGCCTGATAAACCCGGCGGCAGAGGCCATCAGATACAATATTCGGCGGTAAAGAAATATGCCCTGGAGCAAAATTTACCTTTGCTACAACCGGAAAAACTGAAGGATGAAGACTTTCTCGATAGCCTGAAAGCGTGGAAGGCCGACTTGCAGGTCGTTGTCGCTTTCCGTATGCTTCCCGAAGCAGTGTGGAATATGCCCCGTTTAGGCACATTCAACCTGCACGGATCCTTGCTTCCTCAATATCGCGGCGCGGCGCCTATCAATTGGGCGATAATCAACGGGGAAAAAGTGACGGGAGTAACCACTTTTTTTCTTGCTCACGGGATAGATACGGGAAAGATTATCCTTAGTGAAAAGATAGAGATAGGGGAGAAGGACAATGCGGGCAAGATTCATGACGAATTGATGTGTATTGGCGCGGAGTTGGTCCGGAAGACGGTGGATTTGATACTCGAAGGCAGAGTAGAGCCTCTGGCGCAGGAACAATTGTTTACCGATGAAAGCGCTCTGAAAGCCGCTCCGAAGATATTTAAAGAGACCTGCCGTATAGATTGGAATAGACCTGTGGATGAGGTATATGATCTCATACGTGGTTTATCGCCTTATCCTGCCGCATGGACAGAGCTGTATGCCGGGGAAAAAGAGCCGCAGACAATAAAGATATATGCATCTGAAAAAGTGGAGGCCAGAGGACAATATCCTGCAGGCGGTATATGTACCGATAATAGATCATATCTTCACGTCGCTTGCGCCGAAGGGTGTATCGGCATTACCGAATTGCAGTTACCGGGTAAAAAAGCGCTGAAGACAGACGAATTATTGAGAGGATATAAAATCGAAGAAGGGGCGTGTTTCAAGTAAATTAGTCGCTGTCTATTCGTAGCGTGTAACCGGAAAACTGTTTAAGTTTTACTCAATAAAGCATTTTGGCTCTGAAAAGATTCCAATAGACCCAACCTCGTTACCATTATTCATCTATTCAAATTATTGTATTCTACTTTCATTTTAATGAGTAATGAGTTCCCTATCATTTTCATGCAGCACGCATAATAGTAACACGGGGAGTGCGGTATTTCAATGAGCGGCTTGAGGGGGATGTTACATAAGAGTAACGAGGTTCTTGTTATTTATGTTATTCCATTGCTGCCGAGTCCCCAAGCGATGAATCGCCGTTCGCAAAAAGTAACTGAAAAACAACGTCTTAGCTGTTTGCCATAAATTTAGTTACATAGAAGAAGGTCTTTCAACAATAAAACCGGGGTGCATTTGGTTCTGCTGAACTAACGTTTGACTACGTTGGGATTGTGCGGTTGGCATCAGATTCCTCCTTTCAGCCGGAATAACCTGCGCCGGTTTGGGCAGATGTTTCAGCTTCCTCATTTTCCTTAAACTCCTTAATTTCTTTAATTTCCTTAAATTGCCTTGAAGAGAAGACCAGCCAGATTGTGATGACATCACAGACATAAAAACACCCTCCTCATTTGATTTTCATCCAAATTCCGGGAATTGAATATAAAAAGGTGGAAATCTGCAACAGCTTATCCAACCGGATTAAATATATTTGTTGGATAATGTATTATTATTTGAAATTCACGAACAAAATTCAGACTTATGAAAAAAGCGATTCTATCAATTATCCTGCTTGCTTCCGGGTTGTTGTCCGGTTGCAGCAGTGAAGAGAGCGTCTCCAGACCGGAGACAATTGGACAGACAGGGACTTTGACTTTCAGTTTTCCCGCGCCCCGTCGAAGCGTGACTTATGCCGATACACCGGACGAATCCGATCCTCTGGCTGCAACGGAAAACGAGGCCGCGATTAACGACGTTACCGTCTATATGTTCCAGAGTTCGGGTGAGTTGTTGCTGGTGGCAAGGAAATCGGCGTCTCCGACCGAGGTCGATGCCAGATCGGTAACCTTCGATGTGAACAACTTCAAATCCACCGGCTCGGGATATACGTTCTATGCCGTTGCCAACGTCAGCGGTAACATTACCGACAACTTTGTTGTCGGCAGTACCACTCTCGACGGCTTTACCTCTGCCGTTGCAACCGCAACCGGAACATCTCCGATTCCCGGAAACAACATGCTAATGGTTGGCTATACAACGATTCCGGATCTGTCTGCGATTACCGAATCGGCTTATACAATAACTCTACGCCACCGCGTGGCCCGGTTCGATATCTACAACGTCACCGAAGACGACGATGCGACGAATAACAACGACCAGACAAGCGACGAGACGTTTTTTGAAATAACAAGAATTCACGTAACCAATACCTTTTCTGCGGGTTATCTTACAGAGGAACCCAACGGTCAGGACCGTCCGGATCCTGCAGCCAAAGTATCTCTGAGAGGCCTTGATGCGATCGACGTATCCGGCGTGACGGGCATAAACGAAGGACTTGCCAAAGGCGCATTCTACCTTTGGCCGGGATCGCTGGATAAAAAGGAAAATCTGAACGATGAATCCACCCTCGTCGAGGTTGAGGGCGTCTACACGGGTGACGGCAAGCCGGTCGTGTACAAGGTTCTGCTGGCGAACGACCAGCCAGTCGAGGCCAATAAACGTTACATATTAAAGGTATCCCGCATTGACCGTACCAACCTGGTATTCGCGTTGGAGGTATCCAATTGGGACGATGGAGAAACAATTACGGCCGTACCTTCTGTTGACGCGGTTGAATACACAGACTTCAGTTTAAATAGCATAGAACTGCCTGATGGCGAAGACATCGACATTGATTTGTCGGACAATACGGGCGACAGCGAATTGCGGTTCTCCACCCTGAGCGAGAACAGGGCGACGGGTGATTTGACAGCCACCCTCGATTTGACTGTGGGTACGGGCTATTATGCTGTTGCAAACGACTTGACGCCTGTTGCTGAAGGCGACCCCGTTGTCACTTACGCAGGCGCCAAAGTCAAGCAGACATACAAAATAATATTGCCAAAGACAACTTATCCTGTTAAGGGAACCCTCACGATAAAAGAAGAGGCAACAACCAAAACGCAGACCTTCAACATCACTTCCGTTCCCGTTTACGAAAACACGATTCGGCCAGTCCTTGTCGAGGGCAACTATTCAGGTTCAGAACCTGCCGTGAACGAGGTCAGGTATTGGGCTCCGGTCAATGTTGGCGCGACTTCTATCATCTACAGTGCAACTGTTGCCGGTTGCGGTTATATTTTCCAGTGGGGACGTAATGTTCCGTTTATTTACAATAACTTGGGGACTATTTCTCCAGACGGCGCTGTTTCCGCCGAGCTCGCTTCTACTACTTACGCGAATACGTTTATCAAAAACGGTATAGTGCCGAGTGACTGGTTAACCCCGGCAAATAATGGCTTGTGGTCAGGTGACAATGCACAGGGGCCTTGTCCCGATGGTTGGAGGGTTCCTACCGAAACGGAGTTGACTGTTTTGGCCGATGCGTATGTTCCTGCGAACTTCCGCGATAACCGTTTGAAAATCCCCGGCAAAATTTCCGGTGAAAACCTTTACTTGCCTGCCGGTGGCATCAGCTATGGTTCGACCGGTATGTCTTACACTCAGGGTGAGTCCGGCCGCTATTGGTCGTCGTCCGTATCCGAAGATAACGCAGTGAACTTCTCCTTCAATGCGAGTTCGCCGAGTATAAGTGGAACCTCTCGCGGAAACGGCATCTCTGTTCGTTGTATCCAGAAATAAGAGAGGCGCAATTGCAGTAAACAGTTGTCAGCCAACTGTTTTAACCCGAGTTCGGTATAGTTAATCGATTGATTATACCGAACTCGGGTTGATCGTAAGCAGATGATTGCAGATCCCCATCATCGTTAAAATCCCTTTTGTCAATGATGAATGGCAACCTTTATAACTTGGGGCATAGCCGCCGGTAAATTGAGGCGAGTAACTTTACACAACTGATTTTGTTTTTGCAAGGTCTTTTTATCGTTTCTCTTTGGATTTTAATATCAGAAAAAACAAGACAAAATAATTACAATAACCAGCGCCGGAAGCATATTCGTTACATTAATATCTTTGATTTTAAGGATACTGATTCCCAATCCGATTAATAAAATACCGCCGACGCCTGTCATATTAGCCGTCATACCGTCACTCATATAACGCATAATAATGGTGGCAAACAGTGTAAGTCCCCCCTGATAAATTAAAACCGGAATAGACGAAAACAGAATACAAATGCCAAAAGAAGAGGCCAGTGCAATGGATGATATGCCATCCATCACAGACTTTGTCAACAGCAAATCCGGAGATTTTCCCAACCCTTCTTCTATAGCTCCCAGTATTGCCATCGAACCGACGCAAAACAGCATCGAAGCGGTTATAAATCCTTCTGTGAACTGATTTGCGGCTGTATCGTCTTTTTTTATTCCTGAATTTTTAGATTGCAGATAACCGGAAAACCTCCGCAAGTATTTATCGATACCAATGCTCTGTCCGGTTATCGAGCCAAGCGTTATACTCACCACAGCAATCAGCATGCTTTCGGCGCGTAAAGACATTGAAATGCCAATAGCGATAGTAATCAGCCCTATACCCTGAAATACGATGTCTGTCATTTTTGAAGATAGCCGCGAATGGATCGTCAGCCCGATCAGGCTTCCCGCGATAATTGCCCCTGCATTAACGAATGTTCCTGTCATAGATATAGTAATTGCGCTTAAATAGATCTTATGCAAAAATAGAAAATATATTGACAATTTACTTCAATTCGACACAAATAAGATGCAAATAGCCATAATTAGTTCTCCCTTAAAAAACATTTCAACCGGCAATTTCATAAAAACAGTATGCAAGATCAATCATTTCGAACCCATAGAGTCAATTATTGCATATTGATATACGTGTGTATCAATTTATTATAATCATTTTACGGGACTTTTGGCAGACACAAGCGAACCTGGAAATATTGAAGTCATAAGAAATTTACCGGCAATATTTTAGAATAAGATGCGATTTACAACGCTATTAACACCTGTCTGTTATAAAATCAGAGTAAAAATTCATACCTTTGCGCCCGATTTGCGGTTGTGGTTTCATAACTGGTTTATCTATAAAGCATATATAAGGAATAAAGATGATAACAGTTTCAAATTTAGGTATTCAGTTCGGTAAGCGTATATTATTTCAAGATGTGAACCTGAAGTTTACAGGCGGTAATTGTTATGGCATAATAGGAGCCAACGGTGCGGGAAAATCCACTTTCCTGAAAATTCTGAGCGGAGAAAAAGACGCAACAGGCGGAACTTTTGCTTTGGGTCCGGGAGAACGCCTTTCGGTATTGGCTCAGGATCACTTCGCATTCGACAGCCAGTCTGTAATGGACACAGTACTGCAAGGACATACAACGCTTTGGGATATAATGAAAGAAAAGGACAGGTTGTATGCCAAAGAAGATTTTACGGATTCGGACGGTATCAGGGCGTCGGAACTGGAGGAAAAATTTTCGGAACTGGAAGGCTGGAACGCCGAAAGTGACGCCGCCATGCTGCTTGGCGGACTGGGAATCCCGGAGGAACTGCATTATCAGATAATGGGCGATATAAGCGCCAAGCAAAAAGTACGGATCCTGCTTGCACGCGCGCTGTTCGGGAATCCTGACAACCTTTTACTGGACGAGCCGACAAACGACCTTGATATAGAAACGGTAATGTGGCTCGAAAACTATCTGGCCAATGCGGAAAATACAATACTCATCGTATCGCACGACCGTCACTTTCTTGACTCGGTATGTACGCACACCGTGGATATCGACTTCGGAAAAGTGACCATGTTTGCAGGTAACTATAGTTTCTGGTACGAATCCAGTCAGTTGGCATTACGTCAGCAACAACAGCAAAACAAAAAGGCAGAGGAAAAGAAAAAGGAACTGGAAGAGTTTATCCGCCGTTTTAGCGCCAATGTAGCTAAATCGAAGCAGACCACCAGCCGTAAAAAAATGATTGAGAAGCTAAACATCGAAGAGATCAAACCATCGTCGCGCAAATATCCGGGTATTATTTTTACACCCGACCGCGAACCGGGAAACAAGATATTGGAAGTTAACAGGCTAAGTAAATCTATCGAGGGTAAAAAACTGTTCGACAATATAAATTTTAATATAGAAAAAGACGACAAGGTTATCTTCCTTTCGAGAGATCCACGCGCGATGACTGCATTCTTCGAAATCGTAAATGAATACGCACAGCCGGATACCGGGACGTTTAGCTGGGGGCAGACAATAACAACCGCGTATCTGCCGTTGGACAACAGCGATTATTTTAAAGATGGCTTAAACCTGATTGACTGGCTTTCCCAGTTTTCGGACGATACCAGCGAGATATACATAAAAGGCTTCCTGGGCAGGATGCTATTCTCCGGAGAAGAAGTACTGAAAAATACCAAAGTGCTTTCGGGTGGCGAAAAAATGCGTTGTATGATTGCACGCATGATGATGAAGAGCGCCAATTGTCTGGTATTGGATTCACCGACCAATCATCTGGATTTGGAATCCATACAGGCTTTCAACAATACCTTGATACAATTCAAAGGTAATGTGCTGATGTCGTCGCATGACCATGAATTTATACAAACTGTGTGTAACAGGGTGATAGAGCTTACGCCGAATGGCGCAATTGACAAGATCATGGATTACGATGATTACATTACCTCTGATGAAATAAAAGCGCTGAGAGAAAAAATGTATAAATAGCCGTTCCTTGAAAAATACATAAAACTATTGCATCCATAATTATTTGCATGGTATTGCAGGATTCTGTTCTCCTATCCTGTAGGGATGTGTCCATGCAGTTATGTTATTTAAATGAAAACGGAAGAATCGGAAACGGTACAAACCCGAATCCCGGTTTTTTCGATTTTTAAGAAAATACGATGTTGATCTTGACGAAGACTGTTTGTGGGTATGTATTATACTGTCCCGAAAGGACGTAATTGCCGGGCATGTTCATTTCATCCGGCATGTCATGCCAGGCCGGGATATGAAAGGCTTTCAGCCTTGGCCTGACAGATATGGCCTTACCCCCAATGAAGCGTAGCGATTGGGAGTGTTTGACTACGTCGAACTGACGTTTCAAATTGTTGAAAGTATACAGGATTCCCGAAAGTCCCGCAGGGGACGATACTTTATAATCCGGGTTTGGGATAGTCCGTAGAACTAGCATATCGGTAGAGAAAAATACGGCCCCCTGCTAAAAAATAAAGCGATAAATTTTTTCTTTTCATTTAAAATGTATACTTTTGCGAAACTTTTACGATACTCTCTTCACTGGTACGGTTTGAAATTAATATTTATAAAAAAATTATATTCATGAAACCTGTACTTTTATACGGCTTGCTAGCCGCTTTGTTCCTGAGCTT
>JAISSD010000257.1 GCA_031273295.1 Prevotella sp.
TTCTGTCGGCAAAATCCGTCAGGACTACAAAATCACCCTGCCAAAGACGACTTACCCGATCAATGGAACGCTCACGATCAAGGAAATGGATGAGTCCAAGGGCACCGGTAACAAGAAGACCTTTACCATCACTTCCGTCCCGGTTTACGAAAACACGATTTACAAGCCGGTTCTTGTCAGGGGCAAGTATTCAGGACAGGAAGAAGGTGAGGACGAGGACAGGTATTGGGCTCCCGTGAACGTTGGCGCGAGTTCTACCACTTACAGTGCAACTGTTGCCGGTTGCGGATATTATTTCCAGTGGGGACGTAATGTTCCGTTTGTTTACGGCAGCTCGAATAATACTTACGGCGGCCCTGTTTACCCTGAGACTCCTGTCGAGGACTACGAGAATAAATTTATCACAAGCGCTTCCGACTGGTTAAGCGATCCTGATGACGGCTTGTGGTCGGGTGACAATGCACAAGGCCCTTGTCCCGATGGTTGGAGAGTTCCTACAGCCGTCGAGTTGACAGTCTTGAAAGATAAGATTAGCACTATCACTAATTGTGTAACAATCTCCGGCGCCGTTAATGGTGAATACCTTTACTTGCCTGTCACCGGCGATCGCAGTGTCACCGGTACATGGGCCAATCAGAGTTCAGCCGGCTGTTATTGGTCGTCTACTGTTTCCGATACCGGCGCAATAAGATTACTTTTCTACGGAACGAATATGTCGAGTGTGAGTGAGTTCGGCCGTGCGAGCGGCAATACTGTTCGTTGTATCCAGAAATAGGGGAGGCAGTAAAGAATTAAGAATGAAAGATTGAAAAAGGTGCAAAGCGTCCCGTAACTTACAACCTGTTACGTCATTTCATTTTCAATTTAAATAGTCGCGCCTGAAAATACATATAATTATTCGCAATCAATAATTGTATGTATTTTCAGGCGCGATTGTCTGTAATCTTCTGTTCACGACCGATTCGCGAATACCGGGATTCCTGTTCTAAAGATTTACCTGACTGTGGAAAGCTCAATTAAACGCGCTTAATTTCTGCTCCAGGCTATACTCGTCCGCGATAAACACATCACGCGCTTTACTGCCTTGGGCAGGCCCTACAATTCCGGCGGCTTCCAACTGATCCATCAGGCGACCGGCGCGGTTGTATCCTATCGAGAATTTCCGTTGAATAAGCGAAGTCGAACCTTGCTGATGCACCACGATCAGGCGTGCGGCTTCGTCAAACAGCGGGTCGCGGTCGTTAAGGTCAACGCTGCCCGCTTTGTCTTCATTCCCTTCGCCGACAAACTCAGGCAATACGAAAGCGCGGGAATATCCCTGCTGTGTTCCGATATATTGAGCTATACCTTCCACTTCCGGCGTATCCACAAAGGCGCATTGGATACGCACAAGGTCGCTGCCTTGCGAAAACAGCAAGTCTCCCCGTCCGATCAACTGGTTAGCCCCCGACATATCCAGAATTGTGCGGGAGTCTATCTGCGACGTCACGCGGAATGCCATACGGGCAGGGAAGTTTGCCTTTATCGTGCCCGTGATGATATTTGTAGTCGGCCGTTGTGTCGCAATAACCATGTGCATGCCCACGGCGCGGGCTTTCTGTGCGATACGCGCGATAGGCATTTCTATTTCTTTGCCGGCGGTCATTATCAGGTCGCCGAACTCGTCAATAATGATGACGAGGTATGGAAGGAAGCGGTGTCCTTTCAACGGATTCAGCCGGCGTTTCCTGAATTTTTCATTGTATTCCTTTATGTTACGCACACCCGCATTCATCAGCAATTCGTAGCGGTCGTCCATCTCTTTGGTAAGTGAATTGAGCGTCTGGGTCACTTTGGTCACGTCCGTGATAATCGCTTTTTCCGCATCAGGCAGTTTTGCCAAATAGTGCCTTTCTATGGTTGAATAGATGCTGAACTCTACCATTTTCGGATCCACAAGCACCATCTTCATTTCGGCAGGATGCTTCTTGTATAACAAGGAGGTGATGATGGCGTTCAATCCCACCGATTTACCTTGTCCAGTCGCCCCTGCCACCAATAAGTGCGGCATTTTGCAGAGGTCAAACATAAATATCTCGTTCGTAATGGTTTTTCCTAAAGCCACCGGCAAGTCGTATGCGCACTCCTGAAACCTGCGCGAGGCTATCACCGACTGCATGGACACAATCTGAGGGTCTTTATTCGGAACTTCTATCCCGATAGTACCCTTGCCCGGCATCGGTGCGATGATACGGATACCCAACGCCGACAGGCTAAGGGCTATATCGTCTTCCAGGTTACGGATCTTGGATATTCGCACTCCTGCTTTCGGCACGATTTCGTATAATGTGATTGTAGGCCCTACGGTTGCTTTGATAGAAGTGATCTCGATGCCGTAATTTTGCAAAGTGGTTATGATCTTGCTCTTGTTTGCAGTCTGTTCTTCCATATCCACGCCTTTTCCCGTGGCGTCATATATTTTCAGCAATTCGGTGGACGGGAAGTGGAAGTTGGAAAGGTCTTTGGTGGGATCATAATCCTCCATTTCTTCTCTCTCCGGTAAAATATCGTCGCTTGTTTCCACATTGTTTGCCGGAAGTCTTTCCGGTTCTGTTTCGGGCTGAATATTTTTTGCAGGCTGAATAAATTCGTCTTCGTCTTGCGGTACGACAATTTCAAAATCCTGATCTACTTGAAGGGTTGTCGAAGTCTTTTTCCGTTTAGTATTTTCGATTGGCAAGGCTTCGGCAGTATCAGGCAAATTTTCTTCTTCTGTTGGCGTATCTTCTTTTTTCTTTGCAAGGAAGCTGAACAGGCTTTTCTTCTTTTTCACAGGCTCTTCGTCACCGTCTCCGTAGAAATTATCGGATTCGGGATCCGTAGCCGGTGACGAGTTGTTTTTTAATGGATTTTTAAACAGTCCCCGAAAAAATTCCATGGATGCTTTCTTGGTGATGATCAGAAATATAATTAACAACAATAATATAACCATGATTATTCCCGGTATACCTAACGCCGCTTCCAGTATTTTTTCCATACCTTCTCCATGGGCGCCCCCCCATTTAATATGGCTGTCGCCGAAAAGCGAAGAGAGTATGAACGCGCTTGTTATCGAGCCCCAGATAATAGCGAAGGCAGTCAATAGAAACGTGCGGATTGCCGATATATTTAATACCCGCATCAGCTTAAGCCCCATCAGGATCATGTATACCGGAATAAGCAGGGCGAAAATTCCAAACCACTGATTGATCAATTTTTCGGCGGTAAAAGCGCCCGCGACGCCTGTCCAGTTGCTTATCTGCTGTTTATGAGATATGAGATCAAAAAAATATCTGTTCTCGACCTTGCTTTGGTCGGCTGCTCCCGTTGCGAAAAACGATATCTGGCCGAGTAGAATATATGCTCCGACGAATGCAAGGCACACGCCTGACAAAAATCTGGTGCGTTCTTTTCTTATAAACTCCAGAAATGAAAAGCCTTCATTTGGGATTTTGTCTTTCCGGACTGTTTTTTTAGCCATAATGGTAAAGCGAGCCGGCTGCTCATTGTTTCAATTGTTTTTGAATAAATGTAAAGGACAAAGATAAGGCTTTTTTAGAAAGGAATGACGCCGGCTTTTTATCTTTTGTAAAAGAATTAAAAAATGGAAATAATACAAGAAACTGTTTGACTTTTAGTCAAGGAAGCGCTTTGGCTCTAAAACGGCGGGTGCATTTGGCTATGTCGATTTTCAATTCAATTCAAATTGTCGCAAGTATGCATGGTGTTCGAAAAGTGTGGAACGTCACTTTATAGTCCGGGTTCGGGATACAGTCCGTACCTTGCAGATCTGTAGAAAAGAAATATGGTACCTCACCCCTTCTCCGTCAATAGTATCTGCACATCTTTTTAAAATTTATTTTGTTAAAAATGCGTTGTCTTTTCAGTCTGAAATGCGATTGTTTTTGAGACAAACGTCCCGACAGGCACTATGTTATGGCATGATCCATTCTTCATTCTCATTCTTCATTCCTCATTCTCATTCTCATTCTTCATTCTCATTCTTCATTCTTCATTCCTCATTCTCATTCTTCATTCTTCATTCTTCATTTTTCATTCTTCATTCTCATTCTTCATTCTTCATTCCTCATTTTTCATTCTTCATTCTTCATTCTTCATTCTTCATTCTTCATTCTTCATTCTTCATTCTTCATTCTTCATTCTTCATTCTCATTCTTCATTCTCATTCTTATTCTTCATTCTCATTCTTAATTCCTCATTTTTCATTTTTCATTCTCATTCTTCATTCTTAATTCTTAATTCCTCATTCTTAATTCCTCATTCTTAATTCCTCATTTTTCATTTTTCATTCTCATTCTCATTCTCATTCTTCATTCTTAATTCCTCATTCTTAATTCTTAATTCCTCATTCCTCATTCTTCATTCTCATTCTTCATTCTTCATTCTCATTCTCATTCTTCATTCTTCATTCTCATTCTTCATTCTTCATTCTTAATTCCTCATTCTTGTTTCTCATGCCTGAACAGATTCTGAAATTTACAGCGCCTGTTCTTTTTTCATTAAAAAAACAAATTTAAATTAAACCTTTTCCTGTTAATCCAGTCAGATTTGTCAGGTAAATAAAAATCTTACATATATTAGGAAATAATGAAAAGGAATATTCCCCTGCTTCTCTTTTTGTACGTGTGTTTTCAAATGAACGTGCAATCCCAGACAGTAAATATCACAGGTGCGGTTTTCGACGACGCCACAAAGGAAAACATAGAGTTGGCGAGCATCCGCGTGCTGAACGCGAAAGATAGCGCGTATGTAACAGGTTCGGTAACAAATGCGAACGGAAAATTCAATGTGGCGGTAAAGCCGGGCGCATATCTTGTGCAAGTCTCGTTTCTTGGTTATCTTGAACAATATCTCAGCGTGAACACGAGAGTGAAAACGGCAATCGGGAATATATACCTTAAAGAGGACGGTATCTTGTTGAGCGAAGCCACAGTGGAAGCAAAAGCTCCCGAGATAGTTATAAAAGGAGATACCACGGAATATAATGCCGCCGCTTATAAAGTGCAGGAAAGCGCGGTATTGGGTGATTTGATAAAGAAGATACCCGGGGCTGAAATTGATTCGGAAGGAAAAATAACAGTTAACGGAAAAGATATATCCAAGATACTTGTCGACGGCAAGGAATTTTTCAGTGAAGATCCCAAAACGGCGTCGGAGAACCTGCCTGCCCGAATGGTTGAAAAATTGCAGGTGCTGGATCAAAAATCGGATATGGCTCTCCTTACGGGTTTTGACGACGGAGAAGAACAAACCATAATAAATCTGGTGGTAAAACCCGGCATGAAAGAGGGCGTCATGAGTACTGTATCGGGAGGGTACGGAAACAAAGACCGCTACGAAGCAAACGGATTTGTGAATGTGGCCAAAGGGGATAACAGGCTTTCTGCGCTGGGAAACTTCAATAATAACAACAATGCCGGCGGTGGCGGTGGCGGACGCGGTTGGGGTAGAGAGCGCGGACTCACCGAGACGTCAATGGGAGGCGTAAACGTGGCTATGGAACCCTCCAAAAAATTCAAATACGATGGAGACGTTCAATACAGGGGTACGGACAACAATGTGCAGACGACCAGCAACGTGACATACATACGTAGCGATATGACCGAAAACAGTACTTCGTCGCGAAATAACAACAATAAAAACATGAATGGCAGGTTCAAGTTTGAGTGGAAGCCCGACAGCCTGACCAATATTATATTCCGTCCGAATATTTCTTATGCAAAATCCGGCCAGTTCTCGATAAAAGAATCGGAACGTGCAGGCGGATCCGATGATGCGGATAACTTTTTATCCAATTCCGAATCATCATCCAACGGCCACACGCTTCGCCTAGACGGTAATTTGTTGATAAACAGGAAATTGAGCGCAAAAGGCCGTTCTATTACAGTAGAGTTGTCCGGCGGATTGTCGAATGGAGACACCGATGGTATAACTTATTCGATAACCGATTATTATAATACAGGAGAATCAAGGATTCAAGACCAGATATATAATCAGAAAAACGACAGTTATAACTGGCGCGCCCGCTTGTCGTATCTGGAACCTGTGGGAAAGAATAACTTTCTGGAGCTGTCCTATAATATAAGGAATAACCGTTCCGAAACAGATAAAAAGACTTATGAACAGGATGCTTCCGGAAAATATACGGTTATTGCGGAAGATTATACCCGTACTACCAGGAATGACTTTTTGAACAGGAATATATCATTCAGTTTTCAGGCTCGCAGGCAAAAGTATAATTATACTGCAGGTGTGGGATTGGAGCCGTCACGCTCGCAAACTTCCGTAACACAGCCAAATGAGGAAGAAAATAGAGACAGGGCGCGGAACTTTGTTAATTTTGCCCCGAGGTTGGAGTTTAACTATCTGTGGGACAAGCGGCACAATCTCCGGATAAGGTATAACGGGCAAACGAGTCAGGCGTCTACCGACCAGTTATATGACGGTATTATTTCCTTGAATGCAACTGATACGACGCGAGGTAATCCTAATCTGAAACCAAGTTTTGAGCACAGGTTCAATATGCGTTATCAAAAATATATGCCGGAGAAGGCGTCGTCCATCATGGGCTTTGCCGATGTCAGTTATACAACGAATGCTATTGCAAGCATTACGCATATAGGAGAAAGAAATAGCCGGAATACAACCTACGAGAATATCGACGGGAACATGTCGGGGCGGCTTATGTTTATGTATAATACTCCTTTGAGGAACAAACGCTTGTCTGTCAATACCCGCACATTCGGCAATTATAACCGGGATAATACTTTTATCACGGACTTCAGCGGCGGCGATCCTCAAAAAAATACGGCTCATACTTACAGTATAAACGAGGGTTTGGGATTGAAATACAATTCCGATAAATTCCAGTTCAATGTCAGGGGGAATATTTCTTACGAGAATACCCGCAACACTTTATCGTCCGATCAAAATGAATCGCTCAAAAACGAGGAGATCTATAATTATGGCGGAGGAGGCGACTTTTCGTGGTATTTGCCATACAATTTTGTCCTCGAAAGCGACTTGAATTATTCCGCCAATTCGGGATATACAGGAGGTTATCAGGAAAATTCGTGGCTATGGAACGCTTCATTGTCCAAAGAATTTAACATAAAGCTAAAAACAGCCGGAAGCAATGTCGACCTTCCCGCAACTTTACGGTTCAAGATATACGATATACTTCAAGACCAGAGTAATATCTCGCGCAGTTCGAACGCAAATAATATAACTTACAGCACATATAATACGATAAGCAGCTATTTTATGGTAGGTCTTACCGTCCGTTTCCAATCATTCAAAGGCGGAGCCAAAAGCAGTGATGTGGAAGATATGGGAGAAGGCGGTCGAAGATACGGCCCTCCTGGTGAAGGTAGAGGCAGTGGCAGAAGAGGTGGCCCGACGTTTTAAAGATAATCGGGTAGGAAAGGGGCTGTTTTAAAATTCCAGCCTCTTTTTTTGTGTATCAGACGGCGAGTTGCAATGTAAAAATTCCGGATATCCGGCTGAAAGTTTTTCTCTGTCGATTCGGACAATCCTTTTTTCAGTTCTTTCGAATTTGCCGGTGCGGATAGTGTCTCGTCGGGCTGATCATCCTGCGTGATGTATGATATAAAAAACACTGTGGATGAGATACTAATTCAATTCGTATAAAAAATCCTCCGCTAAAGAATCAAATACTACTTTCATTTGTCAAAAAGCTTTTTAATTCCGGGTCTAAGTCTCTCTAATAATTCCTCCCCGCTTATACCCCGTGCCAAATCCTCATCCGTGATGAGCCTTTCTTTTACCACCATGTGAATGAGCTTTGAGCCTCTTTTATGCTTACCCGTTCTTTCTCTGCCAAGTCAAGATATTTCTTTTGCTCGGCTCTTAATTCTGTAGGGCTTCATTCTGTTTTTGAGTTTCTGCAATAAAAAAAACGTCCAAAAACCATGTTTTGAACGTCTTTTTGTGTACATTTTCGTGTGCTTATTTCTTAAAACACTGATAATGAGTGCTGTTTGTGGAGCTGGAGGGAATTGAACCCTCGTCCAAACAAGGAACTGATTTGCTTTCTACATGCTTGTCTTTGTTTTAATTTTCGTGAATGAACAAGACCAAAGCTACCAATTCAATCCTTAGCTTGTTTTGTTTCAGATAAGAGCCCAAGCCTCCCTTATCCTGTCTCCGATTTGCCTGCACCACCTGATCGGCACGCTTCGAAGCCACAGCTTCCGGGTGATGTCTTGTCCCTGCACCTGTGCAGGGATTAAGCTATATCTACTATACTTCGATTAAGCAGCAAGAGCGTAATTGTTGTTGCCAGTTAAATTTTTGACGTCTGAGATTATAGCGCCAGCCGACTATGCGCTGCATGCTTACAAACCATTTCATCTCGCTGTCAAAGCCAGTCAGCCCCATGAATTTGTTTTCATCTGATATATAACTCTTTAATATCAGATTTTGGATATTGAGCAACAAATTGTCAACAAAAAACGACAAAATTTTGTCGCCACAATATCAAGCGCAAATATAGTAATTTTTTGCCGGATACATGACAAAAATCCGGCAATATTCATATTTATTTTTGTTTTCGGCTTTTAGGATCTGTTTAAATTTTTCAAGAATATGATTTTGAAATATAAAACGGATTGTTTTGCAGCCAAAATTTTGGAGTTTGAGGGCTTTGGGTTTGAGATAAATTCAAACATGTTTGACGACATTTTTTCCCGTTGTCATTCCATAACGGCCTATTGTCAAAAATATTTTAATATGTGCATAACCTGATGGATATTTGCGTTCATAAACACAAAATTATGAACTTGACAAAACTGATCACAAGCGTTCTCATTCTCTTGTTTTGTATAAATGAGGCAAAGGCTCAAATAGATACAACCGTTGTAAGGCGCAAACGCGTTTCGGCGTCGCGATCATCCGGGGAATTGATGAAAGGCGCAAATTTTCTTAACCGGCAATTGAATTATGACGTCTACAATACTTTCTATCGGAAAAGAATATCGATTCCAATATTTAATTTACGGAGAGAAAGAACGGGATCTGCCTTTTTATATTCCGGACTGATAATGCCGGCGTCTTTAATTTCTTATGGAATAATCGCCCGAAATTCCAAATTCTTACGGAGGTTTGATGTAAACGCATATAACTTTGTATGTGAAAAAATTTCCGGAAATATATCTTTGGACGATTACGCGCAATTTGCTCCCGCCGTTTCTGTATATGGCTTGGGCATGATTGGTATGAAAGCGAAGCATGGTTTAAGGGACAGGACGATTGTAATGGCGACGTCGCATCTGATAATGGCCGCTACTGTGAAAACAATGAAACATACAATCAGTGTCCGGAGGCCGGATAACTCGAATAACGAATCTTTTCCATCCGGACATACCGCGACAGCATTTGTGGGCGCTCATATCCTTTTTCGGGAATATAAAGACGTGTCGCCATGGATCGGAATAGGAGGATATGCCGTCGCTACCGCAACGGGAACACTACGTGTCGTAAACAGGAAACATTGGGTCAGCGATGTGGTTACCGGTGCGGGAATCGGACTGTTTAGCGCGGAAATGGGATATATGTTGTCGCCTGTTTTTCATAACATATTCAGAGCCGGAAGCAATCATAAAAGTTGGGTTATTACTCCTGCCCTGGAGAGAGATAATTATGGAGTGGATTTATCCTGCCAATTCTAAAGAAAGACTGCTTGGGAATTGTACAAAAATAAACGTCCCGTCGGGGACAGAATATTGGTAGAAAACTATCCCGGGATGCGTCATCCGGTAGAACAGGAATCATTGTTTCTTGCATCTTGTGGCATTCAACGGGGTGCAATACAGTCAAATCCCAAAGGAGACGGGGACAATCCATTCGACAGACAAAGCTGAAACAGGCTCTGAAAAATTGAAGTACAATGCTTTGATGTAGCGAACACTAAAACCGGACGCCCGATTGTTGTTGATGGCTGGGTTCGCCTGCCGCTGTTAAAGCCGGAACCGCTGTTTTTCAATTTTTTCCGTCTTCGACCGCTTTAACGACGATATCATTTTCTCCCCGCATCAAACAGGGAGAAAATGAATAGCGCTACAGCTTACTGTTCACTGATACAACGTACGGAACAAGCGTAGCTTGGATGATAGTAGTCATTCATATTTATGTTATCGCTTTTGAAAAACAGCATTTTGGCATGTGTTGTTGATGACCAGTAGTTACCTGTCATTTCAGTATTGTTAATAGATCCGGGTCTGTAGGCGTCATAATTGCTATATCGAATTCCGGAAGCGGGAAAGAATATATTACCGTATTTCATATAACCCGAATTGATTTCGTATGTACCGTCGGTTAAATTATTGGAGGTATAATCATTAAGAGAAAATGTACCGGTTATTGTCCAATCTGTCATTGCGCCATCCGAATCATCCAACTCAGCGCTTGTAGGCATTCGCCATTTCCTGCCGTGCAACGCTCCGCCGTTAGTTTCGGTTATGTAACGGCAGATATCCCCCTTGCCGGCGAGAGGATTATGCTCCTCGTACAGACGGGTACGGGTATGGATAATGGTAAACTCGGCATATGGTATATACTCATCCCATTCATTTTCAGTACAACTGGTAGTTGACGACCAGCCGGTAGCGGATGCCGGAGCAGGAACATAGATCTTTTTGGTTGTAGACCAGTTACTGTAACTTGGATCGAGTCCCCACAGGCTTCCCCACTTGAAGAACACTCCCTGGTAGTATTGGTGGGCGGTCTCTCCCACGTCGTCAAAGGTTAGTTTGCTACCATCCCAATAGATGTTGCAGCCTGCCCAGCCTCCGTGTGTGGCGGGGTGATACTCTGCGGTCGTCGCCGGCAGTTTTACAGTCCTTTTCACGGGTTCAA
>JAISSD010000012.1 GCA_031273295.1 Prevotella sp.
CGGTGACAGCTGGACTTATTCTCCACAGGCTTACTTTCCGACGGATAATGCTACTGTCGAAGGCGATACCTATGTAGAGTTCATGGCTTATTCTCCTTCTGCCAGTACGAACGTTGACGAGGGTCTCAAGGCTGCGGACGATGCAGACCAGACAATCACCTACACTGTTCCCAAGCCATTGGCTACGGGCGTTACTTCCCAGGAGGATTTCCTTGTTGCTTACGAAAAGAAGGATGCCGCCACCAGCGGGTCTGCCTACTCCGGTACAGTTAACCTTCAGTTCCGCCATGCCCTGTCACGGGTACTTGTTGCTGCCGGCAGCAGTCTTACGGAGCCTGTCGTCATCACAGGTCTTGTGTTGCGCAACCTGTACACTACAGGCAATTTGCCAATGAACTCGGCTACCACGGTGTGGGCTTCGGCCGCTGACCCGGATGATTATTCTTACATTCTGCCTCCGGCAGGCGTTTCGGTCTTCCGGTATCCTGTATTGTCACCTCCTTCATCCTTGCCGTTGGTTACCAGTTACGAGCAGGGTATGTTTGTTTTGCCTCAGACCACCGCGGGGGATCTTAATGACGCTGATGATGCCGAAACTGCCGTAGAAGACAAAGACGAGTTTGGTTTGGAGCTTCATTACACCATCGGCGGCCTCGTCAAGGAGCCTTATTACATACAGTTCGGCGATCTGGCCGCTCCCGCTTCCGGTCCGGGCGTTACTTTTGAGCCTGGCAAGCAGTACGTCTTGAACTTGACTTTCGGTGCCGGTTCAGGTACCGGTGGAGGCGGAGGCGGTAGCGATCAACCTAGTGTTGATATAGGCGCTACCATCAGCTTCGGGGAACTTGGCGTTGACGGTTATGGCCCTGATATTGCTGTTCCGAAGCCCAAGGCATTTGAGCCTAAGCCAGCTGTCTGGTCGCAGTCGAACATTTACTATGACGAGGATGCGATTGGAACTTCAAACGATAATGTAGGTGCATTGACTTTCTCTGAGAGCGATATCAGTAAAAACCTTTACCAGGGTATTTACTTCAAGTGGGGGAGTTTGATCGGCGTTTCTGCGGGCGACAACATGCCTTTCTCAAGCAGTTATCTGTTTATCCCCGATTCTGAAGGCAAATATCACAAGGTAGCTGTTTCAGCTCTTGACAGTCACGGTAATCCTTCCGATGCTGTCGGTCTCTTTAAAGACAGGCTCGGATACCTGGGTGTTATCGATTTTACCGACTATGATGACATTTGGGACAAGCTTCCTTACGTTAAGCAAGATGACGCTGATGTACCCGTCAAGATTCCGCAGTTGACCGGCGCTACTTATAGAGATGATTACGCTTTGACTGCGGCTTCCAACACTCTCGGCGCCACTTTGTATAACACTTACAGGGGAGACATATGCAGATATCTGATGAGCAAAAAGAGCAGTAATGGCAATTCCGGTTTAGCCAAAGCGACTTGGAGGATGCCTACCCTTCGCGAGTTCGGTGGCGACGGTATGAATAACAGTGACGGTTCTTCCCTCTCTGATCCTGCTCCCGGTGTTTACGATACCCAATGGAATAAGGATTATTCCGGCCTCCCTGGTACTTTCACCGGTGGTGTTGCCGCGGATGGTACCGCCGAATTGTTCAAAGACAATACAGAGAACTGGTATTATACTTTGGTTCGTTATATCTTCGATCCCGCCAAGGACGTTCTTTCCTATACTCCATCGTTTCCCGTTTCCGGGGACCGTGTATGGAGCGACGGCAGACTGTACAATGTTGGCAACGAAAGCCACTACTGGACGGCAGCGTCAGTCAGCGGTTCACCGAACGCGCGCTACATGCACCTCAGCAAAATCCATATAACCGATGCCTGGGGCGATTACCTACGGACGTACGGTTGCAATGTACGTTGCGTTAGAGACGGAGAAAATGTAGCGCCTTAGACGCTATTCGATTCATTTGATTTAAAACTTAAAACCGTCCCTGTTAAAACCTGTGCGAAACACACAGGCTTTAACAGGGGAGGTTTTAAAATTTCCGCAAGCGGAAATTTTTTTTCGTCACCGGCCACTACGGTTCGGCCTGTACATGGAGCGCTCGGTATACGAACGACTCTGTCGGACATCTACTGTTTTTGTCTCCTGCCATAACTACAGGTATGGTAACTTTTATAATATCTTCATTCGGCATAATATTCGGATGCAGAGCCGGGGCAAAGATATAATCTGCGTAATAAACATCGCCGGATGAATAATTCTTACTCTGACCGCTTACAGCATATTGCTCCAATATACAATTCCGGATAAAAATCATACGGCTCTTCCGTTGATTATTGTTTAAAATGATAAACTTTGTTTTTTCCGGATGTGTTTGCCTTGTAATCCGATTAAAATTCTTAAACTTGCAAGAATATTTTTTTATAATGAAAAAACTGTTTGCGTTCAAGAAACAGGGTGCGCTCTATCGCTTTCTCCTGATTGGCATGATCATGTTTCCCCTGTGTGCGGAAAGTGTAGACAGCCGGTTGAAAAAACTGTCGGAAGAGGTAAATACCGGATGCCCGATAATGTTGGATCAGTGGACAAGGCTGGATAGCTGCGCCGCCTGTCCCAATCTGACGATGAAATATTACCTTACGCTGAATGAAGTGACAGTTACCGATACAAGCCTCTTCAAATCTCGATTAAAACCACAGATAACAAGTTCGTTGAAAATAAATCCCGACATGAAATTTTTCAAGGAAAACAATATCGCCATGCAATACCGATACGGAGACCCGGCAGGTAAATATCTTTTCTCTGTGGCCGTCAGTCCTGAAAACTATAATAAAAATAATTGATATGATACTGGACAGTTTAAAAAACGCAGAAATGTACTATTCGCTGCATCCGTTATTCAAAAAAGCCTTTGAATACCTCAAATCCGTTGATTTTACCCGTGCAGAGACAGGAAGAACAGATCTTGAAGGCGATGATCTTTTTGTAATGGTCAGCGACAGCGATATGAAAGCCGAAGCAGATGCAAAAATGGAAGTGCACAACAAATACATTGACATACAATTGCCTGTGAGCAAACCCGAAATTTACGGATGGAAAGCCCGTGCCGAACTGAAAGAAGAGCGCGGCGCCTTCAACGAAGAAAAAGACATCCGTTTCTTCTTCGACAAGGGTACCACCCTGATTACGGCAGTACCCGGAAATTTCGCCGTATTTTTCCCTGAAGACGGCCATGCGCCTTGCATCGGCGAAGGGAAGACAAGAAAAGTGGTTGTGAAAGTAAAACTATAAACAATTGTGAGTTATGAACAATAAACTATAGACTGGCCCTTTGCTGCAAGATCTGTTGTCCGTAATTCACAATCATAGCTGATAACCCATAAATTAAAAAGACATGCTTAAACTGATAAAAAACGATCCGTGGTTAGAGCCTTATGCGGAAGCTATAGAAGGACGGTACAACTATGTATTGAAAAGAGAAGCGGCTATAACCGATAACGGGAAAATAACCCTTTCCGGTTTTGCTTCGGGGCATCTTTATTTCGGTTTGCATAAAACCGCCCGCATGTGGATATTCAGGGAATGGGCTCCAAATGCAACAGACATATATATGGTCGGCGATTTCAACAACTGGCAGAAACAGGACGATTACAAACTCCACCGTAAAGACGGCGGCGAATGGGAATTGAAATTACCCCTGAATAAAATAAAGCATGGCGATCTGTTCAAACTTGTCGTATGCTGGAATGACGGCGAAGCCGAGAGAATTCCGGCATGGGCCACACGTGTTGTGCAGGACAATCACACAAAAATATTCAGCGCGCAGGTATGGTTCCCGGAAACGCCATACGAGTTCAAGAAAAAAACATTCAAACCGAAAACCGACCCTTTGTTGATATACGAATGCCATATAGGTATGGCGGCCGAAGCCGAAAAGGTAGGAACTTACGAAGAATTCAGGCTGAATATCCTGCCCCGCATCAAAGAAGACGGCTATAATGCCATTCAGATAATGGCTATTCAGGAACACCCCTATTACGGCTCGTTCGGATACCATGTATCCAGTTTATTCGCGGCATCCTCACGCTTCGGGACGCCCGAGGAATTGAAGCGCCTGATCGACGACGCGCATGGAATGGGTATCGCGGTCATTATGGACATAGTACATTCCCATGCCGTGAAAAATGAAGTGGAAGGACTTGGACGCTTCGACGGGTCGTACTCCCAATATTTCCACGAAGGAAACAGGAGAGAGCATCCGGCCTGGGATTCCCTGAATTTCAATTACGGCAAGGATGAAGTTATACACTTTTTGCTTTCGAACTGTAAATACTGGCTCGAGGAATATAAATTCGACGGGTTCCGTTTCGACGGAGTGACTTCGATGCTTTATTACAGCCACGGGCTTGGAAATAATTTTGTCGGTTATCAAGATTATTTCAACGGCAATGAAGACGGGGATGCAATCAGCTACCTGACGCTGGCAAACAAGCTTATACATGAAGTGAATCCCAAAGCTATCACTATAGCCGAAGAAGTCAGCGGCATGCCGGGCATCGCCTCCAAAATAAAAGATGGAGGTTATGGCTTCGATTACCGTATGGCCATGAATATACCGGACTACTGGATCAAAATAATAAAAGAAAGAAAAGACGAAGACTGGCTTCCGACAGACATCTTCCGGGAATTGACCAACAGACGCGAAGATGAAAAAACAGTCTCGTACGCCGAAAGCCACGATCAGGCCCTGGTTGGAGATAAAACAATCATCTTCAGGCTGATAGACTCAGACATGTACTGGCATATGTCGAAACACTATGGCAGTTCATGCCGTACCGACAGGGGGATTGCCCTGCATAAAATAATCCGTCTCGTCACGGCGTCCACTATCAATGGAGGCTATCTCAACTTCATGGGAAACGAATTCGGACATCCCGAATGGATTGATTTTCCGCGCGAAGGCAACGGCTGGTCTTACAAATATGCGCGAAGGCAATGGTGGCTTGCAGACAACCATGATCTGAAATACCATTATCTGGGCGATTTCGATAAAGCCATGCTGGCCCTGATATGCGGCATAAAAGGATTCCGGAAAGCGCCTGTCATCAGATTATGGGACAAGGATGAAGATCAGGTATTAGCCTTTATGCGCGAAGATCATATATTTGTATTCAACTTCAACCCCGGCCAGTCCTTTGTCGATTATGGATTCCTTGCCCCCGAAGGGAAATACCGGGTAGTACTGGATACCGATTCGCCGGCCTTCGGCGGTAACGGCTTAATCGATGATTCGTTTGAACACCTTACAGTCTACGACGAACTGTATCACAAAAACGGTAAAGGCTGGCTGAAACTGTATATTCCGGCCCGGACCGCTTTTGTTTTGAAGAAAATAAATTAATGGCGGTTGTAGCAGGGAAAAACGGAAACGCCGGAAAACAGACAAAGTTTGATTACCTTTGCAAAAGAATTTATATATAACGAATAAAACAAGATGAATTTATATCCGTTAAAGTTTAAACCCATCCTTAAACCCATTATCTGGGGGGGGGATGAAATATGCAAATTTAAAGGTATAACACCCATACGGGACGGTATCGGCGAAAGTTGGGAAATATCAAGCGTGAAAGACAATATTTCCATTGTGGCAAACGGCTGGTTGAAAGATAAAAACCTAAGCGAAATAATAGATACATACAAAGCCCGGCTGGTAGGAAAAAAGAATTTCGAAACTTTCGGCAACACCTTTCCATTGCTTGTCAAATTTATTGACGCCCGCGACAACCTTTCCATTCAGGTACATCCCGATGACGAACTGGCAAAAAAAAGACACGGCTCGTTTGGTAAAACGGAAATGTGGTACATTATAAATGCCGCTCCTGCGGCCTTTCTGTACTCGGGCTTTAAAAAGCAAATGACGCCCGAATCGTACATAAGAAGTATCGAAAACAACACGTTTACAGACTATCTGGCCAGACACGATGTAAAGGCCGGAGACGTATTCTTCCTTCCCGCGGGACGTGTGCATGCCATTGGAGCCGGTACATTCATAGCCGAAATACAGCAAACATCCGACGTCACATACCGTATCTACGACTATAACCGCAAGGACGCAAGCGGCAACGGACGCGAACTGCATACCGAACCGGCAAAAGATGCGATAGACTATACATTATACGACAACTATAAAAATTCATATACAGGAAAGGAAAATCAGGCGGTAGAACTGGAATCATGCCGGTACTTCACAACGAATCTGCTGGAAGTGACCAAAGATATTACCAGAGATCATGCCGGTATGGATTCTTTCATCGTTTATATCTGTATGGGCGGAGCCTGCAGTATCAGGGACGACAAAGGCTACAGCCTGCCTGTAAAGCAAGGGGAAACGATTCTTGTCCCTGCCGGCGCAAAGAACGTGGCAATCCATCCGGAAGACCGTGCGCTGCTTCTCGAAACCTATGTCTAACGCCGGCTGAAAATCAAAAGGAATACAGATACTGCATATTTTTACAGTTAAAAAGGAAACCGGAATCCGCGACAGGGAAGTTAAATTATGAAGGGGGTATTACTAGTAAATACAGGCAGTCCCGATACATGCGCAAGGCAGGATGTAAAGGCCTTTATCAGAGCCATGCTTTCCGACCCGTATGTGATGACCGCGCCCGATTGGTTCCGCCCTGTTCTGGTCAACGGGATCATAATTCCCTTACGGCTATTCGGCTCTACCGCCCACTACAAACTGATCAGGGAACACAACAGGCAGGCCTCGCCTCTACCCGGCCACGCCAAATCTCTGGCCGAAAAGCTTGAAGCGTTTACAGGAATGCCTGTCGAGGCGGCCATGAGATACGGCCGGCCCGATATCCAATTGGCTCTGGAACGGTTGGCGGCAAAAAACAACAGATTACACGAAGTTATTGTGTTGCCGTTGTTTCCCCAATATGCAGAATCCTCTTACAAAACAGCGGTAGATGCAGTAGGCAGGATATTTTTCAAGCGCCCCTACCCTTTCCGCCTGAAGTTTATAGAACCTTATTTCAGGCATCCGGCATATATATCGGCGCTGGCAAAGAGCATCAGGCCATATATGGCAAATGGCTTCGATAAACTGATATTTACCTTTCACAGCCTGCCTCTTTCGCATATAGAAGAAGGATGGAAAAAAGGAAAAGAATTCGATTACGTTTATCAGACCAAAGAAACCGTCAACCTTGTATTGAAAGAACTTGACCTGGAAATAAAAAGAACCCGGCAGGTCTATCATTCGGCAATGGGACGAAAATGGCTCGGCCCCGGTTTGACCGGAATTATAAAAGAACTGGCCGCAGAAGGAGCAAAAAAACTTTTGGTAATAGCTCCGGGATTTGCAGCCGACAACCTCGAAACATTATATGATATCAATATAAAAGCAAAGAAACTTTTTATCGACAGGGGAGGTTCGCAGTTGATATTCATTCCTTGCCTCAACAGCGAAGATCACTGGGTAGAGAGCGTTGCTGAAATAATTTCTTGAAATTTAGACCGGAGGCGGTGGAGAACCGATGAAACATATACTGTTTTTCAATGACAGTCTTGCGATGGGAGGCACGGAAATTCTTTTGGTCGACCTTCTGAATCATCTGGCTACCAAAGCGCAGATCACTCTCCTGTTGCCCGAACCGTCCGAAAAGAACGTCTTGTTGCACAGAGTATCGCCTGCCATATCCGTAAAATATTTACACAGGGCGCCTCTCTCCCGTTTCAAGAAAAAACTGTGGGAAAATACAATGATCTTTTTCCCGCGTTTGTTTGCCGGACAGAAAAGCGTTTCGGAAGCCGGCTACGATGAAATTGTCTGTTTCAAAGAGTCCTTTTTCGCCTGTATTTTTGCAAGGATGAACATCCCAAAAATACTCTGGATACACAATATTGTTTACAAAAGGAAATATGAAACCCGTTCTGTCAGGGAAAAACTTTCGGTATGGCTAAACAGGAAGCAGTTAAAGCTGACAGAGCGGTCCTATAATTGTTTTGATAAAGTGATATGCGTGTCCGGCGCCGCCCAAAAAGCCTATCTGTCCGTTTTACACAACGGAAAAAAACCAAAGCAGGACATTCGCATACTGCATAATGCCATAGACTTGGCTAAAGTAAAAGAAAAGGCCAAGGAAGCGGTTGCCGGCCTGCCTCAAAGTGAAACCGGGTTTATACTTGTAACGCGTATTTCTCCCGAGAAAAGGATTGACCGGCTTATCAGAGCCATTGTGCGCCTCAAAGAAGAAGGTTATCATTTTCATGTCCATATATTGGGGGATGGAACGGATAACCGGATGATGAGAGAGGAACTGGCGCGGAAGGGAATCAGCGAACTGGTAACGCTCAAAGGCAATACAGACAATCCTTTTCCGTATATATTACAGAGCAAATGGTCTTTATGCGTATCGGAACGGGAAAGTTTTTCCCTTGCCCTGCTGGAATCAATGGCCTTGAAAACACCTGTGATAACAACAGATTGCGGCGGCCCGCGCGACATTGTAGAGAACGGTAAATACGGCATACTGGTCGAAAACAGCGCTCAAGGGGTTTATGCGGGAATGAAGTCGGTACTGGATGACCCTGCGCTTTCCGTTAAATACAGCATGCATCTGGATGAAGCGGTATCCCGGTTCGATCACCGGAAATGGCTACACAGTGTGGAGAAATTACTTGTGATTTAAAAAATCAAAAACGCCCGGATCTCAATAAAATTTCGTAAGTTTGCGATTCGGCAACCAGGTCTTGTTTATTAACAATCACATAGACTTTTCAACAAGATATGTATTGTTGCATTAATTTAACATTCATTTCCTGTTTTTTATTATTTAATTTGTCATCAAAAAATATTAACAGCTTGTTATGGGAAAAATAATCGCATTCGCCAACCAGAAAGGCGGCGTAGGAAAAACAACGACTACAATTAATCTGGCCGCTTCACTGGCCGCCCTCGAAAAAAAAGTATTGGTAGTGGACGCCGATCCGCAGGCTAACGCCTCTTCCGGACTGGGCGTCGATATAAAAAAGGTAAACAAGACCATCTACGAGTGCCTGATAGGTTCGGCGGCTCCTCGCGAGGCAATTGTATCCACCGAAATAGAACGGCTTTATGTGTTGCCGTCGCATATCAATCTGGTGGGAGCGGAACTGGAAATGCTGGGTGTGAAAGACCGGGAAAAGCAACTCAGAGAGGTACTTGTCCCTCTAAAACCCGATTATGACTATATACTGATAGACTGTTCCCCCTCGCTGGGACTGATAACCGTAAATGCTCTTACTGCGGCAGATTCCATTATTATACCTGTACAATGTGAATATTTCGCATTGGAAGGGATCAGCAAATTACTCAATACGGTAAAAATAATCAAAAACAAACTGAATCCCGCCCTCGAAATAGAAGGCTTCCTCCTCACCATGTACGACGCGCGCCTGCGCCTCGCAAACCAGATATATGAAGAGGTGAAAGCCCATTTCCAGGAGTTGGTGTTCACCACCGTAATACAACGCAATATAAAATTGAGCGAATCGCAAAGTTTCGCCCAACCGGTACTCGTTTATGACGCCGCATCAAAAGGTTCCATAAATCACATGCAACTGGCGCAAGAACTTATCGAAAAAAAATCTTAACTTTGCTTTCCCGAATAAACACATTAATAATGTTATGGCTAAAAAACAGGTTCTGGGAAGAGGGTTGGACGCCCTTATTACCATTGACGAAATAAAAATCGAAGGCTCGTCTTCAATCAACGAAATAGAATTATCCAAAATACGGGTAAATCCAGACCAGCCCCGTCGCGTCTTCGACGAAGACGCACTACAGGAACTGGCCGCCTCTATTCGTCAGATAGGCGTTATCCAACCCATAACATTGCGCAAAACAGATGACGATCTATACCAGATCATAGCGGGTGAACGCCGCTATCGGGCCTCGTCGCTCGCCGGACTGAACGCTATCCCTGCGTATATCCGCACAGCGGAAGACGAAACCGTAATGGAAATGGCGCTGATAGAAAATATCCAGCGCGAAGACCTGAACTCCATAGAAATAGCCCTGGCATACCAGAATCTCATAGAAAGAGAAAATCTTACCCAGGAAGGCCTTAGTGAACGCATCGGTAAAAAAAGGACGACAATAGCCAATTACCTCCGCCTGCTGAAGCTGCCTGCCGAAATACAAATGGGTATCAGGGACAAAAAGATAGACATGGCGCATGCCCGCACATTGGTTGCATTGGAAGACGCCGCCGCGCAACTGGAAGTGTATGAACTTATTATCGAAGAAGGCTTGTCTGTAAGGAAGGTGGAAGAGTATGTGAGAGCTATCGCCAAAGGAGAAAAGCTGGAAGATCTGCTCAAAGAGGAAAAAGCAATGGAACCCGTAAAAAAACCAGGAATAAGAAAAGCTACTCCCGAAGGATTCGAAATACTTAAAGATCATCTGTCCAAATTCTTTTCGACCAGGGTACAATTATCCTGTAACGACCAGGGAGAAGGCAAAATTAGCATTCCGTTCAAATCGGAAGAAGAGCTGGAGAGAATAATGGCTATATTTGACCAATTGAAAAAATAAAACGGAGGTATTTCCCGTGACGTCATATATGAGGAGAGGTTTATTTATTTATTCATGGTGCATATTGGGAGGAATACTCCTCCCCCTGAATGCACAGGAACCTCAAATGCAGGATTCGTTGCCTCATTCGGATAACAGGCGTTTATCTGCCGATACAATAAAACCTTTGACAGGAGAAAAAACAGCGGTTTTGATGGATTCGGTAATTACAACAGATAAACATAAATTCAAACCCGATTCGAAGAAAGCGGTCATATATTCCGCTATTTTCCCGGGTTTGGGACAATTTTACAATCGCAAGTACTGGAAACTGCCGATCATATATGGCGGAGTATTGGGACTTACCTATGCTATCACATGGAACGGCAGAGTATATGGCGATTACAATCAGGCATTCAGGGATTTGGTAACAGGTTCCGGGAACAGTTATAAAAACTATCTAAGACCCAATCAAACCGTTGACGACTATGGCCGTGACGCATTGCAAGCCGCGTTAAAACGCAAAAAGGATTTTTATAGAAGAAACCGGGATTTGGCCATCATTGTAGCTGTGGGCGCCTATGCGCTGTGTATGATTGACGCTTATGTAGACGCTCAACTGTATGACTTTGACATGTCGCCCGACCTCTCTATGAGGGTTGCGCCGGTATTCCTGCCGCCGACATCCTATTCCAAAGCCTCTGTGGGAGTTCAATGTAGTATAAATTTTTAACACGGAAAGCCTTTTACATGGCTTTTCCGTAAATACCTTAAAGAAACACTTATGCTGAAAAAATTAATAATTACAGGTCTTTTTATATCCGGCGCTTTTATCGTATCAGCACAATCCGGATACAGGGAATTGCAGGCGCGCGACACCATAACCGACAAGTCGATAGTATATCCGGCAGACATGGAGCGCAATTACGACGACCTGCTGAAAAACTGGAGTAACACTGTTAAATACGGCGACGACTGCAGTTCGAATGACGATAGCGCCGTATTGTTCAACGATTCCGTCTATATACATAGATTATATTCTCTACCCACAATAATGGAACTGGTGTTCAATCCTGTTGTACGCGACTATATAGAAAGGTATGCAGGCCGTCGTCGCAACGAGGTCAGCAATATGCTGGGACAGGGTAAATACTATTTCCCGCTGTTTGAAGAGGCGCTGGACAAGGAAGGCTTGCCTTTGGAGCTGAAATATCTTCCTGTCGTCGAATCCGCTCTCAACCCGATAGCGCGCTCCCGTGCCGGCGCGATAGGTTTATGGCAATTCATCGCTCCTACCGGTAAAATGTACGATCTGGAGATAAACAGCCTCGTGGACGAACGCCGCGACCCGCACAAATCGACAGGCGCAGCCGCCAGATACCTGAAAGACCTGTATGAAATCTATGGCGACTGGAATCTGGTGATCGCGGCTTATAATTGCGGCCCGGGTACGGTAAACAAGGCTATTCGCCTCAGCGGCGGACAAACCGACTATTGGACTATCTATCCTTATCTGCCAAGAGAAACAAGAGGCTATGTTCCGGCTTTTATAGCAGCCACATATATAATGAATTATTACAATGAACATAACATCTGCCCCGCCGAATGCGAAAAGCCGGCTTCGATGGACTCATTGATGATTGACAGGAACATCCATTTCCGGCAAATCGCAGATAACCTGGATGTATCGATAGAGGATCTGCGCAAATTTAATCCCCAGTTCAAAAGCGATATAATACCGGGCGATTATAAACCTTATTCGCTTAACCTCCCTATTGACAAGCTTTCTCTGTTTTTGGACAAAAAAGACGATATCTATGCCTATAAAGCCGATCTGTTTCTAACTCACCGTAAAATAGCAGGCGTCGATGTCGTAGGAGGTAACAGAGCCGCAGGCAATGCCGTTACATACAGAGTGAAAAGAGGCGATACATTATTCCGCCTGGCCAGCCGGTATGGAGTTACAACCAACCAGATAAAACAATGGAACAACATGTCTTCCAACAATTTATCCGTAGGCAGACTGCTAAAGATCTATAAAGTGGAAGAAAAATCCCCGGAAATGGAACCGGCGGCAGACAATATATTGCCAAGCGCCACGGCAGGTTCCGTTTCCGGCCCGACCAAGACTGTTTCCGTACCCAGGGAAACCATATCCTATTACAAAATCCGTAAGGGCGACACATGGACAGGTATAGCAAAAAAGAATGGCGTCTCTATTTCCAGCCTTAAAGAATGGAACCGTTCGGATAAACTAATAGCCGGAAAACATCTGAAAATACAAAAAATAGAATATGTGGAAATTCAGGAAGCCGTGAAGCTTCCCGAACCCGAACTGCCAACTGTAATTATAGATTCGACCTACACCGCCAATTTGATTGACGGCTATCTGAAAAAGATTGTTCGGGACGAATCCACACTACCCCGTGTCAGAATATCTGCCACCGACTCTGAAGAACCGGATAGAAAAAAAGCGGACGACACAAAAATTATTTATCATAAAGTGAAAATCGGCGAAACCATTACCCAAATAGCCGCGCGCTACAATGTTACCAAAAAAGATATTATAACATGGAACAAACTTTCGTCCAATATGGCAAAAGTAGGACAGCGTTTGTTGATTTTCCTTCCCGAACAGAACAACAAGGGAGAAGCCAAAAACGAAACACAGGCCAGTGGCAGTAAAGCACTTACAGCGACTAACATACTTCACGCGGCAAATATATAAGTTGTGGTAATAACGTAATTAATTTGCTCCCAAACTTGGAAATGCAAGGACGACACTTTCCGGTGCAATTTATATAAACGCGGGTCGGAACAGGCAAACCGCCCGAATCGCTTTATGTCAAAAGCACCCGGGTAGTTATGGGTATTTTAGACAGTTCCCGGGGGGAACCTATCACACCGTAGGCAAGCTCATCCCTGTAATCTTGCGATAGAGGTCCAAGGCATACACATCGGTCATGCCGGACACAAAATCAAGTATTGCCAGTATCCGTCCGTAGAGCGTCGGAGCATCCTTTTCAAACTGTTCGGGAACACGGCTCAATATCAACTCCGAATATTTGGCTTCGGGATTTTCTATGGCCGTGATAAAGGTATCTAGAAGGAAACCGATAATACGGTGCCCGGCAAGTTCTATATCGACCACATCCTTTGTCTTGTATATCTTTTTGTAGCTTGTGTCTGTAGCTTCTTTATGCGCTTTGTTCGGAAGCGGCGATATATGTTTGACAAGCGCATCTTCGAACCGGCCTTCCAATACAGGCTTTTCGTTTTCCAGGAATACCGCCGTGCACTCGCCGACCAGCAAGCCGATAACGCTGGAACGCAAATAAGCAATCTGCTCATTGATATCGTTTACCCTGTCCATCGTCCGATGCATTTCCATCTGCCTTTCTTCGGGAAAAAAGTTCATAAAAAGGTTTATCGTCTGCTCGGTAGACAGCAATCCCAGCTTGTGAGCATCCTCGATATCCATTATTTTGTAACAAATATCATCGGCAGCCTCGACCAGATAAACAAGCGGATGGCGGGCATAGCGCAACGGCGATTCCTGCATGCAAGCCATTCCCAGTTCGTCTGCAATTTTCCTGAAATCATTTTCTTCTGCCTGAAAGAAGCCAAACTTGCCTTTATCATTGGCGGCAAGCGCCGAATACGGATATTTGACTATCGAAGCCAGCATGGAGTATGTCATTACAAACCCTCCGGGACGGCGTCCGTTAAACTGATGAATAAGCATGCGTATGGAATTGGCATTGCCTTCAAAGTTGGTAAAGTCTTCCCAGCGCCCGCCTTCCTGTCTCACTTTTTTTTCAAGATATTTTCCCTTTCCTTCCGAAAAATAGCTTGTGATAGCCTTCTCGCCCGAATGCCCGAATGGAGGGTTTCCCAAATCATGTGCAAGGCATCCGGCGGCAACTATAGAACTTATCTCTTCGAAATCTGCCCCGGAATCAGGGTATTTCTTTCTCAATTCCCTGCCAACGACCATTCCCAGAGAACGTCCCACACACGACACTTCGATACTGTGCGTCAGTCTGTTGTGCACAAAAACACTGCCCGGCAGCGGAAAGACCTGCGTCTTGTTTTGCAGGCGGCGAAACGGCGACGAAAATACAAGTCTGTCATAATCGCGCTGAAAATCGGTACGGTCATGATGTTTTTCATCATGGTATTTTTCCATTCCAAAACGTTTCACGGAAAGAAGTTGTTGCCAGTTCATAGAGTTTCTTTTTATCATGCCAAAGATAACGAATTTAGTCAGGATAATTATCCGGCTTTTGTCAATTATGAATAAAAGGCAACAATCATCCGTTACGAACCGCTTTGCCTCATCGGCGCATCGGCATATTGAATCCTTCGCTTTCATCATTTTTTCTCCTGTCTTTTCATATTCAAATCCTGACAACAAGAAAGCTGCAAAGGAATTGTTACTGAATAACATGACGATTATTACATTTCAAATACCTGTTCTATAATATATTAAAAAATTATAGCAGTCAGTTTAATTCATAACAGTTTCAAAGTGCAATTGGCAATCAACGGAACAGAGCGCAGTTAAATCCGAAAGGACGAATGTGCTGTGAAATTTCCTGCGGCAAAAAGAAAACGGAACGTATACCAAACAGTTACGCTCCGTTTTTACTGCCTCATTTTAAAGTTGCTTGCAGTCCGCTACTGATTTACTCATTGCAATGACGTTACGATTCATTCATTTCCTGTGGCGATACTATTCTTTAACACAACGCACGGACATGGGGTACGAACGATCGAGTCTGTCGGCAGGTAATGAGGTTGGTGGACTATATGATTCTATTGCTACCGAGGTTGTTTTGTTGGAAAAATCAGGTGGAAATGAGGTTTTTTACCATATGCCTTCCATGCATAAAACCATGCCGGACACGGAGTCTACGAGATTGTTTTGTTAAGAAAATTAGGTGGAGACGAGGTTTTCGTACTCCAAATCCCGAAACGGATGGGGCGTCCCGACCAGGAACTGAATGCCGGCAGCTTTTTCCGTCAGCTTTTCCATACATCTTAATTAAAAAATGTATTTTTGCATATCGAACCGGAATATCATAATTTTATGAAGAAAGTTATTCTTTTTCTGTACGAATTGTTTATCTTCGCCCCCATCTTTGTGACGGCAACTATTATCACTGCAATCACAGTTATGCTTGGTTGCCTTATCGGCAACCGTACATTTTGGAGTTACTATCCGCCGCACCTTTGGGGAAAACTGGCTTGCCGACTGGCTTTGTGCCGGATCAAAGTAGTGCGTCATGGAAACCTGGATACAAACCAATCGTATGTATTTATACCCAATCACCAGGGAGCTTTCGATATTTTCCTTATATACGGGTATCTGAACCAGAATATAAAGTGGGTGCAGAAACAGGAATTGCGCAAAATACCATTTGTGGGTAAAGCATCGGAAATAGCAGGCCATGTATTTGTAGACCAATCGAACCTGAAGTCGATGAAAAAAACCATAATCAAAGCCGAAGAACAACTGGGAAAAGGTTCATCGATGGTTATATTTCCCGAAGGCGCGAGAACAAAAACAGGAAAGATGGGACGGTTTAAACGCGGAAGTTTTGTTATCGCCAAAGAAATGGGACTGCCGGTTGTACCCGTCACGGTGAACGGGCCATACAACCTGATGAAGATAAAAACATATCTTGTCAATCCCTGTAAACTGGAACTGATTGTTCATGAACCGATCTCAACAGACAACCTGACGGACGAGAATATGCCTGAATTTATAAACAATTGCCGCGAAATCGTATATTCCGGATTATGGGAAAAATATAAATGACAAAACGTAATAATTAAAGTTTTATATCTGAATACGAAGCCATTTTTTTGTATTTTTGCGACTTTATCTAACAACAATCAGTATGAATTTTAGAATTGGAAATATGCTGTTCCTGTCATTGATTCTGTTGGCTGCATCTCCGCTGAATTTGTTTGCCATGGTAAATCATGATTCGAATATAACAGGCGACACGACCGTCGGGCAAGCGCCGGATACCGTTGTCGCACATACTGTGGCTAAAGGGGAAACCGCTTATTCCATAGCCGCGGCATATAATACTACCGTGCAATCTATCTACAAACTCAATCCGGATGCGGAAAAAGGGATCAAAACCGGAGACAGGCTGAAAATAGGGCGGGTAAAGAAAGCCAAAAGCTATAGCAACCATCTGATTGAACCAAAAGAAACGCTGTATTCCGTATCGCGGATGTATCACATATCTGTCGACGACCTGAAAAATGCAAACCCGGGACTCGACGAAAAGACATTTGACAAGGGCCGAACTATCCGCATCCCGTCGTTTACGGGCGAATTTACAAACATACCCGCAACTGCCGCAAGCGGAGTACCCGCGAATCCGAACATGGAATACAAGGTACGGAAAGGGGAAACATTATACAGTATCGGTAAAAACCGGAATGTATCTGTGGAAACGCTATTGAACGCAAATCCTTCGTTGAAAGAAAGCGGACTGAAAGAAGGAATGACATTGTTCATACCCGGCAAACGGGTGCAGGAACAGAAGACGATCATTGATGAACAAAAAACAGCGCCGGCGGTAGCCCCTTATGCCTCAAAAGGAGAAACTGTACGGGTAGGAGTTCTTTTGCCATTCCTTGACAATAACGGCGAAATTCCGAAAGAAAAACTGGCTGAATACTACGAAGGGTTTTTACTGGCGGTAAAAGAGATGAAAAGCAAAGGGCTAAATGCTGAAATATATGCTTTTGACATTGGCGCCGAAAATAACACAAAGAAACTGGAAAGTTTGCTGGGTACCAATGAAATGAAAAACCTCCATCTTGTAATCGGAGGCGTATCGAAACAGCAGATAGAAACATTAACCAAATTTTCAAGGCAAACAGGAATTAAATACGTTATACCTTTCGGTACGGCCAACGGTATTGCAAACACTCCCACATTGTTTCAAATGACTACATCCCATTCCAGCCTGTATACCGGGATAATATCCGCATTCAAAAACAGGTTCGGAAATTACAATATCGTCTTCGTGTCCGAAGCGGACTCGGACAATGACAAAACCGATTTTACAAACGCGCTGAAAAAAGAGTTGTCAAAATCAAATATCCCGTTTAAAACCGCGACAAGTTCGGTCAATCTGTTCACGGATATAAAAAATGTAATGGACGGCACAAAAAAGAATATACTGATTCCCGCCTCTTCGTCGGAAATCACGCTTCGTAAAATACTGGCAACAATGAATTCGCTGGACCCGGAGACCGTAACTCTGTTCGGGTATCCCGAATGGCAAGTGTACTCGCAGCACGCGGGCGACTTGCATAAATATGATTCTTGCATTTATAGCATATTTTTTCTCGACGAGCAACAGAGTGAAGCTAAAGGCTTTGCAGACGAGTACAGGAAATGGTACAATAAAAATCTCATAAATTCATATCCTAAATACGGTTGCCTGGGATATGATGCGGGCCTTTATTTCTTAACGGCGCTGGATAAATACGGTAGCGGTTTTGAAGATTATATCCCGGATGTGAAAGTTCCGACACTGCAATCGGCGGCTCATTTTGAGCGTATAAACGATAAAGGCGGATTTATCAATAACGGATTATACCTTGTCAGGTATAAAACAGGATCAGGCATTGAAAAAACGGATATTAGCAGATAAATAATGGCAAACAGATTTATTATTCTATTATTATCGGGACTTGTTATCGTTGCCGCAAACGGACAGGATGAAAAATTCCAACCCGAATGGAATGTCGGGGCCGGATTCGGGCCTGCGTTTTCGTCCGTCAGTTTCGAACCTAATTCAGCGCTGAGTTTGGGAGGCAAAATAAGTACGGAAAATATCCGGCAATATTCCGGAGGCTTTGCCGTACGCTACATCACCGAAAAAAAACTGGGGCTTATAGCCGAACTGAATTATTCCCGGCAAGGATGGGAACAGTATTTCGAACCCAACCAATCGGGAGAAGCATCCCCATATCAACATTCCCATCAATTAAACTATCTGGAATTGCCTGTCCTTACGCATATCTATTTTGGCAATAAAGTACGGTTCTTCGTGAATCTGGGGCCAAAAATAAGTTTCCTGATAAGTGACGGCGAAAAAATGAACCGGGCGTTATCCGACGAACTGGCAAGCGGCAATATGCCCGCTTCCTTTGTGACTCACCAGTATTACCGCATGGCAGAAAAAAAAATAGATTACGGTCTTATGGGTGGCATGGGCCTTGAATTCAGGACAGACGTCGGCCATTTTGCATTGGAAGGCCGGTACACATTCGGGCTGGGCGACATCTACAATAACAGAAAATCGGATTTTTTCAACCGCTCTGCCAACAGGGTTATATCTGCCAAATTGACCTACTACGTTAAGCTATTCTGATATGCCGCGTATATACAAGCTTTCGAGGGCAGGTTTGAAATTATTATATAAAGTGCGCCATCATCGGGGACACGGCATACACTCCCCTTTTGTTTTCAATCTGATTACGAAAGTGATAGAAGAAAAAACGCGTTACCATGCTTATGACGATATAAAATTTGCACTGGACAAGCTGCCGCAAGGACATTTCAGGTTAAATAAACAGAACACGCTGATGTTCAGGCTAGTTAATTACTTTGGCGTAAAACATGTACTGGAAATAGGTTCAGGCTACGGGGTCAATACGCTTTGCCTGACAGCGCCGTCTTCCGATATAAAATGTACGTGCGTCGAGGTTTCGGAACAAAAGGTTGTTTTGGCGCGAAAATTGTACGATATCTGGACGAGGGAAATAAACTTGCAGACAGACAGGGTATTACCCGTTTTACCGGACAAGCAGGACTGTATATTGCTCGACCTTGACAACTATAATCGTCTGCCTGCAGATATAAACAGGTATTTATCGGATCTGTCGCACGAAAAAACATTCATTATTGTGAAAGGTATCCGGACAAACAAAGGCTGCCAGATGTTGTGGAAAGGTATTCTGAATATGGAATCCCGAACGGTTGCACTGGATTTGTTTAATATCGGAATTTTGTTTTTTGACAAACAGTTGTATAAATGGAATTATCAGATAAGTTTTTAGAAATTACAGATAGATGAAGAAAAGTTTGGTGTATACAAAAACAGGCGACAAGGGTACAACCTCTCTTGTCGGAGGGAAACGGGTAGCCAAAGCCCATGTCAGGCTCGAAGCCTACGGAACTGCCGACGAGCTGAATTCTTTTGTCGGTTCTCTGATAGAAAAAACAGATGACGGGCGCGACCTGGAAATATTATCGTACATTCAGCACAAGTTATTCACAGTAGGAGCATATCTCGCCACGGAAACCGAAGCGATACCCCCAAAAGCGGCAAGTATCATTACAGAGAAAGATATTACTCTACTGGAAAAAGAAATGGACAGGATGGACGGCGAACTGCCTCCTTTGCGTCAATTTGTGTTACCGGGAGGGAGCGAATCCGCATCCAGGGCGCATATATGCCGGACAGTTTGCCGCAGAACCGAGCGTTGCATATATCGGGTGAAGGAAGAATATCCTGTCGACGAACATGTGCTTATGTTTGTAAATCGTCTCTCCGACTACTTTTTCTTGCTTGCAAGGAAGGAAAGCAACAGGAAAGGAAAAGAAATATTTTGGAATCAGACTTTGATATAGAAAATATTATTATACTTTTGCGGAAAATATAATTAAATCGGTAAATAAAGTAAATCTAAATAAATTATGTACTGGACTTTAGAACTTGCATCAAAATTAGAAGACGCCCCGTGGCCTGCAACAAAAGAAGAGTTAATAGACTATGCTCAACGTTCGGGCGCCCCTTTGGAAGTTATAGAAAACTTGCAGGAAATCGAGGATGAAGATGAGATCTTTGATACAATTGAAGACATCTGGCCCGATTATCCAAGCAAAGAAGATTTCTTCTTTAACGAGGACGAGTATTGACGCCAAAAGTTGTAAAAAGCTTTAGAATAAAGCATATATACAAGAGATTAGGGTAACAGGCAATTACCTTGATCTCTTTTTTATACTTTTCTTACTGTATTGTTACCCCAAGTGCAACTCTAACCTACATTGCAGCCTCTTTGCTCTTAAGTATTAAATTTTAGTTAAAATTGGTGCAAAATTGGAATAAAAAGCGGCAAAAGTGAGGGGAAATAATGATGAAAAAATGGTAAAGTATTGAAACCCAATATCAGTGAAATATCCAAAGCACTTGTAATCCTAATCCGGCGTTTGGCTGTATGAAGGAAAGTTGCGAATTTTGTGCCATGTTTTTCAAAACAACAAGCACGTATAATTGTCAAACCTGTGCAGAAACATATTTTCCGTTAATGATTTCACAGCAAAGATAATTAATTAGTGTCTGCCCGAAAGCTCATAATGTTCTGTTATACAAATGTATACAAGCATAAATAAAGACGAATGATTTTCAGCCGGAATTTTAGAACAATATGTAAAATATGTACTTTGAAACCGTTGGTATTGTAAAAGTCTCTCACGGAAGTCAAATCACTCAATAATTCGAATATATGCGCAAAAGATTC
>JAISSD010000027.1 GCA_031273295.1 Prevotella sp.
AGGGTCACAATGGTACGTTTGGGATTTTTTGCTTCGGCTTCAACGACACCGCGCCCAACAAAATCGTGGTCAAACTTTGCCATCCAGCTCCACCCAACCTCGCCGGGCGTACGGAACCGTGCACGAATATCTTCCGGGTCTACGCTTCCGCTTATTGCAAGCGCCTGGGATTTCTCTCTTGGGTCACTGTTCTTCATATATTCCGGATTAACGACGTCCGCAAGTGTAAAAGTACATGTCATTTGAGGGAAGCCGCTCTCTACATGGTTGACCACGTAGGATTTCCAGCCCAGGCGCTTCATCCCCAAAGGCTTACCTTTCTGATAAACGGCGTCGTATACCGCCGGCCCGTGTTCCGCAGACCCTCTCAGTTCATAGGCGAGCGTTCCGGCCATGCCGATACGTGATACTTCTATTTCGCATGGTATCCCAGGTATGCGAGTCGGGCGCGTTTGCAAGAACGCCACATCGCGGAGGCTTTCACCGGTCGCCATTTCAAGTATCTCTAAAGATTTAGGCCCGGCAAATTGAAAGACAAAAATTTCTTTCATTGAGAATTTGACATCCATCCCTGGCTTTATCTGCCGCAAGATTGGAACCGGATACGCCGCAAATATGCGGAACCGAGCCTCACTGTCGCGTGTAACGAGACCGTGGTTGGTAATAAGGCCGTTTTCGTCACACTGCACAAGGTGCTTTGAGAAACCGATTCTCCATTTGTATACATCATTGATACTTGCAGCCGAGATGGCTTTTTGCGCGTCCGCGCCTTCAAAAACTATCTCAACCCCGCTGATGCCTGAATGGATGTAACTGCTTTCTTTCCAGGATAAGGTTGTTTCTTTCCACGGGTCGGCTTCCCAAGGCATCATGCCTTTCATAGCCACATTCATATACAGTTTTACATCAGGATACTCCGGTACTACGCCGATTGACTTCATTTTGTCACCTCCAGGTTTTATTTTTTTAGCCTGTTACACAGACTTTAAATCAACTCGCCTGTTATCTTGTTTATACGGCGTAGGAGCTACAATGGCGCGGATCATTTTTTTGCGGTGTCCCGGTTCTCCCCATTCAACAAGCACCTCTGTACCCGGCCTGTTGTACTCGATATCTATGACGCAATGGGACAATGTTTTCCGAAAATAGTAACTGTACCCGCGCGAAGAAGAAACCCCAACATGTTTGTCACCGACAAGTACATTGTCCAAGCTATAGCAAAAACCCGTGCGTTGAGGTACATCCATGAAATCATACGGTGTTTCATCCCTATAGTAAGAGGCATAGACATCCAACACATCTTCAGAATTCCACTCAAGAGTAACTAAAACACGCCTTGGATTGCCCGCCTCGTCCTCTAATGATTTACGGCCAATAAAATCATGGTCGAATTTTACTCTTTTCCCCCAATTAAGCTCGAACGGGCTTCGATACCACGCACTGATATCATCGGCCTCAAAACTACCGCCGACTTTTGATAAAAACGAAAAACTGATTTTGTCGCTGTCAATGATGTCATTGCCGTCCAGTTGGGGATTTGCGAACTTAAAGAAATCCTGTTCGCCTTCGCTATAAACTGCCGGGAGATAATCGCAACCGATAGTAGGAAACGCAGCTTCCAAGTGGTTGATCATCGCCGTCCTGCTCCCCAAAACCCTGATCCCAAATTCTTGTCCATTCTGCATAATAAAATCATGTATTCTGCTTGAATGTTCCTTGTTGCCCTGGACTTCAAAACCTATTTCCCCTGCCATTCCCTGACGCATTAATTGAGCATCAATGCCATCTATAGCCGCGTTCCGGATACGCATGAAAGGTATATCTCTCAAATCTGTGTTGCAAACTTTCTCAAGTAGTTTCAGGGATTTCGGACCGGAAACTTGAAACTTAAACAGCTCATTTGGAAATGTCATTTCAGCGTCGTATTTCTCTTTCTGAAAATAATATTTCAACCATGCCACCGGGGGACCGTCTACCGGGGCCTGCATACCGCCTTGCCACTCAAGTATGTCGGAGGCGCGTTTTATCAAGATGCCCTCGCCAACAATTTTCCCATAGTTATTGCAAAAAATGACATGCTTGCATTTACCGACTTCATAATTGCTGAATGTGTTGACGCATAACCCGGAGAAGAATTTTTCGGCATCCGGACCTTTCACACGGACTTCCGCAAGCCACGACCAATCCCCAATATAGCAGGATTTTTTCCACGACATTTGTTCGTCCTGCCATCCGGTATATTCGTCCTTCCCCCACAAGCCAAACCCCCGTGAGTTTGTTATTACGCATGTTTTTCAGAATCATCAATTTATCCTCCTGAACACAGATTGTGATTATAGTGTCGAAACATCAACCGTTTCGTTGCGGTTTTCGTCCATATATGGGAAACGCGCGACAGTAGCGCGAACTCTTTTTTGTTTCGTGCCGGGTTCACCCCACAGGACCGTAACTTCCGATCCAATTGCGCTGAATTCCGTGTCAATTGTACACAGTGAAATCATCCTCTGATAATATGGGCTTACCATACGCCCTGTACTGATCCCGATATCCTTATCGCCTGAAAGCACTATATCCGCGTGATACACCGAGTTTCCGTAGTTTACGTCGTCAGATGCTGATATGTCTTGATATGGCGTACCGTCTGTAAGCTGGGATCTGTGTATTTCGAGAACGTCATCAACATTCCACTCCAACGTGACCATTGTCCGTTTATTTTCTTTGACAATCTTCTCCAATGCTGATTTTCCGACAAAATCATGATTGAAGTTAATCATTTTCGCCCATCCGAGTTCCACTGGATTTTTAAACCATTTCGCCGCGTCATTACCCGCGCTTCCGGTAAACCGCGTGTTGCTGTAGCCATGATTTGCCTTGCCGCCGCCTATCCTGGATGCGGTATCACCCATACCTGGCAGCATGGAAGCCATCATACCCGCAAACCCCGCATCATCATACCATGGCGGTAAATAATCCAGAAATGAGTTTGGAAAACCGTTTTCCCAATGGGTCATATTGTACGCGGGCATACCAAGCCTCCGCATGTTGCGGCTTTTTCCGGCTTGCATAATGGCGTCGTACACTGAAAGTGCGTCTTCCATGCGTCCATGGACTTCATAGCCTAACGAGCCGGCCATGCCCGCCCTCAGAATTCTCACTTTTTTACCTGCTATACTGCTCATTCTATGATGAATGAATTTAATGTCATGCAAATTTTCTCCGCTTGCGGCTTCAAGTATTGCGAGGGAATCAGGCCCTCCCAGTTGAAAAAGGAAGACACGGCCTGTCAGATTTTCCCCAACTGCGTTAAAACCGCTTTTTGCGAGAACATAATCTTGATATGGTGAAAGAAAATAGCTGATATATTCATTCTCGTCGGTATGAAGCAGTATCCCGTCAGCCATAACAAGACCGTTTTCATTGCACATTATGGCATGCTTTCCCTTACCGACCGGAAAATTCTTAAAAGTGTTGACACAGGTTGACACAGGTAGATGAAAGGAAATCCAACGCCTCGGGTCCTTCTATCTTCAAGATAAAAGATGGATTCAAGTGCGTATGAAAATAGCAATTATTATGCCATGACAATGCCTCGTCCCGCCATCCTGTGTATTCAAATTGATGCAGGCCGAATTGGTCCGCCGATGAAATATAGGAAGAAAAAACCGGCTGGGTAAATTCATCCGTGTTATACGGAATAATCGGCATGTAATGCAAATTCTTTTCCTGAATATCATTTGACATAGTTATTTTCCTCCTTACGCCTTTATAGCAGTGCCATGTATTGACTCTGCGTTTTCCTTTGCTTTTATCGCCATCAGATCGGGGGCAATGAATCCAAGAACCGCTATCAATATGCCGCAGGCGGAGGCCATAAGGAACAACAATTGATAATTTGTCCCCGCAATCGGCGTAATGATAAAGGACGGAATACAGAAAGCCCCGAGCATCATAAGGGTTGTAACGATGCCGCCCGCGCTACCCTTCGCATGGTCGGGGATATCGTCCATCAAGGTGACTGCGCTCAGATAAATCGGCTGTATGCTGCACCAAAAGAAGCCTGCCAGGAATACAACCGGCCATATCATCGCAGAACCGCCAAATTGCCAGCTTAAAAAAGTAAATACCGCGCTTCCAATTCCGGCGATGATTGTCACAATACGATTGCTTGCAAGTTTGATACAGAAATTTGGTGTCAGGAGATTGCCAAAGAGAAAGCCTATTGAGGCAATTGCCGTGATGCTGCCGGCAGTTACGGTATCAATACCATAGCCTGTTTGCAGCGCCGCCGGGAGAAAACTCCTGATACACATGCTGCCGCCCATAAAGAGGCAGAGAAACAGCCCGGAAAACCATACGTTTTTCGATTTAAGTGATAGTATATATGCTTTTTTCAAAGGGACCTTATGACTTGGCAATGTATTTTCCTCCTCCGCCATTTCAAAGGGTTTGTCTTTCATAACAATGACAAAGAAAATCCCCGATATGGCGACAAATACTGCCGCCCCGATATATGCCGCATCCAGGGAAGGCCATAAAGCGCCTGTCCCCGTAGACAGACTCTGCCCAAGCATTGCCACTGCCCCCATAATGCCTGCCGCCCGTCCTGCTTTGGCGCCGAACCAATTACCGAAGAGTTTGCCCAGTACCGCGGTCTGCATCGCGGCCGCTACGCCGCAAAACATGCTGGCTATAAAAAACGGCAGGAACGATGTTGCAAATATACGCGAAAGACCCGCAATAATCGCAAGCACATACGCTATGCCAATCATCTTGCGAATCCCTATTTTATCCGCGATTCCTCCAGCCGGAATTGACAGAATCATTGAGCAGAGCATACCTGCCATCGCGATCATTGAGAATTGCGGAAGGCTTAAGTGAACTTTTTCCATTACTTCCCGCACACGTGGAATTATCAGAACTTCCTGGTATAGCGCCGAGCATGAAGTCAGGCAAGTCGCGGTTACAATCAGCCATTTATACCAGGGCGGGGTTGTCTTTTTTATTTGTACCATCATTTTTCTCCTTCTGATTATGATAAATCCGTAAGATCTATACGTAAACGGTTATAAATTGAGAATTTCAATGTTTTTTTGACACTTTTCACCAAAATCATAATTTAGTTGACAAGACGGTTTATCAGGTTTATTTTTTATTATGGAATTAAGCCTGAACATTATCCTGGATGAATTGGCGGTATACAATCCCATAATACACAAAAAGCCGAAAAATCAGAAGATCAGTAAATTCCGTCATTATGATCCATCTTCCATTGAAACAGATAACGCCTGCTTGTATGTGGTTGATACGGATACATCCGGTCTTGATTTTACCAAACCCTGCCCAAAGAACCTGATTGCCATCGGTGACGCAATAACTAAATCCTGCTTTAAAAAAACGGATGCGGTAATCCAACTACTCCCCCCCGCTAGGGGGAGTGGTTTCATAAATGACATACTGCAAAGCGGCTTTGATCTGTATGAATCCTTTGAAGCATGGAACCGGGCAATGCTCCTGGCAATAATCAACCGCAGCCCCATTTCCAGTTTTCTGGAAATCGCCGCAGCAAAGCTGACTAACCCAATCGCGCTTTTTGACAACAGTATGAGCCTTATCGCGAAGGCCGGTACATTTATTAATTCTCCCAAAGGAACTATATGGGAAAAAATCAGCGATTTCGGAATCATGGTATCTGATTTTTTTTCCGTACAAGAGCAGCGTATGTTATCCGAAAAGAATTTAAACAAATCGGGTATGCCCTATGTTTATTATCCAGTGGCTGATAATTGTTATACTTATGCCACATCTTCTATCTGGATCAATGAAAAATTATACGGTAATATCGGGACCGTTGACGTTAGCGCGCCGTTTACGGACGGGCAGTTGGACATCATTTCGCATATAACAGAAATTCTAAAACTATATTTTAAAAACAACGACGAATACAGACGGATTGTCGAAAATAAACAAAAGTATCTCGACAGCCTGCTTGAAGGAAC
>JAISSD010000031.1 GCA_031273295.1 Prevotella sp.
CAAATCGACCGGGAAACCTTTACGCTTTCCATGCTGAAAGTGGATGAGTATTACGAATATAACGGCGTGTATCAGGTTTGGCAGCTGTATGAAGTGAACATCAAAGGCGAAGCGTTCAAGCCCGTAACGGTCGAAACGACCGATAAATACGGAATGTCTGCCGGCTGGAAATCCATGCTCCTTCCCGGATGGGGACAATTCTACAAGGGGAAAACAGGCAAAGGCATCCTGTTTCTGACTGCCGAAATAGCCTCCGTTTCGGGTTTGGTTTACTGCGAGATGAAACGTTCGGACAATGTTCGTTTGTCGCAGGAGAGCACCAATTTGTCCGTTGTCAGGGAATACCGCGACCGCGCCGATAAATGGGCGTTGTACCGCAATGTGGCGATTGGCTGCACGGCGGGCATTTACGCATGGAATGTGCTGGACGCGGCATTGGCAAAGGGAAAAATCCGATATGCGTGGATTCCCGATAATATTAACCTGACGAGTTCCGAGAGTGAGGGGAATTATTACGCGGGAATATCAATAAAATTTTAAAATGAAATCAATCAGTACTGACCGGATTGGGATTCGTTTAATAGATTTCCATACAGCCTTGTTCGGTATTATCAATAAAATCGGCGATAATAGAATAATTAACAATGATTCGGTTAACAATTTCCAATGTAGTCAGGTTACCTGTTCGCAGCCATACAATTTTAGGAGGATGACCGTTGATAAGACTTATTTCGTAGAAATCGGCGTCAAATGTTACAATGGTGAAACGATTATTTTTTGCATATTTCCAAATGTTCATATCCGTTTCGTTTTCAAGACCCACAGTCCGAACTTGTTGGCTTTCAAAGAAAATATCCGGCAATCGGTTAAGAATACGATAAGATATATTTTGGTCAAAAAGCAGTTTCATGTTACACGTATTGTAATTTATGTTCCCTATCGGCGGCAAAGGCTAAACAGGCTTGAATATCCGTTAGTGTCAATTCCGGAAAATCGGAAAGGATTTCATCAAACGACATTCCGGCAGCCAACCAACCGAGTACATCATATACCGAGATACGTGTTTCGCGAATGCATGGTTTCCCAAAGCGTTTATCAGGATTGCGGGTGATAATATTTTTATAATTTACCATGGTTTATTTTTAATAAAAAGTACTTGTTACGATAAGCGTAAAAGTACATAAACTATATTCAAATAACAAATGAAACTCATAAAAAGATGAAAAATTATTCGATAGTCAAGTTGGACGGGAACAAAAATTCAGTTGAATTCCGTCTATCCATATTCTTTATTTCTTTAACTTCTATATTTCTATAACTTCTATTAATTATTTACAAATGAAAAAGATTAGTATTTCAATTATTTCGGTTTTTATTCTTTTCGTCTCCGCAAGTTTTTTGGTTTTCCAATCCTGCGAAGAAAAACCCTTGGTCGTCCAAGGCAACATTGAAGGTAACGTAGTGGATTCGGAAACACAGGAAAACCTGTCCGGCGTAAACGTTACTATTGTATCCAACAGCAGCGCCACGTTTGCCGAGCAAAGCAAATTGACGGGAGGCGACGGCAAATTCAGTTTTAAGGATTTGGAAGCGGGAAACTACAAACTCACCTTTTCCAAAGAAGGATATGAAAACAACAGCAAGAATATTGCTTTGGCAGCCGGACAAACAAGTTCGAGCGATGTGTCGCTTAAATCCATCAAGTCGGCGATAAGCGTGTCTTCCACTTTATTGGATTTTGGGCAAAACACCTCTATCCTGCCTGTTGAAATCCGCAACACGGGAAAAGGGGAATTGAACTGGTCGATAGCGGAAGATTTGAACTGGCTGTCCGCCAACCCGACTTCCGGGAAGATAACTACGGAACCCGTTTCCGTTTCCGTAACGGTGGACAGGAGTTTGATTACGGGCGATTCAAAAACCGGCTCTTTCGTTATCAATTCCAATGGCGGAAGCGTGGTCGTGAATGTTACCGTAGGCAAAGCCGGCCCCATTCTAAATGTAACCCCGGCAACACTGGATTTTGGAGCAACTGAAATGGAAAAATCCATCAATGTATCCAACGCAGGAGTAGGTACACTTAGCTATACCGCCACCACCGCCCAATCGTGGATTACGCTTGAAAACGCGACCAGCTCCGTAACCACCGATACTAAAATTATCAAGGTGAAAGTGGCGCGGACGAGTTTAAGTCCCGGCAGCTATACGGGAAACGTAGTCATCAACTCCAACAGTAATTCCATTACCGTACCCGTATCCATGAGCGTGATTCAGCCCACAGCACCTGACCTCTTGAACGGGCAGGCAAGCGGCATTACCCACAATTCGGCACAGGCGTCGGGTACGCTGACCTCATTGGGCAGTTCGGCGATTACGCAGCACGGACATTGCTGGAGTACCTCGCCCAATCCTACCACCGCAAATAATAAAACCACTTTGGGCGGTACGGGTGTGCTAAAATCCTTCACGAGCGACCTCACCGGATTGAGCGCCGCCACCACCTACTATGTAAAGGCGTACGCTACCAACGCCGTAGGCACCACTTATTCCGACGCCATCACATTTACCACTTTGGCGCCGCCAACGGTAGCTACCGTGCAAACTACGCGCACGGAAAATATTAAGCACAACCAGATAGACGGAGTGGGCAACCTCACCGTGCTGGGCGATGGCTTGGTGACCGATTATGGATTCTGCTATTCGTCAAGCAACGCAACGCCTACTACCAACGACTCCAAAAAAAGTTTGGGACAAACAACCCAGTCGGGTAGTTTTACGGCAACAGTGTCAGGCTTGCAGACATCCACTAAATATTACCTGCGGGCATATGCCGTCAACAGTATGGGAACAGCTTACGGCGGCGTTGTTGAAGCTACCACTACCGATGCTCCTTCAGTGGTAACAAACGGTTTGGTAGCATACTATACTTTTGATGATGATAATTGCAATGAAGCAAGAGGCAATTCACAATACAACGGCGTGAAACAGGGAAACGGAAATCCTGTGTGGTCAACGGATATTCCGGGAAGTGCAGGGAAAGCATTGCAGTTAAATAATGATGTTTATTATCAAATAGCAACAAATCCAATTAAATATACAGCGCAATATTCACATAGTATTTGGTTAAAAATGACGAATAATTGCAATATTTTTATGCCACAAACAACGCTCAAGAGTAATTATAGTGGGTTGGTGATTAAAGACAATAAGGTGTCTAGTGGAGCCTATTGGGACGGCTATACATATGGCGCTTTTTTCAGCATTGATGTAAGTGGCTTGTTGTTAGATGGTAACTGGCATCTTTTGATTGTTACAAGGAATGCAAGTTCAATAAAGCTATACATTGATGGCATCTATTTAGCAGAGGTAAGAGGTCCTATTACTAATGCTATAACAACAAATTACCCATTGCAACTTGGCGAAGGTTTTACCGGTAAGATGGATAATTTCCGTGCATATAATAGGGAATTAGTTCAATCTGAGATAACCGAAATATATAATGCGAAACAGTAAAAACAGAGTAAATAACAGACCATGCCCGCAGGCAAGGGCGGGCGTGGTTTTTAAAAAAGAAGGAAATGAAAATGAAAAATTTAGAATTATATCCATGTTGAGCATTCTCGGATGCTTGACGTTATTAACGGTTTCATGTTCCGTCAGTAAAGGACTGTCGGCTTGTTCACAGGATTATAGGTAACATCAATAGCAATCCGGCAATAGATGCGGGAGACATCATGATAAGGGATGGAAGCAGAATCACTAAAGATTATTTTTTTACCGGCGTGAAAGATACTTCCATATTTAATGTCCGGACTGACTCTATTTTGCTTTGTTCCGAAACCAATATTACGAAAAGTTACAAGATATTTCCTGCGAAATTTCCAAAATCGGCGAACAGGTTAGTTGAAAAACTGATGCTTGACAATAATATAGATGAATTGAAGGCAACGGATTTGTTCTATAATTCAGATACATTTACTGAACTTGCCGATGAAGTACGAAACTTTATGAAAAGTCGTGACATGAAATTTATGAGAAATTGGAGAAAGAGTTGGAAACAATAAAAAATCAAATAAATTATGGGACATGCTAGAAAGGCAGCGGTGGCAGGGATTCTGATTGCTTTCGATACGGATATGACGCCGACGATGGGTTTTAATTAGTTGCTGTACGGCGTGGTAGCGATGATTATCGGCGGTCCGGGCAGCAATTGGGGATTGATTGGTGGTGCTTTGCTACTGGCTACGGCGCAACATCTGGCGGCATATTACATCGGCAGGCAATGGATGGATGCGGTGGCGTAATAATCCTGATTTTGTTTTTGTTTTTGATTGGGAAACCACTCGGCTTTAGCGGCAAACGTTTGAAGAAAATAGAGATATAATCCTTACCTTTGATACTTTAACGGAGAGCGCCAACTCCCGGGATTATTGGTTCAAAATGATACAAAGATGCAAAAACAATTAATAAATCCCAAATTATAATCCTCAATGAAAGAAAGAAAGAGACAATAATCTACACAACAATGTCCTGATAATTTTTTGAACCATAATAAATAATATAAAAAAAGATGAAACAATTATTATTTCTCGTGTTGCCTTTTGTTTTCTGCATGGCAACCGCAGTGAACATTTCCGCCCAAAACAGCGAGTTTGAAGCTTGGGCGCAGAAGAAACGGGAAGTTTACGACAAGTGGAAGAAAAAACGCGCCGAAATTGTCGCTCATCTGCCAAGCAATCCGCAGCAGGACGCAATCGGCAGTTTTATAGACGCCGGTTTCGGTAATTCTTCTACCACAACGGCAACGCCTTCTCAAAGTACAAATTCCAATCATTCGGGCGCCCCTAATCAGTTGCAGAACTCAACCGCCTCCAATCCCAACATGAAAGTATGGGTCGTTGTGATTGGAGTTGCCGATTATGTGCATATCAATAAATTGAGTTATACCGACGACGACGCCTACAGGATGTACGCTTTTTATAAAAGTCCCGAAGGAGGCTCTCTGCCCGACAATCAAATCCGGGTATTGATAGATGAAGACGCCACCCGAAGCAACGTAATAAAAGCCTTGAGCGACATCTATTCCAAGGCAAACCAAGACGATGCGATTATTTTTTATTTCTCCGGACACGGCGCTCCCGGCGCTTTCATCACGCAGGAATTTGACGGAAACAGTTTTGAGAATCGAGGTCTGCTCATCCACGAAGAGCTGAACAACTTTTTCGACAAATCACCGGCTAAATACAAGTACATCATTGCCGATGCCTGCCATTCGGGAAGTTCGGCGCGAAAAGGGACAAAAAGCGCAGCCGCTACGGAACAGAGTTATTACCAGACTTTTGAGCAGGCAAAAAGCGGTTTCGTCATGTTGCTTTCCTCCATGAGCGATGAATATTCCCTGGAAACGTCCGGCATCCGGCAAGGCGTTTTCAGTCATTTCCTGATTCGCGGTCTAAAAGGAGAAGCCGACGCCAACAAAGACCATATCGTTTCCGTGACCGAATTGTTTGATTTTGTGGAATCCAATGTAACGGATTACACTCAATACAAGCAAAACCCGGTCATATCCGGCAACTACGATGAACATTTGCCGATTTCAACGGTGAGGAATTGAAAAAGAAGATGTATTTTTGTAGTTTACGCTCTGTTATCGAAGATAGCGATTGAACGTTTGAAGCCCTCGAACGAGAAGGCTTTTCCAAAGAAGAGATTCCTTTGAAATATGATGGTGCATACAATTTCTCAGATGAGTTTGCAGGGGTAGAATTAAGCGGTGAAACACTATATATAGACCGTCAAGGCAACGAATACGCTACCGAAGAAGAGTCCGTGAGGCAATAAATAAAAAGATTATATATGACAAATGTATTATGTCTCCTTCCCGTCCTCAATTTCGCCCGCTTCCTTGGCGACTTTACTCCGCTAAACAAATGGATGATAGCTGCCAAGCGTTATGGTAAGCCAATTTGGTTGGTGGCAAGGCGCTGTGAACGGTGCGCTTTACATGATAGCAGCATTGTTTTTTATCGACATAAAAACAGCGTTATTGGTATTTGCCATCGAAACCTTTACCCACAGCTTGATAGATATACTGAAAGGTCGAATAAATAAATGGTTTCCTGTGGTGGAAGACCAAACGAAAGCGCTGCATTGGGCGGTAATGGGAGCAGACCAATTGTTGCATCAGACAGTATTAATAGTAATCGTATTTTTGATAATGTAATGAAGAAATAATAAACATGAACAGCAAGAAAATCCTTTACATCGACATGGACAATGTCTTGGTCGATTTTGCTTCAGGCATTGCACGCCTAAGCGACGAAACAAAACGAGCCTACGAAGGCAATCTGGACGATGTGCCGGACATTTTCAGCCTGATGGAGCCGATGCCCGACGCCATTGAGTCGGTCAAAATCCTGTCGGAGTATTTCGACCTGTACATCCTCTCCACCGCACCGTGGAAAAACACCTCGGCGTGGTCGGACAAGGCGGCATGGGTCAAACGGTATTTCGGCGAGGAGAAAGACGGCGTTTTCTACAAACGCCTCATCATCACTCACCGCAAAGACCTCAACAAAGGCGACTTCCTCATCGACGACCGCACCAAAAACGGCGCCGGAGAATTTGGCGGAGAACTGATACAGTTTGGAAGTGAGAAATTTCCAAACTGGAAGGCGGTGGTAAAGTATTTAACGGATAATAAAATGTAATAATTTGGCGAAACCGAAGGCGGAACCTGAAAAGCCTGTAACAGAGCAGGGAAAATTTTAAAACAATTAAAAAATGACGTACATAATGGTAGATATAGAGAGTGACGGTCCGATTCCGGGCGACTTTTCCATGATTTCTTTTGGAGCGGTGCTGGTTGATGACCTCTTGAATAAAACCTTTTACGGTAAACTGAAACCTATTTCGGACAATTACAAGCCGGAATCGCTTGCCGTTTCCGGGCATTCCCGAGAAGATACTTTGATGTTTGACGAACCGCAAAAAGTGATGAAAGACTTTGCCGACTGGATAAAAACGAATTGCAGGGATAAACCGATATTTATCAGCGATAACAACGGGTTTGACTGGATGTTTATATGCTGGTATTTTCATCATTTTTCAGGAACAAATCCTTTTGGGTACAGTTCTCAAAATCTTGGAAGTCTGTACAAGGGACTTGTAAAAGACACGCACAAAAATTTCAAGCGCTTGCGACAGACAGCGCATACCCACAATCCGGTGGACGATGCGAAAGGAAATGCAGAAGCCTTGTTAATCATGCAAAAAAAATACGGATTAAAATAGATTGAAACCATTCCACCCGCTTATCAGGGTGATTGAAGATGTAACGGAGAACGAAAGAATTATCAAAATATTTTGAAGAATAAAAGATATGTCAACACTATCAAGAGCTATTGAAATAGCGGTCGCTGCCCACAAAGGGCAGAAAGACAAATCGGGAGCGGATTATATTTTGCACCCGCTGCGGGTAATGCAGCGCGGCAGGACGGAAACGGAAAAAATATGCGGCGTGTTGCACGATGTTATCGAAGACAGCGACTGGACGTTTGAAGCCCTCGAACGGGAAGGCTTTGCCAAAGAAGTGACCGATGCGTTACGTTGCGTCACCAAAGAATCGGAAGACGAGGATTACGACCGGTTTATCGACCGCGTTGTACAAAATCCGGTTGCCGTACAGGTTAAAATCAATGACCTGCTCGACAATATGGATGTTACACGCTTCAGGCAACTGAACGAACCGGATTTGAAACGATTGAACAAGTATCTGAAAGCGTATTGGAAATTGATTTTTTTAAATAAAGAAAAGGAAAGATGAAAAAACAGTCTTGGCAAGTTTAGCGGTTATTATTACCTGCGTGCTGAATGCCCAAAATGATAAAAATATGATCGGAAGGAGGATTATTCCAAAGGTTTTGCAAGGGTGGCATTAGACGACAAATGGGGATTTATCGATAAAACCGGCAAAGAAGTCATCCCGCTGAAATATGATGCGATGGAAGAATTTTCCGACGGCATGGCAAAAGTCGAGTTAGACGGAAAAACACTTTATATCGACAGGCAAGGCAACGAATACGCCACCGCTGTAGCTGTCGAACATGACTTCTATTTCATTGCGCTGTTTACAGGATTCGTAAATGGTTTGCTCAAGCGGTTTTTCATTTTCGAACTTCTTTTTGGAGCTTCCCTTTTTATTTATATCCGTATTGTCTTTACCGTCAATTTTGACACTGTTTTTAACCTCGTTTCCACCTGATTTTCTTGACAGAACAACCTCGGTTACAGGATTTTAATAAACATGCGAACACTGTTTTTAACCTGATTTTTACCTGGTTTTTTCCAACAAAACAACCTCGTAGCAAATGAGTTACCCCAAACTCCAAACCTCATTATTGGCGCTCAACGGATTGCGGCGCGGTCAAATCCGAAAGGACGGGGAAAAGTCTGAACACGATTTATATAATTCAAGGATTAAAAGATTCAGGAACTGTTGTGAATTAAATTGACTGTGATTTTTAATACATTGTAAAACATGCGTTTGCAATGCAATAACAGCCATATTATTCAGTAACAATTCTTTACGGACACAATCAGGAAAATCTTTTAATCCTGTAAATCGTGTTCAGACAGACAGCGCGGCAGGAAAACCCCGGTTTACTTCCCTGCCACTGCCGTCACCCTCATTTCATTCATCAATCACCCGCCTAAC
>JAISSD010000041.1 GCA_031273295.1 Prevotella sp.
CGGTTCGGGTTCAAATCCGAATCCTGATCCGAACGATCCTGATTCTCCAAGTATTGTCGTAGGGGCTGACATCAGCTTCGGGATTCTTGGCGTTGAAGATTATCCTGAAGACGACATACAGGTTCCGCCGCCACCTGATCCCAACAAGAAAACCTGGGCTGCTTCAAACATCTATTGGGACGATGCAAATGGCAGGTTGACTTTCGCAGAGTCGGATACCGACCTGGCAGGTTACCAGGGCGTTTACTTCAAGTGGGGAAGTTTGATCGGTGTTTCCTCGGGCGGCAACGGCTCTTTCGACGCCAGCGATTACCTGTTTGTTCCTAACCTCGCGGACGGCACGTATTCCAAGGTTCAGGTTAGCGCTGTTCCGGTTGACGCACCGTATCTTATTACCAGCGGCTCTTGGACTAACGGTGCTACTCCGTCTACCGACTGGCCATTGATTGCTTACGCCGATGCAAGCGTCATCAATGCAAGCGAGTCAGGCCGCAGCGACGCCCGTTTGACAGCTAGAGAGTTCGTTACCTCTGCTGTTGACTACACGTCTTACACGGGTGACATATGTCAATATCTGTCCGGGCATAAAGACGAGAGCGGTTTAATTGGTAACTGGGTAATGCCAACCGGCAAGAATTTCGGCGAGCCTACCGCCGGTAACGTTTACGCCGGTTCCGATTACACGTGGTATGCCGGTTCGGCAACTCCGTCTGGCGTGGATGGTGAAGATGAGATTCCATCCGGCGTTATGTTCACCTATGCTGTTAACAGCCCCGTCTTCTTTCCCGCTTCCGGGGCCCGCAACTACGTCGATGGCGATCTGGGCTTCGTTGGCACCGACGGCAGCTACTGGTCATCGTCGGTCAATAGCGGTACGAACGCGTACCTCCTGGGCTTCAACAGCGGCAACGTGTACTCGGCCAACAACGGCGGGCGGGGGTACAGTCGTAGCGTCAGGTGTGTTCTGTATTAGCCAGAGAATTGTAGCGTCGGAGACGCTATTCGATTCATTTTTTCAGTTACAGGGGATGGCGACCATCCCCTGTTTCTTTTTCAAGTATGGCCAAATAAAATATACTTGCCCGTCGGAGCCGACTAAAAAGTCGATTTCTCAGATAATTATCCGTTATACAGGTATCTGCAACAGGGGTAAAAAACAACTTTCCGGACTTTTTGGTCAGGCGTATTTGAAATTGTCGCAGACGTAAAAGTATCGTCCCCAGGGACTTTCACATGTCCTGCATACCTGCGACAGTTTGAATTGAATTGAAAATCGACGTAGCTAAAATCGGCAGAGCCAAAATTGACGTAGTCAAACGTTAGTTCGACGGAATCAAAGCGCCCTTCGCCACTGGCATCCGTTTCAAGCATATAAAAGATTGCATTAAATATCTCACGCAAAGAACGCTTTCTCGTTTGCGTTTATCCCTTAAAATGATTAATATTGTACTCTATATTGGCCATTTGTCAGGCGGGCGGGACAGGGTTTATTCATTTTTGTCTTTACTGTCGGTACTTGTAAAGACACGAATAATCAACCAGACAATAAGCTGATAAACAGTGATTTATTTAAATTATCATACTATTAATCTTGATTATATTTTTAAACAGTTATTTACAAACCAAAAAAATTAACTAACAATGGAAAATTATGAACTGACAGACAATACGGATGAAAAACAGTATGAGTTTCATATAGGAAAATATCTCGCGAAAATAGAGTACATTAAAACGAATAATGGCGAGATATATCTCACTCACACCGAAGTTCCGGTTGCTCTCGAAGGGCAGGGAACAGGCAGCATGCTAGTGGAAAAAGTCCTTGAGGATATAGAAGAAAAGGGATTGCGCCTTATTCCGCTTTGTCCTTTTGTTGCCGGATACATCAAAAAACATCCCGACTGGAGACGCATTGTGATGAAAGGTATCAATGTTTGATTTGCGTGAGGGAAAGACAAGATCAACCAAATATTATACAAAACCTGGAAATGGAAAAGAAAATTGAATACAGTAATGGCGAGCTTACCATTATATGGCAACCTGAACTTTGCCAACATGCAGGCGTCTGTGTGAAAATGCTGCCGGAGGTTTACCATCCCAAAGACAGGCCATGGGTAAAACCGAAGAATGCCACAACAGAGGAGTTGATAACTCAAATAAGCAAATGTCCTTCGGGTGCGTTGACTTACAGGAAAGACAAGCATTGAAATCAGGGGGGAAGTAAAATTGGATTATACTTCACGCGGCATACTTTTGTGCAGGAATACATTATAAACAACGCATGGAATTCATCTGTTCATGCGTTGTTTATCATATATCTTCCATGTGCAAAATTATGCCGTGCGCGGTATAATGATCACAGCGGATATAAATGAATCAATCGGACGAAGGATCAGATCCGTAAACCGTCGAGCAGTTTTACATACAATTCTATCGCTTCCCTGATTTCACCGAGCAGGATATATTCATTTGCAGTATGCGAACGGGCAGAATCGCCCGGCCCCATTTTCAATGTAGGAAAAGGCATGAATGCCTGATCAGACAAAGTCGGTGAACCGCAAGGTTCTTTTCCTGTCATAAGAACACGTTGTACAAAGGGATTTTCCAGTGATATATGCGAAGAGTTCAGACGGAAAGAGCGGGGTTTCACCTCACAGTCGGTATGCCCGTCAATGATATTGAACAACTCTTCGTTACTATACAGTTCGTTACTGCGCACATCCACCACAAAGTCGCATTTATCGGGCACTACATTGTGCTGTGTGCCTGCATTGATCATCGATACAGTCATCTTTACAGGGCCAAGCAAGCCGCTTGTCTCCGGAAACCTGTACGTCTCAAACCATTCAATATCCCGCATGGCTTTGTATATGGCATTCTCTCCTTCTTCGCGTGCGGCATGTCCTGCCCTGCCATAAGAAGTACAATCAAGTACGAGCAGGCCTTTTTCCGCAATAGCCGGATTCATCCGGGTAGGTTCTCCCACAATACCGAATTTTATTTCCGGCAATTCGGGAATGACTGCTTCCGCGCCGCCTTTTCCCGACACCTCTTCTTCGCACGAAGCAAGGAAAACAAGGTTATAATCCTGTTTCTTGCTTGTCAGTATAAAAAAAGCATGTAACAGGGATACCAGACTTGCTCCCGCATCGTTGCTGCCCAGGCCATAAAGAGCATCACCCTCCGCCTCGGGTAAAAAAGGGTCTTTTGTCCAACCCGAAACAGGGCGGACCGTATCCATATGCGAATTAAGCAGAATAGTAGGTTTGGACGGGTCAAAGCCTCTGCCTTGAATCCAGAGGTTGTTGCCTTTTCGTGCCGGTTCGAAACCCATCCTGTTCATACATGCGGCTACTACTTCGGCTACATTGTGTTCTTCTCTGCTGAAAGAAGGCGTTTTAATCATTTCTTTCAGCAAATCTACCGCATTGTAATACAACGAGTCAATATCCTGTTCCATAAATGGTTATATATTTTATACAGGCATTGCCAATTAAGGATCCGTTTAAATTTTTCAAGAATCTGATCCTGAAATATAAACGGCTCGCAGTCAAAGTTATCCTTTTGGTAATGCACTGGTAAAAGTACAAATAATTTTAGCATTTCTACTTTCGCTGTTTTCTCTTTTCTCAAAATTCTTTTGCCGGCGCCCCCGTTTCTGTCGCCAATAACAAAGTTGATGAATCTTTTTCATACCCATCGACATCCATCCATATCCGGCAAGGGCAATACATCCACTCACTTTCCAAGGCATTGCTTCGTCAATACATTCAATTCCATTTTTGTCATATTCAGCCAATTGCCATGCTTTGAAATCAAGGCAAACTCGGATCTATCCCGCAAATTTTTCGCTTTCTCCGCCGGAAATGTTTCATAAAGTGAAGCGGGTTTGTGTGTTTCCTGATTATCCATAATCATTTTCTTCTACGAACGTAAACTTTTTTTTAAACGCGACAAACTGTTTCGTACGAAATACTGTCAACATACGCCATTTCAACCATTACAATAGAAATCTTCCAAGATTGTGGTAGCGTTTTAAACTTTTAATATCGCTATTCCCTATTCCTTATAAACAGCCTCACAGCAAAACGAACGAGGCATTAAATTTTTTTAAAAAATGAAAAAAATTAAGCATTTTCAAATCAGAGATTGAAACGGGATTGGACTTGGGGCTTCGTGACGGCCTCCCGGCGGCTGAAATTGCCCGCGAGTTGAAACAGTACCTCCGGTACCCCGACAAGCTGTTCCGGCGGGTGCGGGACGAACACGGGCAGTTGCACTTGTCGCAGGCGGCAAAGAATTTCCATCCCGGACAGGGCGTTTACCGGTCGAGTTACAAGAACGCCATGCGCCTGGCCCGCACCGAAACCAATATGGCGTACCGTACTTCTGATTATACTCGCTGGCAGCAGCTGGATTTTGTCGTTGGAATTGAAATCAGGCTATCGAACAACCACACGCTTAACGGCGTGCCGTTCACGGATATCTGCGACGAGTTGAAAGGCCGGTATCCGAAGACGTTCAAGTTTACGGGCTGGCATCCGCAGTGCCGGTGTCACGCCGTATCCATTTTGAAAACAGAGGAGGAGATGGAAGCCGGCAACGAGCGGATAATGGAGGGCGGGGAGCCGGGGACGGATAGCGTGAACGCGGTTGGGGATGTGCCGGAGAATTTCAGGAAGTGGGTGGCGGATAACGCGGGCAGGATTGAACGGGCGGAACAGCGCGGGACGTTGCCGTATTTTATCAGGGACAATAAAGAGGTAGCAACGAAGTTGATGAAGGCGGCAGAGAGATTAAGCGAATGGGATGTAAATCTGCAAGCCGTTGAACTCAAATTAGGTGTTAAACGCGGGAAAGAAATGACGTTCGAGGAGGCAAATGAGTTGAGGGGAAATCCGCTTTATGGAACGGATAACGGGTATGGTATAAATTGCCAATCTTGCGTTGTTGCAAATGAATTGCGCCGTCGCGGATTTGATGTTCAGGCGCAGAAGTACGCAGGGGCAGGCTCAATTTCGGAAAGCCTGGCGTTTCACACCGAACTTGCATGGATTGACCCGAAGACAGGGAAGGTTCCGTCTTCAAAAATAGCAGGCGGGAAGTATATCGAGGATGGTAAGATTAAAACTAAGACATTCAAGATGATTAACGCCGAATTGAACGCCTTGACAAAGGATGCCGGGCGGTATAATATAAAGGTTGTTTGGAAGTCTAATTATGGAGGAGGAGGGCACATCGTAACAGCCGAGAGGCTTGCGGACGGCACATTGCGCATCTATGACCCCCAGAATGGCAAGCTCGTTAATTTAAAAAACGATTACTCTAAGGCGCTAAAGACATCGTACGGCGTAAGGGTGCTTAGAGTAGATGGATTACATGTAAACACGGACATAATAGACGGGGTTGTTTTAAAGTCCAAATAGCCCCGTTCAATTTGTATTATGCCGGAAATAATTCATCGAATAGAAGGAGCTTGTCATTTACGACAATTCCCGCTTCCCCCGATTTGCTGACAGTTATAAAGACAGGGTAGCCTATCACGGGGGAGCCGTTTCCGGCGTTATCCATTGCCGGATTATATACATCAAGGCCCCTTCTGTTTGCGCGAAAAACGACGGTGTCGAACCCGTATTTCTTTGCGAACTCTATTGCGATTTGTTCAGTGTCCATATCCTTGCTTTTTCCTCGTTATCCTTTCCTTTTATTATTAAATACTGATATTATATCAGGTGTTGTTATTGGTAAAAAACGGTAATTTCGGACGATTCTTTTTCATTTGCCAATCTTGCTGTGTCTTTTTTCACTAAAACAAACGGCAGGTATTCCGGGAAGTCCGACAAATCGGGCTTGTATTTTTTTATTGCTTCAAATACAATAAATCCATTCCACACCGAACGTGTATACAATTCAGCTGTGTCAAATCCATTTTCCTTTGAAAATTCAATCGCAATTTGTTTCGCTTCCATATCCTTGCTTTTTCCTCGTTATCCTTTCCTTTTGTTCAATAACCCATTCTTTTCTTTTTTGACTCCACCAGTGTTTTCCATTATTTGTCTCAAAAACAGTTTTACCTGTTTGATTTTCCAATACAGCATCATGCAATTCAAATCCGGCCAACAGATCATCGGG
>JAISSD010000158.1 GCA_031273295.1 Prevotella sp.
CAGCCCCTCCATGTGTTCTTGCCTGCAAAAATAGCCGGAAATATTTATTTTTGCAACTGTTCTATCCCTTTTATTTTCAGTTATTTATCTGTTGAAATATTTTCTCGCTGAATCGCTGAAATAGTTTAACGCCTATCTCTAAAAACGGCATGCAATTTTTTCAAAAGCGCTATGATTACAAGACTGTAAATTTTTTATTCATGTGAATCAGAGGTTTTATCCTGTTTGTTTGTCTGTGAATCCCGGGGAAAAGAGCGAGGGGCCGTACCTTTTTTCTACAGATATGAAAGGTACGGACTATCCCCGTCCCGAATCCGGATTGATAATACCGTCCTTTCGGATTTTACAGTCCGAAAGGACAGGGTTTAGCAGTTTCGGGCAAAAAGAAAGCAGGGAATTTTTAATTCCTCCAATAAAAACAGCAGGTTTAAAAAACGGGTTTCACAATCTCCACGCGCAGCCCGAGCGCGTCCATTATCCGGTAAAACGTTCCTACACCCGGCTCCACAACGCCCTTTTCTATTTTCGAGATATAGGCCTTGTCCGTTCCAATGCGTCCGGCAAGTTCTTCCTGAGTTATCTTTTCGCTTTTGCGGGCGTCCCTTATTACCTGCCCCATACAACAGGCGTATGCCTCGCGGCGGAATGCCTCCCGGCGGAATGCCTCCCGTTCAGGTGTTCCCACCTTGCCGTACTCGGTGTCCATTATGTCGTCGACACTTGTCAGCAGATTATTTTTTGCTTCCATAATATTCATTTTTTAACTGTATTGCTTTTTTATTTCCTTTTCGGGTGTTTTCTGTGTTTTCTTCTGAAATCCATTGAACAATATAACGATGTTGCCTCCACCGAAACAAAAGAAAATACGGTAAATGTTACTTTCGTACTCTGACCTCAATTTATACACACCATCGCGTATACATTTCACAAATTTCTTGCCTATACGTTCCTGTGTAACCAACAGGTCAAGAATATAGTGTATTATTTTCCGTTCCTGTTTCATGTGGCAAAGATAATATAAATAGCAATATCAAACAACTTTGTTACCAATAAACAAGTAATTCTGTTTCTTCCCTGCTAACGGTTCTATTGTTGTACGATGCATTGGGATTGCGTGTTGAAACAGTAAAATCCATTTATTAAAAATATTTTTGCATTTCAATGACTTTATTTATCTTTGTGACAAATGGAAATTGAAGCATTGCCGGAAAATTCAACTGCCGTAAATTCGACAGAGTATTCTAACAAATAAAACGAATGTTTGATTTTGAACATAAAGACTTCGATATTTGTTTATCTGAAATCCACATGACCTGAAAAAGACGTTAAAGCGAATGTGACTGCCGTATTGCGAGAATGGCTTTGTCTAAAATGAACCTATACCGGTCAATAACGAAATGTCCTGTTTGGGGACTATAAACTATAAAAAAATTTATATATGAAACGCATTTTAAATCCGGCGATTTTTGTAATCGCAGTAATAACACTGACACTCGGCCTGCAAAGCTGTAATTCGGTAAGACCGATTGATAAAACCCGGCTGGAAGGCTATTGGATCCTAAAAACCTTGAAAGGCGAGGATGCCAAAGCTGCATTTGCCGGAACATTACCTTATTTACAATTCAATTTTGCAAAAAGTCTGATATACGGTAATGGCGGATGCAATGAATTCTCCGGAACTTTTATCTTAACGGAAAAAAATGAATTTTCCGCGCCTAATCCGGCAGTCACAATGAAAATGTGCATGCAAGCCAATAAAGAACCTCTGTTCTTTACCGCATTAACAACACCCAATCTTGTTCTTTCTGTAGACGAAAGCGGACTGTTGACATTCTCGGAGGATAAAACAATAGCGCTTCAGTTCGAAAAGGGCGAAGTACCAAAAGACGCTGTCAAAGCAGATACGGTAAATGCGGAAAACCTGACAGGCGTATGGACGCTTACATCCATTGCAGACGGTGATATGGCTGCATTGTTTACAGGCAAAGCCCCTACAATGGAATTTTCGGCAGACGGCAAAGTATTCGGCAATGGAGGATGCAATACATACCGCACAACTTATACATTGCAGGAAAACACGATTACCTTTGGCCTTGTGATATCTACTAAAATGGCATGTCCAAACCTGAAAGGCGAAGATTTGTTTACCGGACTTCTTGCCGGCCCTCTGCAAGCCAAATTGAACGGGGACAAGCTAACTTTGCTTAAAGACGGAAATGTTGTCCTTGAATTTACAATGGGTATGACAGAATAGTCTTTTATAATTATGACCGGTAAATAAAGGGCTGTCCCAAAAGCGGGATAGCCCTTTTTATTGCACAGCCGTTAGCACAGCCGGCAGGTTAAGGAAGTCTCGGTCCTGATAAAAAACGAATATATCAATAGAAAACGCACACGCCTGACACGCCTGACACTCCGTTCGACCGTTCGTTATTGTTGTTCGGGTTCACGCCGTTATAGTTGAAGTTCAGGTTGTACGCGTTCCCGGTGTTGGCCGACGATGACCGGTAGTTGCCGTTGTTGCGGTACCTGGAAGCGGAAAGGATGGCGGCAAGAAAAGAGGGGCGATATAATTGACCAAAGTATAATATACCTTCCCGTCCAATTCAAATGTCCCGTTTTCAATATTGCCACTGCCGGGATTAACGAAAGAACCACCGTTGGGAGAGTCACTGCTGTTCTTCCATTTGGTAGTGTAATGACCAACCTCGGTAGCAGGTTCGGGATCGTCTTCAGTAGTATTTTCGTTATTACCGCCGGTGCCGAACTCGCGCATAGTAGGCATCCGCCAATCTTCAAGGGTTACACCGCTGCTACCTTTCTTGTCGGACAGGTATCTACAGATGTCGCCCCGGTGAGTGCTATACAGCTGGTCACAGGAATAATGAGTCAAACCGTAATCGTCAAACACTCCCGCCCCGATGCCTTCCGGAATCCTGGATGAAACCCTTATTCCCGTACCTGTTCCGGCGACCGGAAGACCCTGTGCCGGCAATAAAACCGGCAACAGGGAGAACAAGAAGAACAGGATGACAGGCATAGCCGGAAAAATATTGTTTGGACACTCCGCAACAATATACCCTTTATCCAACAAATGTATGGAATCCGGCTGACTGGTCTGTTACAGATTTCCGCCTTTTTATATTCATTTATCGGAATTCGGAATGGAAATCGAACAAAGAGGTTAATTTTATATCGCCGCCTGACTGGACAAACCGATGTTTGGCTCCGCCGATTTTGACTGCGCCGATTTTCAATTCAATTCAAATTGTCGCACTGCAAAAAAAAGAACGGTCAAATTCATTTAACACAAAGGGCACAAAGGGCACAAAGTGTATCACAAAGGGCACAAAGAATTTCATCTGCAGATTTTGCGGATTCTTTGCGTTAAAAATTTCGGAGTACAAAAACCTCATTTTTACCTAATTCCAATAAACAAAACAACCTCGTAGCAATGGAATATCATACACCCCCCCGACCTCTTATGTAACATCCCCCTCAAGCCGTTTTTAATTTTTTCGGAAGAGCTTCTAACTGTCTTGTTTTCCGCTCATTGAAATACCGCACTCCCCGTGTTACTATTATGCGTGCTGCATGAAAAATGATAGGGGACTCATTACCTAATTAAAAATAAAATATATAAAAGTGGAATATAACAAGAATATAGTGAAAATCCGGAAGAACGCCATGCCGCAAAAGAAATACATGCGCAAAAATACGAAAGGCGCTTTAAATTTTATCATCAAACAATTAACGGGAAAATAGTTGAAAAACAATGAGTTAATGAGGTTTTGTGTTTGGGGTGACTCGTTGGTTCTACTGAGGTTGTTTTGTCAAGAAAATCAGGTGAAAATGAGGTGAAAGGCAGTGTCAGTCCGTTTTTTTATTATACTTGCATCACGTACGGCGTGGTTTTGTGCAGCAAGGTATCATGGTAAAAACGCATGAACAGATGAATTTCATGCGTTGTATTATAATGTATTCCTGCACAAAAGTATGCCGCGTGAAGTATAACACAAAGGGCGCAAAGAATTTCTTTGCGATTTACCGGTTTCCTCCAAAACTAAAACTTACGGGTATATATACAGGTGATGAGACCGGAACATTTCCAATCATAAATGTCGGTTTAAGCTGTAACGACACAGTCGATTTTTTAGAACCCATGCCGATAAAATTCTTTGCAATATCGGTAATGGCGTCTTTTGAACTGTTTTTCATCAATGCAGCCAAGTCTACTCCAATTGTGAGGGGTAATGTTTGAGTTTGCCCGGAAGCAATATTCAGTGTTTGGCTGATGGAACCTGTCGTAAACTGCACATCGTCGATACTGAGGATGTATTGCAAGCCATGAAGTAGCGCCGCCGATTCGTTTGGATTCTTCACATTCAAATTCAATGTAAAATTGACAGGAATGGACGTCGCCGTACCCGACAAGATAGAAGTTATCTTGGGTATTGAAGTTACGGACAAGCCATTGGAAAGATTTATTCCGGATACAGTTAATTCCGAAACAGACTTATAGCTGTATTCGCAGTTGATAAAATTGTAAGCGCTTCTTATTTCTTGCTGAATGCTGTTGCAACCAATCAAAGCGGTTAATGTCAATACGGATAGCAATGTTAAAAATTTTTTCTTCATTCTGATAAATAATTTAGGTTTGTAGATAGATATATTGTTATTCAATGCGGGTTTTTAAAGCCGCTTTTAGTTTTTCGGTTTCTTGTTCGGGAAGCGCTTTTTTAGTAAGTCAAACCGGCGTTTTTATTCTTTTTTAAATGATTGTCCGCAAATCGACCTGTTATAAATTGGGGATTTGAAACCGGATCCACTGCCTCGACCAAAACTATTCGCTCGAATAACTTTTCACCGAAATATAGCCGGTCAAACCTGTAACGTACTTCATTGAGACAAAAAAGCTTGTCACAACTTCTGTGTTTATGTTTTCCGTTGTCTGTAAGCTGTATTTCAAGGAACGAAGATACAAAAAATTCAAGCCAATTAAACATGTCTGCGGTGAAATAACCGGTATTTAGCCCTGAAGCTAAAATCTTACATATGAAAATAAATTTTTCAGAGATTTAATTTTCTTAAAAAGAATAATTGTTATACTTTTGCCTTTACCAAAAAGACTCCGTAGCTCAGTTGGTAGAGCAAATGACTCTTAATCATTGGGTCGAGAGTTCGAGCCTCTCCGGGGTCACTTAGGAAGAGACAAAGGAAGAGTCGAATCCTGGATAAATAAAGAAAAACCTTCTAAATCATAGATTTGGAAGGTTTTTTATTCCCTGCTCACCTGCTTTCGAGATAAGAATCAGTAAAAAACATCAAAAAACAGAGTGAAAAATAATATTTATATCTGAAAATCAAATAAATATCAATGCAATGGGGATTCTAACACACGGCAAAATTACCGGATTAGGCGAAGCGCATTATGAATGCTATAAAATAAAAATTAAGCTTGTCACAACTTCTGTGTTTATGTTTTCCGTTGTCTGTAAGCTGTATTTCAAGGAACGAAGATACAAAAATTTAAGATTGTCACAACAATTAAAAATCAATATGTTATGCCAAATTAACTGTATTTCAAGGAACGAAGATACAAAAATATATTGCAAATACTCCGGTTCAAGTTGACGGGGGTGCATTTGACTGTTTTGCGGATTTTCATATTATTTGATCGTAACCATTGTCGCTCCATAGCCGTATTCACTAAAAGAAGCATCCTGATAATAAGCCGATTTATAATTCATGTTCAGTTCTTTTAATACCGCATTCTTGAGAACGCCGTTTCCTTTGCCATGTATAAAGACTATCTTCCGGCCTTTGCTTCGTTTGTTCTCGTCCATTGTTTCCCGGAACTTCTTCAATTGATATTCCAGTATATCGCCTGACGATAAGCCATTCATATTGTCTAAAAGTTCATTCGCATGCAAATCTATTTCAAGGATTGCGCTTTTCTCTTTTTTCGCTACCGGCTGTATGCGCGGGAGCCTTTCTTTCTGTTTTATCGCGATTTCTATTTCCTCCGCAGAAATGATAAATTCTTTTTCGGCAAGGTCGTGGTTCACTATCGGATATATAATCGCCTCGTCTTCGAAGAAATCGTTTTCTCTGAAGCTATGGAGTTTGTAAAATTTCACCGGGACGATGTGCATTTCCACCGAGTACGCATTCTTGAGAGCGAAAGTTTTTCCTTTCTTGTAGGCGAAGAATTGCAGGCAGATATGTTCCATGTCATTCAGCTCCGTCTTGTCAAATTCTTCGATGAACAACTTTGTATTCGGCTCTATTACGTTTGTATTGCGGCTGGTCCAACCCTTGTCCGAACGGCTCATATAGTTAAAAGACAGATAGTAATTGCTGTCATTTACAAGATAACATTCGAAGCTTGTTTTACTGAGGTTTTTAATGTCCACAGGCAGGTAAGCCAGAAAGACCGAAAGTTGTTCGCCTTCTTTGGCCTCTTCCGTTTTACAGTCCTCAGGCCTGTCTTCAGCCTTGTCTTTTACAGCCTGTTGCCGGACGTCTGTTGTTGGCGGTTTGGATATTTGCCGTACCCGTTCGTCATTTGCCGGCGCTATTACCACACATTCACAGATAAGTACAGGGATATCGAATCCGTCTTCATCTTCCACCAACGCTATGTCTTTTCCCTGAAATCCTTTTACTATACCGCCTCCGGTTGTATTGAGGAAACGGACTTTATCTCCTGTCTTCATAAATTTGTAACGCCTGACGCTGTTTCATTAATTATTCCCGCCGGGCTTTCTTCCGGCTTTTTTATTTGCGCAAAGTTGCTTATTTTTGTCGGATAAAAAAAATGAAAGTGAAGGCATCGGTTTTCAGGGATGTGCGGATTAGCGATTACGATTACGGTTTACCTGATAGCCGTATCGCAAAATATCCTTTAAATAAACGGGACGAATCAAAACTTCTTGTTTACAGGGGAGGAAAAATAACGGATGCCCGTTTTAGCGGTTTGCCGGAGTATTTACCGGATGGCAGCCTGATGATTTTCAACAATACAAAGGTGATTCAGGCGCGTTTACACTTTCGGAAAGCGACAGGCGCGCAGATTGAGATATTCTGTTTGGAACCTCATTTTCCAAACGATTATCAATTGAACTTCCGGCAAACACGGCGATGCTCGTGGGTTTGTCTTGTCGGCAATCTGAAGAAATGGAAAGAGGGCGATCTAGTCAAGGAATTGGATGTAAATGGACAACCTGTCGCATTCAAAGCTCGCAGGATACAGACAAACGGAGACTTCCATGCGGTAGAGTTTGAGTGGAACGATCCGGATATAACATTCTCCGAGTTACTCGAAATAGCCGGGGAACTGCCTGTTCCTCCTTATCTGAACAGAGACGCGGAGGAACAGGATAAACAGGCGTATCAGACTGTTTATTCAAAGATAGAGGGTTCGGTTGCCGCTCCTACGGCGGGATTGCATTTTACTCCCGAAGTTTTCGACTCATTGGCCGGGAAAGGGATAAAAACGGCAGAAGTAACGCTTCACGTAGGGGCAGGGACTTTCAGACCTGTAAAAACGGAGAAAGTAAAAGACCATGTAATGCATTCCGAGTTCATCTCGGTGACGAAAGAAGTGATAGAGCAATTGCTTGATCATAAAGGAAAAATAATAGCTGTAGGAACAACTTCGGTGCGTACATTGGAGAGCCTTTACTGCATGGGACAAATATTGGAAAAAGAAGATTCTCCGATAGAGCCGGGCGTTTCGCAATGGCAACCTTACGAATGTGGCGCCGATAAAGATCTTTCGGTAAAGGAAGCCCTGTCCAATATAATCAAGTATCTGGACAGGAATGATCTGGAGTCGCTTGTCGCTGAAACTCGAATGATTATTGCTCCGGGATATGTCTACAGGATCGTTGATGGAATAATAACGAACTTTCATCAGCCCGGGAGCACATTACTTTTGTTGGTGTCGGCCTTTGTCGCCGGTAATGATCCGGAATGCGGCAACTGGAAAACAATTTACAAACACGCGCTGGATAATGGTTATCGCTTTTTAAGTTATGGCGACAGCTCGTTATTGTTAAAAGAATAGGGAAAGAATGAAAAAGAAAATTTTATATGCCTTTTTGGTAATCGTCATTCCGGTTATTGCGCTCGCGGTATATGCTTGCAGCGTCATCAACACCGGGTTTGATATTGACAGGATCACCTATGTCTACATTGATGAAAATAAAAGCTATGATGCATTGTTGAAACAACTGGAAGACAGCGCGAAAGTGAAAGACATATCCGGTTTCGACAGGTTGGCGTCCATCATGGGATACAAGAACAACCCAAGGACGGGGCGCTATGCCGTCAAGCCCGATATGAATATTCTTGACCTTACAAGGCGTCTTCGTAGCGGGCGCCAGGCTCCTGTAAGATTGAAATTCAACAATATACGGACCAGGGAAGATTTTGCGCGGCGCATTTCGGAACAACTGATGATGAGCAAGGAGGATTTGCTAAAGTCGTTGGATGATCCTGATAAATGCACGGAGCTGGGCTTTACCGCTGAAAATGTGATCACGATGTTTATTCCCGATACTTACGAATTTTATTGGAATGTAAGCGTTGATGAATTCCTCCGGCGGATGAAGACCGAATATAACGGATTTTGGAATACCGGGCGGCTGAATCGGGCCGGCCAACTGGGCTTAACTCCTGTTGAAGTATCGATACTGGCTTCTATTGTTGAAGAGGAATGTACTTTTCAGGATGAATATCCGCTTGTAGCGGGACTGTACCTTAACCGGCTTCGTTCGGGACAAGCATTGCAGGCCGACCCCACGGTCAAGTTTGCAACAGGTGATTTCAGCCTTCGCCGTATATTGAACAGGCATCTCGAAACAGATTCCCCATACAATACATATATGTATGCAGGCTTGCCTCCCGGACCTGTCCGCATACCTTCGATCAAAGGCATAGACAGCGTTCTGGATTATACAAAAAGCGATTATCTGTACATGTGCGCAAAAGAAGACTTCTCGGGGCGCCATAACTTTGCCAAAACTTATGCGGAACACCGTAAGAATGCCGCCAGGTACAGGAACGCGCTGGACGCAAGAGGAATATATTAAACGGGCCTAGAATGCTTTTTCGTCGCCTGTAATGACATTTGCGATTGTAAGATAGATAATTTTCAGATCCAGGAAGAAAGTCCAGCGCTCGATGTACCATACATCCCTCTTCACGCGTTCTTCCATTTCTTTCACGGTTTTGGTCTCGCCCCGGTATCCGGTTACCTGCGCCCAGCCTGTTATACCGGGTTTCACCAGGTGGCGGACCATAAACTTGTCTATAAGGGAACTGTAAAGGTCGGTGTGTTGAAGCATGTGCGGACGGGGACCTACTATGGACATGTCGTTTTTAAAAACATTTATGAACTGCGGGAATTCGTCTATACTGGTTTTCCGCATGAATGACCCGACTTTTGTTACGCGGGGATCTCCTGCTGTTGCCTGTTTCCTGTTTGCGTCGTCATTCAGCCGCATCGACCGGAACTTGTAGCAATAAAATTCTTTTCCCTTGATCCCTGTTCTTTTCTGTTTAAAGAATACAGGGCCGGAAGAGGTGCATTTTATAATGGTTCCGAAAACGGCATAAACAGGAGGGAATATAAAAACCAGTACAAGCGTTGAGAAAACAAGGTCAAAAGCCCGTTTTATAAATCTGTTGGAAAAGTGTTGCAATGGTTCGTACCGAAGGCTTAATACAGGCGTGGATTCTATGAAATGCAGAGAAAAACGCTTTCTCATGTATTTGTGGAATTCGGGTACGAGATGGAAACGTATCATGTTTCTTTCGCAAAACTTTACCAGTTCATAGATCATGTCGTCCCGGTTGTCTGGCAGGGCGCAAAATATTTCATCTATCTTGGCGATTTTAATATATTCTTTGATGTCCGAAACCTTTCCGAGATAATTGGGCAGGACGTCCGTTCGGGAAATGTCATTGTCAAAAAAACCCAGGATCTTGTATCCGAATTCGCTGAAAACAAGGGATTCGTATGTTTGTATGGCGCTGCTTCCACTGCCTATGATAACAACCTGTCTGTAATTATATCCTTTTCTCCGGTACGATTTTAGTAGAAGCCTGAATAATACATGCCATCCTACAAAGGCGCTTCCCAGAATGAAAAAGCCGGCAATCCACGGAACGACGGGGATGCTTGTAATATTGAAAACGGAAAGTCCGGCGGTAACCAGTAAAGCGTAAAGAGTAATAAAACCCGACGAACGCTGGACTATTTTATCAAGATACACGACATTGGATGTAATGTGAAAATGTATAAACGTTGAAGTCAGAAAATAGCACAGGTTGATCAATAAAAATGCGATCATCTTCTCCCTGTAATTGAGGATGCCGACTATGGCGTCATCATGGCGAAATATGAAATACGACGCCAAAAAGAATATGTTGATCAGGAATAGATCGCCAACGCGAATTATCCAGTCGATGAGGTGGCCATATCCTTCTTTTCTTTCGGAATTATCCATAATGCTAACAAAACAGTTTGTAAAGATAATATTTAGTTTTCGGATTCTTGCTTGATTGTTCCTTTTCTTGATATTATGAACAACATTAAGATCGATGCAATTAAACCGGCGGAAACAAGCAGGTAGTTTTCTTCAAAACCAAAGTCTTCTATCCGGCTAGCCTGCGGCGTATCATAATATATATGGATAAGCGTTACGTTTATGGCGTTGTGTACGGTATGAATGATCACCGGAACCCAAATGCTGCCGGACCATAAAAATAAATATCCCAATAATGCGCCTAACAGTACGCGCGGTACAAATCCGTAAAATTGCAAATGAATGGCGCTGAAAATAATCGCGGTGATCCATATCGCGATATGCCGGTTCATTACAATTTTACATATTATTTGCTGTAAGCATCCCCTGAAAAAGAATTCTTCCGCCAGACCTGCCACAACCGCAATCACCAGCAAATTGAAGATAAGGGCGGCAATTGATCTGTCTGTAAATAAAAGTTTTAATGATTTACCGGCCGCTTCTTCATGTTCTTTTATCCAACTGAGCGACTCCGGCAATATTATTTGTTGGTTGTAGTATCCTGTACAGTTTATAACCGGTTGTATAAAAACAATCAGAAGGATTGCACAAAGCAGAAAGAACATGTTGATATGCGCTTCAGTGTTCAGATAATGCCTGGCGCTACCCTGGTACAGGAAAGCATAAACCAGCGCAGGGATTAAAAACATGCAAACAGTTTGTATAACCTGAGCCAACCTCATCGAACGTGCGGATTCGAACAGTTCATTCGCGGGCATGACCAAGACAATAATGAACGACGCCGTCATTAACCCTGAAAACAAGAGGAAACAGAAGAAAAAAAGCTGCGACCAGCCTCCCATACCGTGTAATATTCCTTTATTATCCATAGCCTTGTATTACGGATTGATACGAAGTACGCTTATTCCTGTACAGGTCTTTGACGCCCGGCAATAATCCGGAAGCGTCTTCTTTTCTATTATCACCTGCCCGGACTTGCTTGACGCATGAATGAAATGCAATTTTTCATTTTGTCGACAAGCAATTCCCATGTGAGAATAATCCAGTCCGGCAATTGACGTGGCGAACACGATTATATCCCCGTTTTTTATTTTCTCCTGATTTGCTTCGAGATCGGAAATCGGGAGTATTCCGTAATCTCTCTTTGAGATCTTCTTTTCTATTTCTTCCAGTTTGCCGATATTCCGGGCATTGTTTTTCAGATGCCTGTATAGTTGCGGATGTGTTGTCATAAAGTGGATATCCTTTTTTACTTTTCCTCCCCCGCTTTCCGTACTGATATTTTTCAGTAGACCCCGCTTTTCATTTTCATATATCCAGTCGCTTGTGTAATGCAAGCGCGAAGCGTATCCCGCTACATTTCCCTCCCGGTATCGCATATCGGTCAGTTTGCGGATATAGTTGTCATGGGAAAAATTTCCGGATTTGATAACTTGCGATAACGCGATGCAGTTTTCGACAAAAGTAGTGCAATCGAATTCCCTCAAATTGACGACCGTCTTTTCTTCCCCGTACAATTCGAGCGTGGAAGCCACGTATGGTTTTCCCGAAAAATATTTGGCGGTGTTGATCAATAGTTCTCCGTATGGACTGTCTTTTTGTCTTTCAAACTGTTTTATATAAGCCTCATAAATGCATGTGTCGGCAGAGGAGGAGACGATATCTCCGGCTTTGGCCGCGCTTGACGAAACCAATATCAACAGTGCGGATACAAGTGTTTTTTTTAGTTTCATAGTTAACATAAACCTGCAATATTGGCATTTACGATATCAGGGTGTTTTGTCCGTAGGCTAGCCGGCAAGCCCGACATGCGCATAATACTTCCTGCGATGGCAACTTTACTTCCTGCTTTGTCCGCTACATCCGGTATTGTATTAAGCCGGATGCTTCGGGCTATTTCAATGTCTGTTTTCATTATTTGCTATTGCACCTTCATTTATTCCGGAAACAAAGATATGAATTTTTATTATTTAAAACGATTTTTAATATCTTTGTGAAATGGGTGATTTCAAATTGTCCAAGTATACGGGATGTGCGAAAGTCCCTGTGAGACGACACTTTGTTAACCGTAGATGTAATGAAGCGTAATCTATGGAAACGCAATCCCCCTCTTCTCTCAAGTCCCACAAGGGACGACACTTTTACGTCTGCGATAATTTGAATTGAATTGAAAATCGACGGAGTCAAAATCGGCGGAGCCAAAATCGACCTGGTCAAACGTCAGTTCGACGGGTCAAATGCACCCTGTGAAATTGATTGTGTGATTGATTATGCGGTTGGTCCGAAATAGAAACAGGGATTATCGAAAATAACCCCTGTTTACTGTTTTTAATTCTTTTTTAGTGTTATTGCAATCTTTTCAATCGATACAGTAACTGTTGGATCGCTTCCTGATAGTCGTCAATGATAGCTTGGGTAAAAGCTTCGGCAAACAATTCTCTTTGGCTTTCGGTATATTCAAAGAAATCTTCGGCATGTTTAACAATGTTTGAAGGATTTTTTGTTTCGGGGATCACGATATCCAAATCGCCTTTTACCGCATAGGCGGTTTCTACCAGACGATCTGTTATATCCAACAAGTCGCCAATGGCCTGGTCAAGGGCAATATGCGCCGCATAGCTGCCTTTTCCCGTTATGTGCCAGTGGTGCAGTTTCAAACTACTGTTGAATGCAAACACTTTACCTAAAAATGTTCCGGTTTCCGCATTTACCGGTACTGCTTTTTTTTCTTCTAATGTAGAGGTACTCATAATCATAAAATTTATTTAAGTTGTTTTCATATAGACAAAGATAATATGTTTGGCCGTCAAAACCAAATATTAATAAATGATTGTGTAGATGTCGATATTGATTTTTTCTATTTGATGCACTTAAAAAGCCTGTTTTTCCAGATACAGCCTTCTCATTTTTGCAATATCGACTTTCAGTTCTTTGATAAGGAAGTTCATTATGCTTCCGTGATCCCTCTTTATTTGATTTATACCTGCTTGCAAAAATATGCGTTTAACTGTAAATATGGATTCCGCCCGTGGATATTTAGCTATGAAGGCGTCGTATTTATCGCTTAGGTAAACTTTCGACATCAGGTAATCGTCCATAACTGTGGCTTCGTCCACACCCAGGGCAAACAGCGTCAATGCCGTAGCCATACCTGCCCTGTCTTTCCCGGCGGAACAATGGAATATCAAAGGGGCGCTGAGGTTGTTTTGCACAATGGCAAAGAATATGCGGAAAGCTCTCACACATGCCGGGTTGCTTACCAGTAGGCGGTTCATGTGTTTCATGTGGGAATCGATATTCGTTTTCAGCATATTTGCCTGTATTCCTTCCGAGCTGAGGTTCCCCGGAGTGATAGCTATGGGATAAGTGAAATGAACGTCCGGAGGTAATTTGTCGGGAGAACGGCGGGCTTCGCTCTGTGCCCTGAAATCTATGACGGAAGTTATTGGTATGCTCGAAAGGTATTTTAAATCATCTGCCGTGAGATTGGATAATTCATCTGCGCGGAACAGTTTGCCCCATTTGGTGTACCGGCCGTCCATTGTTTTGATACCTCCCAAATCGCGGAAATTATATCCTCCTGCCATGGGAAGATGCCTTTCGGCAAGAATCATTCGTTCTTCACCGCAAACGAGTTCAAAATAGACGCGGCTATATGTACTGACGCCAAGAAAAAAAACGCCGCCGCCATTGCCTGTCAATACGGGAGTGGTTTTGTTTATCGTATCCACAGAGCTTCCGGCATATAAAGACCAATCGCCTTCGGCTTCCAGCCTGAGGCTAGCCTCTTTTGTATATTTTTCCCGTGTTATCCGAGCTTCATGAATAGCTTTGTTCATTGTTTACAGTGATATCCTTTCTTGATAATTTTTTATCATATCGTTAAAACAGGACAAATATACGGAATTAGTTGATATATTTTCCATTATAGAGTTAAATCGGGTGAATTCAATTGGTTTGCCTCTGTCAGTCGCTTAGGATCCGGTCTTTTCCCAACAAAGTACGAAATTTAGCTTCGGAACTCCTGACGCGGTAAAGTTTTAATTGCTTTTAATGAATGATTTATAAAAACAATACCCCGAGCTGGTATTGTTGTGATCTTGACAGTTTTAATATCGCAATATACTTTGTATAAATATATTGGATATTCAAGCGCTGTAAAAATGCGACAGTTTATTCTGTGCCAAGTCAGGAGTTCTGAACTTTGGATTTTTTCTCTGCGTGAAATGAACATGTCCGGCAATCACGTCCTTTCAGGACAATATAGTTGTGGGGGCGCACCTGTGTGTGCGTCCTGTTTGCGATCGCCTGTCCCGAAAGTCCCTAGGAACGACACTTTTCGATATGATATATAAAGCGCTGTTCCCCTCACATGGATACCAAACAATCAATATGCCGCATTAATAAAAATTAACTGTATTTGGGCGTTAATACTGTAATTCGCTGATAACATGTATTTTACAATCCGACCTGCATCCGGTATCAAAACAGGAATCGGGATAAACATCTGCAAATCAATCTGTTTTTTCATTCGGGCAGTCAGACTTCCGGATTGCAAAAAAAAGGACGGGATTTTACCGTACCGGAAAATTATTGTCTCCTGCCGGACTTCTCCTGCCTGCCGTTGAATTCTAAAAAATATAAAAAATTAACCCGGACTGTCCGGAGGCTGCAATACCGGATTCCAAGGGCGGACAGCGGGATAAAAGACTGTTTTGCCTGCATGCTTGCAAACGGGCAAAATGTTAAAATTGACCGGGGATAGCGCTTTATCGGATTTGGATTGCTATCTTTGTAATTTGTTGCTATCTAGAATATTTTCCGTCACTTACCCGTTGACGGAAAAGGCGATCAAGCCGCCCTGTTTTCTCGTGTTTCAACTCGCGTAACAACTCTGCAAAATACAGAATTTATTTTGGAATATCCGTTATCAATTTCCGCCTTTTTATGTCAATTTCACGCCTTGAACCCGAAGCGCCTGATATTTCCGGGCGTATCCCCCAGCTTGCCCCTGACAAAGGCCACGAAATGCGAGACGGTGGCAAACCCGTAATCGTCGCTTATCTGCTTGAAATTGCGCTCGCTAAA
>JAISSD010000196.1 GCA_031273295.1 Prevotella sp.
TACTACGAGCGGATTGAAGAAATTATCAATATGATTTTGGAAATCGAATTGCCGCTGTTGCGTAATATTGAAGTGGCTTATATTCCGAAAGTGAAGCAATTACTACAAATTATTGCGGAATCCGTACCGTTTATTCCTAATGTAACAAAATTGAGCGAACGTATTGGTATTCATAGAAATACATTTTTGTCATATCTTTATTATTTGCAGGAAACAAAACTTACCATGCAAATTCATAAAGATATTTCGGGCGTAAACAAACTGCAAAAACCTGAAAAAATCTATCTTGAAAACACAAATATTGCCTATGCTTTGGCTGAAACCAACACGGATACCGACAATATGCGCGAAACATTTTTCCTCAATCAACTCGCTTTTAACCACATGATTGAATACCCAAACCAGGGAGATTTCCGGGTTGATAAAAAATATCTGTTTGAGATTGGTGGAAAAAGTAAATCGGGCAAACAAATTGCAGGTGCAAACAATGCCTACATTGCCGCCGACAATATCGAGTATGGCTTCGACAAAAAAATTCCGCTTTGGCAGTTCGGATTTTTGTATTAAACTTTTGTAACTACCCAGGTACTTTACATAAACAGAAATACCAAATGATCAATTGTCCCGGCAGGCTGAAAAAGAGTTATGCCAACAAGAGTTATCGGGAATATCTTGCTGAAAAAGTGAAGAATAAATTTTAAACCTGCCTGTCAGTCAATTTTATATTCGGAAAATATATCTTTAGCCCTTTCCCGGGGACTGACTTCAAGCAATTGTATCTTGCCTTTTTCATAGCTGCATTCCACAGTAGTATTGTAAGGCAGATGCAATTTAAAGTGTACATCCCACTCTTTGGGCCATGCCGGCAACAACAGTATTTTTTTACCATCGGCCTGCAATAGCATCTCCTGCAAAGCTATCATGCCGCTCCCGCCCCAATTATGATCGGGAGTCCAGTCAAACCCGGGTCCCCAAAATACAGGGAAACGGGTTTCGGAGCTTTGCAACTTCTTTACAAGCAAATCTTTAGCTTCCTCTACCAGGCCCAGACGGGCGGCCCATATTGCATCCTGTTTCCATCCCGTATGGCTTCTAAACCTAATCGCATCCTTGTCATATTTCCACGTATCCAGAGCAATATCCAGATTGTCTTTACCAAGCCCGTATATGCCCCACGGAAAAACGGGATATAATTGAGGCGTTTCCGTATTATTTACTCTCTCCCATATCCATGCCGGAGCTATCGTCGTATGCCCGTCTATTTCACGGGTGCGAATACCGGGTATACGATTGAGAAACGTTGAAAAATATTCCTTTTTGACAGAGTCTGTTTCAATTACAGGCAGCTGCAACAAACGTTCTGTCACTACTTTCAACGCACTTACCGTAGAAGCCGCATTATAAGCCATTTTATATGTTTCACAGGCAGAACCGGGATAAAGCGTTAGCTTGTCGTTCCCGTCAAACACTTTTCGTCCCCGTTGCCGGGCAAGATATTGATAATGCCCGTCAAAAAAACGCAATGTACTTTCGATCAGAGGAATGTATTCGGATATATCTTTACCGGCATACCTTTCGCTCTCCAATATCATATAGCAAAATTCAAGAGCGGTATCCCACTGATATTCCAGCCATGCATTATATTCCAGACCCTTGTCAAAACTATCGGGACGCTTCCATCCATATTCGCTTGGATTAGGCAAACCGAAGTTTTCCATCTGCTCCGTAAAGCACGCGCCTCCGTGCCCCCAGTATTCTTTGCTTCGCAATTCTGCGACAGGAAGAATACGTTTATAAAAATCAAATTGTGATTTCATCATATCCGTATCGCCGCTCTTTAGCATGGGAAAATAAACCAGGCGTTGATTCTGGGCTGTGTGCGTTCCTCCGCCCCATTTACGAAAGTCGGGGGTAAACATATATGCGGTATCCGTATGATGCGGGTCGCAAGTAAACAGTCCGCCATTAAACCTGGTCGGATATTCTCCGTAAGCGTTGCAACCCAGCATATAACGGAAAAGCTGATAATTACGGGCTATCTCCCACCCTTTGCCCTCTTTATTTTCAGATTGTATGCGGATAAAGCTCCTGTTCCAAAAATCCGCCCACCAGTCAACAGTTTTCCGGTGGTTTGGCGCGTACGGTTTTTTCAGTTCCTTTTTCCACTCCCCGATACTCGACGTCCGGGCTGTGTGCAGTTTTATTTGTATACTATGCCGCTTTCCTTTTCCGCTTTCCAGTTTCCACCCTTTGTAATCCGTACCGGCATATTCTCCCGACAACGTCCCCGATGGTTTGAATCCCTCCGCTTCGATTGTCCCGCCAAAAGTCAGGCCGTCCAAAGGGTTGAATACAAGCGATTTTACATGCTCCAAGCCCTGTTGTTTCACTGTTGCGTCAAATACGGTTTCTCCCGTATTCCGATGGTAAAACAAAATTGAATTTCCGTCGAACGCCATGCTGTCTTTTTTTGTCGAAAGGCCTTGAGGCGCGGCCCATTTATACGAGTTCTGACTGCTTTCGTTTTTTCTCAGCAACCTGTCCCGATAACGCCAGCTTTCATAGGACACTTCCGCTTTCAAATTCTTGTTGTTCGTGATTTCAACATTGATAACAGGATTGAATACATCGACCCAGACGCGGACAGCGGCATTTACGCCTCCTTTTCCACCTGTAATATCAATATACCCCTCCTCGAGTTTCAGTTCCTGGCGAAAAGAACCTCCATCAAACGGATTCGATTGTAACCTTAAACGCACGCGCCCCAGCTTCAGCAGCGTATTATTTTCATCGAATGTTCCGCTACGGGAAAAATAAAAAAGAATATCGCCATCCTCCACCCATACGTTCAGCCCGATATCGCCGCCCCCGCAAGGCATACTTTCGCTCGAATTTTTACTTTGCGAATCCCAGATGATATTATAGCTTTCCGTATTCTGGCTGAAAGCGTCCGAAAAGTACAAAAAGACAACAATAACGGATATACATATTCTATTCATTCCAACTGTCGGTTCTGAACGATGATACCGGTAATCCTTCCGTGCCAAACAAGTCTCCCGCTACAAAATCCTTGAAAGCATAACGAACGGCAACCGGGTTCCTTACTTTTTCGGAAGATACCTCTACCTTGCTTCGCTTAATTTCCGCTTTTGCCGGATAAAAGATCCTGTCGTCGCCTGCAATCTCGAAGTTTTTCAATTCCTTGTTACAGGAAGCAAGCCACATCGGGGCTTTGTCGAAAGACAGAATCGCTTTAGAATCCACAATCTCCATTTCCTTGAATACAGGACTTTCACAAGCATATCCTGTCATGCCATATGTTTTGGCGAGCGCCAGCATTGCAAGCCGTTCGCCTGCTACTCGCTTTTTTCGCGGATGAATGCAAAACTCTTCACCGATATCCATCAATACTACCATTCCCGCATTCGGTATCACAGAAGCCGACTTGTACTGGGCCTCGCGAAGAAAGGCCGAATTAAAATCACCCCGCTCTCCAGGAGGATTATCATACGGCGCTATCTGACAGTAATAAAAAGGGAAATCCCCCTGTCCCCATATTTTTCTCGTTTCTTTCACAAATCTCTGGAACAGTCCCGAATATTTGTCGGCCCTGTCATAATTGGATTCTCCATGATACATGATACCGCCCCTGATCGCATATCCTTTTACAGGATGTATCATCCCGTTATAAAGAGCTGTCGGAGTACGGTTTTTTTCTTTTATATCTTCCACGCGTCGAGGCAGTTGTATTTCTTTAAAGTCGCTCAGAGCTTCCCTGCTCATCCAGCTTTCTATCCATGAACCTCCCCATGACGCAAGGATCAACCCCACCGGAACATCCAGCATCTCGTTCAACAATCTACCGTAATAATAACCTGTTGCGCTAAACTCTTTTACCGTTTCGGGCCTGGCTTCTTCCCATTCTCCCTTGAAATCGTCCCGGGGTTCCAATTCCGAAGCCCGTTGTACGGTAATAAAACGTATGTTCTTGTTTCCGGATCTGAATATAGTTTCATTTCCGCCTTCTACCGGCTGATTTTTGAAACCTTTCACAGGCATCTCCATATTCGACTGTCCCAGGCAAAGCCAAACCTCTCCGACAAGAACATTCTCCAAATCAAGACGGCTCTCCCCGTCCGACGCCTTTATCGAACGGACGTCATAGCTTGCCGCCGGAGTCTGTATTTTAAGACTCCATCTTCCCGATACATCTGCCGTTGCCGTATACTTTTGTTGCGTCCATGAAGGTTCCACAGTTATTGTCCGGCCTTTATCCGCCCATCCCCAAACGTTCACATCCGCATTTTGCTGCAACACCATATTATTACCAAAAACAGAAGGCAACCTTATTGCAGTTTTGGCAGACAATATGCCCGACAACAGCAAAATCGATATTAAAAACAACTTTTTCATTTTTTTCCGTATTATATTTATTTCAAAGGCATTATTTTCTGTATTCTTGCTTTTCCCGTCAATCCGCTTTTTACAGGTTTCTTATCAGCTAAACGATAACGGGCATTCGTCCATGTCATACGGCTGTCATTCTTCTCCATTGCGAAATCTTCATCTCCCATTATACGGTTTGCCCAGGTATTTGCAACGGATATTTCCAGCTTGTTACTCCCGTTCTTTAATGCGTCCGTCACTTCCACCCTGTATGGCGGAGTCCACAGCGTACCGCAATACCTGCCGTTTATTTTTACTTCGGCCACATTGGCCACATCGTCGATATATAAAAAACAACGTTCGCCGGGCTTTATAACACAGTCAAATTCACCCGAGTAAACGGCAGTCCCGGAATAATATCGAATACTGTCATTATCATTTTCGCTCCAATCGGTCAATTCTTCAAATACGACAGGTTTTTCCACACCCCTCATCGTCTTATCGAACTGAACAGACCAGGTTGTTTTAACGGGAACAGGCGCTTCCATTGTATAAGATCTTTCCTTGTTTTCTTTCTTCTCCGTCAGGGTCTGCAATACTACAAACAACGATTCTTTTGGCTCCAGTACAATATTTACAACAGTTCTGCCATCGGATATACGCCATGAGTTATCCGTTTTTATTTCCCCTGTGACCGGATCCCATATTTCCGGAATACGGCCTGCCGCACGCAATGAAATTTCCAGGGAGCGACGACGGTCAACCTGATTGGAAATAAAGTATATATTCGTATCGTTAGCTTGCCTGTGCGTATAGGCTACATCGCCTGCATAGCCTTCCACCCCTTCTTCCATGACTGTAAAATCGCGTTCAATGCCTATTTTATCGAAAGTTTCATCCATGTAAGGCAATTTGATCAGTTTGCTTACGCTATTCCATTCTACTTCCCTGTCTTTATCCCGGTATCCCAAGGTTTGTACAGGCCGCTCGCTCATCAAAACAGGCGCTCCCCGATCAGACAAATCTTTTATTTTTGCCAGAACTTCTATCGACATTGATTTCGATTCGGGTTGCATCGGATGCTTTCCAGGTACAATCAAGGCCGAATAGCTCATGCCTCCGGGCAATACAAGACGTCCGTTTTCCACCTGCGTACAATTGAGCAATACATCTTTGTTGAAACTGTCATACTGGTATCCCCTAAGCGCATTTACCCAGTCTTTTGCTTCTGTCATATTGGCTGAATAATCTACTCCGACAGACATCCGGCGCGTGGGTAACCCAACATTTGCCATACGGACTTTTTCCTGTGCAACTTTTTCCCGGCCAAAAATTCCCGGCAGGAAAGGAAGCAGCCTGTCCGGCAACATGGCCCTGCGAGGAAACTCCTCTCCTGTGAAAACGGCAATATCTACTACAGGCCTGCCATATTGCAACAATGCATGGCATCTTTGCGCATAATCCACCCAGGCGCGTCCCATCTTCCACCAGGTCTGGTCGCGCTGAAAGAGCAAACCTATGCCGTCGAGAGTCATGCCCGGCTTCCGGTCCATCCACGGATTAAGCACATTTACATGATAGCTCAATCTGTTTATACCAAGAGCATAATGCCTGTCTTGCAAAGACTTGAGTGCGGCAGGATGCTCTGTAAACATCATTCCAAGCTGGGTAAAAGCTTCCGCCTGCACCACATTCTTTTCATAGATATGCGCGCCTGAAACCGCATCGAGAATATCGTTCGGTTTGTCATGAGTCGGGCTTTCAAGCCAATATTCTCCCATAGGAATATCCGTATATTTATAATGCATCATGCCGTCGCTCATCATGACAGGCGATACGCATTCGGCGCTGAACTCGCAACCTTTTGCGTTAGCTTCCTCTTTCAGCGTCCTGTAAAATATGTCTGCTACAAGTTCCGAAACCGTCTGACGGACGTCGTACAGCGCCCGCTCCGAGACATCCGCACTTTCCATCGGAATTCCAGCCATTACAGGAAGATATTTATAGACGTCATATCCCCTGCGTTTCCTGAATTCATCCCGGAATACAGGCGACCAATTCTGACTGCCGCATTCCCAACTGTCGACATGAAATACTTTTAATACTCTCGAAGCAATGTCCGCCCCTGCAACATCAAATGCCTTGCCAAACCAGGAGTTGAATTGCAAACGGATAGCATCCGGATTGAACTTGTCACATTCAAGACCCGCGCCCTTTCCTCCCGTCGCATTGGTATGACCGGTAGAAGTATGTCCCATACGAAGGATAGTCCATTTTCCTTCGGGAACCTTCCATTTGATTCTGCCGTCTTTGTCGAGGCAATCGGTTATATCCATTATCTTTTGCGGATCCATACAGAGGCTGTCCGGTATTTGTTCTGCCGTTGTACGGGCGCCGACCCTCCATATCGATCCGTTCTTGCTTTCGTACTGATGTATACGGGGTTCAGACGAAAGATATATACCCTTGATTTTTAGCGACTGTTTCCATTTAGCCGCATCCAGATCTTCTGCTCCCGGTTCGGTACCGGCTCTGTCATATTCAAATCTGTAATAACGCGCCGTAACGGAAGGAACAGTATGCGTCATTGCAAAATCCTGATTCTGCCAGCCCTGACGCGGAGGTTGCAATGTTACGGCTTTCCTGTAATTTATCCCGTCGTCGCTAACCGAAACAGTCAGACGTTGCGACTGGAAATTATTTCCCGACGGCCTCACTTGTATTGTCCGGCAAGTAAATGGTTTATCAAAAGCGTATTGTATCCGGCAAGGCGACTCGCTACGGAATGTGCCTTCCATATTTTCATCTGCAAGAAATTGCGGATCCATACCGGGCGCATCTGTTGTTACTTCCGGTTTGTCCGTTTCGGTAGATACTCCGGTTCCCTGAAGCGCAGGATATGCAAAAACGGCTATATCTTTATAATAACCTTCCTTTGTTTCGGGCCGGGGTAAAGTGTCATTGAAAACTTTTCCTCCTTCCGTATCCGTCCGGGACCATACCACTTTTTGCATCGACAGTTCCGGCGTTATCCATGGACCTCCGGCCAAAGCAAACCCGTCGCAAACGTGAAATCCCATTTTCAGTTTCAAACGGTCTGCTTCCTTCAAAGCAAAATCCACCATTTCCCACCACAACGGGCTTAACTGTTCTACAATCGGGGTAACAAAAGGCTTCTCCGGCGCTCCCTTTATCGGCATCAGGTATGCTCCGCCCAACCCGACTTCCTTCATTGCTTCCAGATCGGCAGTTATACCCTCCTTTGAAACCGCTCCCTGCATCCAATACCAAAACACCCAAGGTCGGGCCTTGTCCGGCGGCGAAATCCACAGTTGCTCGAGGTTCTGGGCGCGGGTCAGGTTTAAACCGCAATATATAAAGAAAAGAATGAATAATATTTTTTTCATACAAATCATTCGGTCTGAAAATTGATGTATATGCTTCCTTTTTGGATTCCGCTTACCCATTCGGGCTGCGAGGACGGGCCTGCCAGATCCGTAGAGTTCACCTTGTTACGCACTGCGGGAATTACTTTTAATACCGAAATGCCATTTTCGGGGAAAGTATATAGCAGGGCGTCGCGTCCGTCTCTTGGCGAATAAACGCCCAGATAATTGTCGTTATCCGTATTCCCCAGACCGATAATGCCTTCGGTCGTTGTAAAAGAAACCCATTTCCAGTTACTGAAATATCCTTTAAATTCGGGATACAGGAACGATTCTCCCGGAACAGGATCGTTACGGTCGTTTTCCCATATTCCGAATTTCGTACCATGCAAACGATTTTGCCATACACGATAAGGCCCGTTGCCCAGCCATTTTTTAGACAATACCTGATCTTCGGGATAATCGAATTTTATTCCCATCAATTCGACAACGCCTTCATACCGGTATGCATAATCAAGACGGATACTTTCGTCCGGTTTGATCACCCAACGCGCCTGCCGCATATTTCCTGCATAATCGGCCACCACTACAATGCTGTCGTCCGATACATTAAAAGTAAAACCGGCAAGTTTGCTTTCGCCGGAAATATCGATATAAATACGCTCTTTGCTACGAGCGGCTTCATCATCGTGATTGTAATAGACGTCCATTGAACGGTCGCCGCGACGGAATGCCGTAAAACGGGGTCCGTTACCGAATGTTATATCCTTATTGTTCTTTTTGACTGAAATGATCTCCCCTGTTTTCTTTCCGAAAACAAGCGCTGTCGAACCTGCCGCAACAATCAGGCTACTGTCGTTTTCCGTTGCCGACAACGAAGATCTTCTTTCAGGTAAAGAGAGGAAACCGGCTGCATTTTTCCATTGCCGGTCCCATGTCCACAACTCTTCATTGTCCGGCCCGTAAACCGTAACATACAAGGCGTCGGCTTCTTTCCAGTTAAAAGGCAGATCTAATTTAAGCGTGCCTGACGAATGGGGCGCAATGTCCACATTCTTTACTTCGCCGGATTTTATCGTTTTTTCTTTTTCTTTAAACGATTTTAAAGTCCACACAAAACGACAGTCTTTAAGATTCGTAAAGTCGTATCTGTTTTCTATTTGGAATGTTCCGTCAAAATTTTCGGACAGAGCCGTATTCATTATCTGTACAGGCGACCATACTTGCTTTATCGTATAGAAACTGCCTTCTTTTTCATGGTGAGGCCCGACAATTCCGTCTGCGCCATAATTCCCGGCATTGTCTATTTTTCCGTCTTGGTCGGTGCGTACAACCCCTTCATCGGCAAACATCCATATAAATCCTCCTGCACAACGGGGATGTTTACGCATCATTTCCCAATAATCCCAAAGGCCCGCCCCTGCCCCGCCATCATACAAAGCATGCAGGAACTCGGTAGGCATATAGATCTCGGGCTTGCGCATATATTCCTGGCTTTCGCCATACGACCGGTAATGCATGGTTTCGAATCCCCCAAAGTTTTTTTGTGGATGCAATACCGGCCGTTTTTGTGGATCGAGCGACCGGAATTCCTTGTCCAGTTCATGATTATGTCCTCCTTCGTTTCCGTTGGCCCACCATGTTACGCACGGATGGTTCACATCACGCTCTACCATTTCACGGACTAATTTCACGCCCGCATTCGTATCGTATTTACCATGCCACCCGGCCAGTTCGACCATCACAAACAAGCCCATTTCGTCACAGGCGTTCAAAAATTCGGGATCGGACGGATAATGTGAAAGACGAACAGCATTCATATTCATTTCCCTGATCAGTTTCACATCGTCGTAATTCGCTTTTTTACTTAATGTACGCCCTGTTTCGGGGCGGAAACTATGACGGTTGACTCCTCTGATATTCACTTTCCGCCCGTTTACGTAAATGCCGTCATTTTCGCGTATTTCGATTGTGCGGAAGCCGAAACGTTCTTTTATTGTATGCAAAACCCTGTCATCTTTCACCAATGAAAATGTAACAGAATACAAGTTCGGAGTTTCAGGCGTCCAATTCTTTACATTGTCAAACCTGCCTTTAACAAGGGCCTTGTCCGAACCTCCCGCTACGGGCGCCGTTATTGGCTGTCCTATAGTAGCGCCTTTCATATCCGTAATTTCAGCTATGATCTTTGTTCCCGCATCCATAGCCAGCCCTAAAAAAACACCGGCATTAAAACTGCCATCGCTACCCGCGTCAATAGCCGTGCGATCTATAAACCGGACGGGTAATGCTTCTACAAAGACAGGACGGAAAATACCTCCGAAATTCCAATAATCGGCACGCCTTTCGGCAAGATTTACACTGGGGTTTGCCGATTCCTTGCTTACCGTTACCTCCAAAACATTCTCCTTCTCCCCAAAGAATACACGGTCGCTGACGTCGCTCTTGAAACGGTAAAAAGCGCCCTGATGCAAAGATCCGCAACGGCGTCCGTTTATCAGGGCTTCGCAATCGGTCATAACCCCGTCAAAAACTATACGGACAACCCTGCCTTCCCATTCTTCAGGCAGCTTGAATCTATACCTGTACTTTCCCTGTTCGTTTGCTATTCCCGAAGGATTCGCCTTCCCATAGAAAGGCATACCGTACTGGTAAGCGCCGAATCCGTGCAACTCCCAACACGAAGGCACGGGAATGGTAGTCCACTTGCCGCTGTTATTGCCGGCGGTGCAAAAGAACTCCCATTCTACGGCGTCATCGTATCCTTTTCCCGAAAGATACAGTATCCCTGTTTCAGTATCCTGTTGCGTTTGACTTTTTCCCGGATTCTGCGAAAGCATGTTTTGCGAAATCAATATCCCGCACAGTAACAAGATATTTAATAACAATTCTTTCCTGTTCATAGTTATATTACAGTTTTATTTCAAAGGCCGGATTATAAAATCCAGTCGATACGGCCTCTTTTCAAGAGCATATTTTTTCAGGACGCCCGGGCCGCAACTACTGTTTCCCAATCCCAGCATTGCGGCGTCAAGCGAAAGAATTACTTCTTTGCGAGGTTCGAGCCGGTAAGAATGCGTTGCCATATCCAAATCTCCGGCCGTGTAATGCAATGCGGAACCCGACATCCTGTCCGAAGTCCGGGTGATGGAGATACCTTTACCCGTCTTGTCCGTAAGATTTATCCAACGAATGTCTTCCTTGTTTCCTGTCTCCTGAGGCGCCGGATAAGGCACATACTGATCCCCGACAGTAGATGTATAAACGCCTACAGGACAGCTGGTCTTGCGATCCGCATAGTTTTCGTAAGGCCCGTGTCCGCACCATTTGATATTTTCCATTTTTTGGTGGAGAGACATGACAACGCCCATACGCGGTAATTCAGGCAAATCACCCGACGGTATAAATGTATTGTTGACTTCAACACTGCCGTCCCCGTTGATGATCCATACGCATTCATGGATAAACTTGCCTTTCCTTGCCAAACTTTCAACTACGGTTTTGATCTTTATGCAATCCCTGTTTTCTTCTATTATGTCCACAGACTTCACTTTCCTTGCCAAACTGTCCAGTCCGTGCATTTTCCAGTCTTTGGCTAGCCAGGCGCCAAAACCTTTATCGTTATCCACCGGGGCGCGATAACCATGGAAGACAAGAGGCGAAACAATCAACTCTTCACCTTCGTATTTAAGTGAAGTCAAGCTGCCGATACCGGTATCAAACGCCGCCGAGAAATTTTTTGCGCTTACTTCCAGTCTGTCATTTGTTTTCACAACATTATCAAAAGCGACAGACATGCGTTTTTCAGCGGAATTTTTTCCAAATCCCAAATTCCATTGCTCAAAACCTATTTCAAAATTCCTTTTACCCCACGGCCTGTCTTCTTTCAGGTAAAAAGCCATACGCAAAAAATAGTCTTTGCCTGTCGCCCTTTGTTTTATATCCTTTACAGGCAGATTGATTTCCCGCATTTCTCCGGCAGGCACATCCAGATTTTCAACAATACCGGTTTGTACGGTATCTTCATCTGCCATTATAAACCACCTCGCCCGATATTCATTCAGATTGATAAAATGATCCCTGTTTGTTACTCGCACCGTTTTCCAATCTTTAGCCGAAGGCTCGATATGCATCGGCTGATACACTTTTTTTACTTCGTAATACTTGGGAGTAGTTTCCCGCCCGGCAAAGACAATGCCGTTCAGGCAAAACGCCTTCAAATTCGGTTTGTCCCCAAAATCGCCCCCATAAGCTATAAAACGGGCGCCGTCCGCGGCAGTTCCATATAAACCCTGATCTACCCAATCCCAGACAAATCCGCCGAGCATTCTTTTATTCGAATATATCTCGTCCCAGTATTCCTTGAAGTTACCCAGAGCATTTCCCATGGCGTGAGCATATTCGCTTGTCAGTACGGGACGGTCGTCTACCGGGTTTTGAGCTATACTCAGCAATCTCTCCCAACGGGCATTTTCGGCTCTTTCCCGGTCTTCTCCATCCGGAATATCCGGGTTCAAATATTCATCCTGTACTCTGGGATAAAAACGACTGATGACATCCACTGTTTTCGGATCGGTTGGAGAGCCCTGCGCCCCTTCGTAATGAATAAAGCGGGTAGGATCAAAATCCTTCAGCCATGCCGAAACAGCCGCGAAATTGGGACCGTATCCGGATTCGTTTCCCATCGACCAGCATATTATCGACGGATGATTTTTATCCCTTTCGGCCATGCGGACGGCTCTATCCATAAATGCGGCATGCCATGCGGGATCGCCGGCCAATTGCCCCCGCAATCCATGCTCTTCTATGTCTGCCTCGTCCATCACATACAGACCATACTTGTTGCAGAGTTCGTACCATTGCGTATTATTGGGATAGTGAGCAGTACGCACAGCATTTATATTAGCCTGCTTCATCAGCGCAATGTCCTGTTTCATCCGCTCGGGGCTTATACATCTGCCTTGGGCCGGATCATGTTCGTGACGATTGACGCCGCGCAAACGAACAGGGCGTCCATTTACAAGCAATTGCCCGTCCTTGATCTCCACGCTACGGAAGCCAACATTACAGGACACATATTCAACCGGATCATTCTCTTTGTCTACAAGTTTAAGAACCAATGTATACAGATTGGGAGTCTCTGCCGTCCACTTCAACGGATCCGGCACTCGAGTTTCCAGCCAGGCGAATTTTGCAGGTCCGCGTTGCGGCGTTCTGTCGTTCATTATTGCGGCCTTATAGCCGGCATTCAATACAGGAAAAGCATCCTGCCTTAGAGGCGCGTCCAATACGGGATCTTTGCAAGCGTCATAAAGTTGCGCCTCTATATTCCATCCTTCCAGCTTATCCCCTTTATATGACTGCAGTTCCGGTTTTATCTGTAAAGAAGCATCCCTGTAGTCCCCGTCCAAAACGGTTCTGACTGTAAAATCGGAAATACGCACATCACTTGTGGAATACAAAAATACATCCCTGTGTATGCCGCTTGTACGCCACATATCCTGATCTTCGAGATAACTGCCGTCACACCAACGGTATACTTCTACCGCCAGCCGGTTCTTTCCACTTTTTACATAAGCGGTAATATCAAATTCCGCAGGTTCCATACTGCCCTGACTATAGCCCGCCTTCGTACCGTTCACCCACAAATAGAAAGCGCTTTGCACCCCTGCAAAGTGAATGTACACCCTTCGCTTGTCCCAACTTGCAGGAAGATCGAAGGTATGCCGATACGAACCAACAGGATTTCGCTCGTTATATGAAACATAATCTTTTTCAGGCTCGGAAGTCACGCGGGGAGGGTCGATCCGGAACGGATATCCGGCGCTGACATAAATCGGAGTACCATATCCCTGCATTTCCCAATTGGAGGGCACAGGTATGGTTTTCCAACTCCGGTCATTATAATTTACCCGGTAAAAGTCAACCGGACGATCCCCGGGTTTAGCTACCCAATGAAATTTCCAGTCGCCGTTCAAGGACAGATACCACGGAGATTCCTCGCGAACGCCTGCCAATGCCTGTTCCCCGGTTGCAAAAGGGATGAAATCGGCGCGTGCAGGTTCCCTGTTTATTTCCAGTACCGACAAGTTTTCCCAATCGGGTTTGTCATATTGGGCAAAACCCGAACGGGAAAGCGTCAACAAAAACAATATGGCAAGCAAGTTCTTCATTTTATTGCATATCCAAAGCGTCGAACCAAAATCCATCCAGATCTTCTCCGCTGATGATCACTCTGTAATGACCGGCATTTATATACCCCCCGGTAGTGGTACTTAGCGTACGCCATTTTTCAGAAGCCGGAGGGAACTGTATGCGATCTTCGCGCATCACCCTGTTGTCGGAGGCAAGTATTTGTATTTTAGCCATAACGGGTTCCCTTTTTACATTCATGTATTTGAATCGCAAAGCATACGCTCCGGCCAGTCCGGGAGAAACAGTCCACATAATGCTGTGCATCCCCGTCTTCTCTACTTTTACGCCATCCTTTTTACGATGAGTAACTTTTGTCCACGATTCGCCATTCACTACGGCCTCTTCCGCTTCATAAGTAATTTCCGGACGCAGATCCGGTTCTTCAATCCATTTGATTTCCGGTACGGCCACAATACAACTGTTTCCTTCCACAGTGACCGGCTGGTCTGCCATACAGGATCTTTTCACAAATCCGGTATCGACCTTCACATAAATATCCGCATTGCAGGTCAGTTTGAATTTGATTTCTTTTGCATTCTTGTCCGGTTTGATCCATTCCGCATTATACAGCATGGCCGGAAGTTCCTTGAATTCGCTTCCCGTATCAAGCCAATGCCTGTGTATACCTCCTTTAACATCCGTTATCAGGCTTTGCGACCGGGGAGCCGGATCAATATCCGTATTCCGGGAAGCGACAGCTATAGCGGAAATTACTGCCTGTCCTGCAATGGTAGCGGGAAAAGAGATTTCCAGCAAAGCGTTTTTTGAATATGCTTTCACTGTTTTTTTCAACAGTTTATCATGTCCCGCCTCTTTCCAGATATCAAGACGTTTCAGCAGAGTATCTCCGCTGATTGCGACGTCGAAAATGCGGTAACCTTCGCAATCCATACTGCGATCCGTACCCCACCACGGTTCAATGAAATACAGCTCTACCAAATATTCTCCGTCCGGTAGAGGAAACCGGTATTTCAATTTATCCCTGCCATAACGGAATGTTTGAAAAAGCGGCCAGTCTTTGACGCCCTCGACAGGGTCTTTGGTACGGCGTTGCGAAGCTAAAAAATCAGGCAAATTGCCAAAATCATCCGTCCATGACAGCGATCCCCAGAAATTTCCCTTGTCCTTGTGTACATCTGCATACCAAAGGTTGCCGTTTTCGTCCGTATAGTTATCTCCCCCGCAATTTACGCGATAAAGATATTTGTATCCGTCTTGAGGCAATGTCTGATTGGATACATTCCCGTATAATTTATCAAAGTCCGGCGAGGCCGGCAGATTTTCCATCACAATGCAATCCTCGGCCACAGCTTTTCCATCCACATAGCCTACCGCATAGAGAACATTGTATCTGATATCCGCATCATCCCAACAAAAGTGAGCGCCTGTTCCCTGACGCGTACGTTTGCCTAAAGAAGAGGATTTTACGCCATTGAACAGTTCCACTTCATCACAATTCGAATAAACTGCAATACCGCTTTTTACGCCCGGCTGCGTCCAACGATGATTCCATGTATGCGAAACCAGATAAACCATAGGGGCTTCCTCCTTCGACACGTAATTGGAACGGTACATGTAATACGCATCCAAAGGTTCTTCCCATGCGGTAACCAACCCTTTGTAATTGAACGGACCGATACGGTCCATATCTCTGAAACCTTCCTCATGCTGTATCCTTCCCGGATTATCGTGAGAACTGTATATCCACTGAAACTGCCCGCAGACAACATCCTTGACCTGCTCGGCCTGACGGATCTTCATTTCCAGAAGCTGCGACATACGGTCTTCGCTCAATGATCCGTCCTGTTTGTATCCCCCTTCCGTATGCAGGTCAATACTGCGCCATGCGCCATATTCACCGTTCAGTAGCTGTTCCTTTTCACTCAGCTCCTTATCGTATTTAAAGGGATCGCCGCCATAGGTGCCCGACCAGTTTTGAACGACATTCCAGTCTGTGCCCGTACCGCCGTTGCAGGTAGTAACAAGTCGTTGCGATGGAGATGAAGGATCCATTTCGCGAATGATCTCCGTACATTCACGGGCAAAATCTTCGGGGAGAACGCTTTCGTTCTGTAATCCCCACAAAACCACAGAAGGGCATGAACGCCTTTCTCTTACCCACTCGCGAAGGTTGTTTTTGAAATTTTCCCTGAATTCGGGCGTATCGTACCATATATGCGCCGAAAACTGTGTCCAGAAAAGGATCCCCAACTTGTCCCACATATTCCGGTAAATCAGATTGTGAGGTTGATGGGCATCGCGAAAAGCATTAAAGCCTGCGGACTTTATCTGGCTTGCACGCGACAATATCTGTTCTTCGCTAAAAGCATGGCTTTGCCCCAGTATATGTTCATATTCGCAAATTCCGTTGATAAACACAGGTTTGCCATTCAGATAAAAACGCCGGTCGTCGTCTTTGCGATATACCGGCCATGATATCCATCTGAAACCATAGCGGATAGTTTCCTGATCTATCGTTTGGCCATTCTCTTTTATCATGGCTATCAGCCTGTATAGATACGGATGTTCGGTATCCCAAAGACGGGGATTGACAATCTCCCTGATCTTCCGGCTCGATATCCTTGTTTCATTTCCTTTCAGCGCGACTGTATCGGTTACGCGTTCTACCTGGATACCGTCTTTATCTACCAGCTTCAGTATTACTTCAAAAGTTCTTTCCCTGTCGCTATAGTTCTTTACTTCCGTATTTATATTCAGAACGAAAACATTGTCTCCGTTTCTGATATCCGGCTCGTTATTCCATGCATGAACGCCAAAAGGCTCTATTCGTATACCGTTTGTAACCACCAGCGTAACAGGACGAAAAATACCCATAGGCTGGGAACCTTCAGAGAATCCCCATTCGGAAGAACAACCCCCGCAAACCCAGGGAGAATCGGAAATCATCGGAGGATGGTCGGCCTGTACAGCCAGTACATTCGGTTTATCAAAGTTCAGCGCGTCCGTAACCTTGATAGTGAACGTGGTGCGTCCACCCGAATGAGAACCGGCTTTCTTTCCGTTTACATAGACTGTTGCACAAGAACCTACCCCCTCGAAGAAAAGGAAATAATGTTTATCCACGCCCTGATCTTCCAGGTTGAAAGTCTTTCTGTACCATGAGTAACCATGTCTGTTACCGTGTTTCAAACGGCGTGCGCCTTCGTACTTGTCCCAATTGTGCGGAACGTTTACTCTTTCCCAGTTACTGTCGTTATAATCCGTATTTTCGAACCCCGCATGCGCATCCCTGTCCGTATCATTGACCGTAGTCGCCCAGTTATCATTCAACGATATTTCTTTTCTGAACGTTTCCCTGTCAGGTTCAGGAAAACGCATCCGGCTTTTTCCCAGGTCTTTGGACGTAGCAACAGCTATGCCTCGCTGGTCATTTTCATTTACAGCGCAATAAAAGTGGTATACAACGCCATTCCACTTCACTACATACGACTTGTGAGCAAACAGGTTGTCATATTTTTCCGTTGGAACAACCAGATCGTCGCCTGTCCAGTCTGTCCAGTTTACCAGATCGTAAGAGCATGCAAACGTATTGAAAGCCTTGTAAGGCCTGTCTTTGCGAAATGCGCCGAAATAAAACATGACATATACATCCCCTATTTTTTGAATAACTCCGTCGCCTGTGATCCCTTCTTCGTGATCTATGACCGGGTTGCCTTCATACCTCCTCCAGTCTGTCATGTTATCAGACAGGGCTATGCCGATTCTTTCCGCTTTCGCATTGTTTGCAGGATTGATTCCCCCTGCATTGTAATACATCACAAAGGGAGCTCCCAGCGTTTCCTTTTCATCCCTGATAACCGAAGATTTATACTGGGTGATATTTTCCCACCAGCCCCTGTCCTTGTCCAAAGGAGACAGTATCGGCCTATCTAGCGATTGCCATTCGTGCGATTTTGTAATGTCGCCTGCAGTATAAGCCATCCCTTCTTCAAGCCTCCCCTGTTCATATCCGCGACCTTGACCTCCGAAATATGACATCCAGTATTTGTTGTCGAATTTTCCGACCTTATAGCCGCCACCCCACGTATGATCTATTAACGCAATGTAACCGGCGCGCTGGTTTTCGTCCCATCTGCCGCTACCCTCTTGCGGAAACGAAAGAACAGGCCCCAATGTTTTCCAGGTCAACAGATCGTCGCTTTCGGCAAGCCATGTTTCATACCCGCGTCCGTCTTTTCCCGCCTTGCCGTTGTATATCAGATACGACATGTACCATTTCCCGTTTTCACGGAAAACGGTAGGACAATCCATTTTATGCCTGTTATCGGATGGAACCATTACCAGCCCATACTTGCAAGGCGTTTTTACTTCCTCATACACGTTCTTCATAACATCTTCCGGCACCTTTTTCTGTGCCGGAAGATTTGTCATAAAAACCGTGATCATTATAAATCCTGTGCAAAATCTTTTCATCGATACATCCGTTTGCTTTACTCTAATAGAATAACCAGTCTATCTTGCCCGACGCATCTTCCCCCCCGAATCCTGCATTCCGGGGATTTATCTTCTGATTGGCGTTAATAAATCCAAGAATCGTCAATGCTCCTTTTCCCAGGTTCAAAGTATGCTTTCCCGCAACAAAAGTATATGTATGGATATTCACTGACGCGCGTCCCGATATATCAAGCGCATTGACTATTTTCACATCACCCTGTCCGTACTCGTTAGCGCCGGCGTCGGTCTCCAACGCAGGAGCCTTTGCATATTCCTTGCGTTCGGTATTCAAATAGCCGACCAGCACGCTTACCGGCTCTTTGCTTTCGAAGGTAATGGACGTGCCTGTTTCGGCCTGCCTGTCCTGACTGAAACGCAAGGGTCTCATGTTTTTAAGCTCTTCGGCAAATCCGTTAATTACAAAATCCTTGTCCTCGAATACTTTTTCTCCGTTGCCGATAGCATACGAACTTATACTTTTATCCTCCAGCGTCACCTGCGCCGGTTTTAAAACTTCTATTGTCCGATCAGCGGTATTGCCGTGTTTTTTCAGGAACTCCACATTCTTTTTAAGACTGGCAAGTTCTGCCTGATAGTGAACAAAAAGTTCGCCCCACGTTTTGTTTTTGCCGTCGTCGCCGCCAACAGGAATACGGCGCTGCGCCGTCTGCATGCTATTGGCATACAGATATGCATCTTTGGTAAGATCAACCAACTGTCGATAATACTCGAGGCTCTTCTCTACATGGGGCAGGGACCTTTCCAAGTCGGAAACATCATTGGAATGAGTATAGCGCAAGATCAACATGGCCGCCTTGACCTTTTCCGAGAAAAAATTCGCATAAGCTTGATAACAATACATGTCATTTTTCAAACGGCTGAACTCTTCTTTATTCTTTGTTACCTTTACCGAAGCCGCATTGATTGCCTTCACGGCGGCATCTCCGTGAGCTGTGGCTTCGGAGATCAACTGCGGAGGGGTTTCTCCCGTATGAGGCCGCCCGTTCCACTCCTTATTCATATACTCGACAAGCATTTCACCCTCCGGCCCGCAAGACTCGTGAAATCCCGGATAAACTTTCCATTTGGCAGGATTCACCAACTGGCTCAGAAACATGCCCAACAACAAGGTCTGCCTGTTGCCTTCCGTAATACCGAATTTGCGCAACAGCTTCGGCGCAATCTCACCCGACTGCTCGTAAGCCTCGAGTATGTTGCGGCCTTCTTCGCCGCAACCATACATATCGCCCAATTGCCTGGTCCAGTATTTTATTTCATCGTTTCTGCCGCGATTTACATTCCATGCATAACGGCCCCAAGCCTGATACCATATCCGGTCGCGATCCATCTCCCGCAAACGCGGTTCCGTTTTATCAGCCGTATACGGCCAATCCCAATAAGACGCCTGCGGGTAAAGGTGAAGAGCATTTGCGCCATGTACTTTATGCATGGCCTTAACCGACTTTTGTATAAAATCCGGCGAACCGTACCTGAAGGGTTCCAGATTTGCCAGAATATGCACATTGGAAATATGAACAGAACCCAGTCTACTTAAATCGGCGTGTGTTTTCGACCACGAACCGCGAGGCTCATAGGTGGTTAATGATTCCCCGTTATATTTATGCATTGTGTAAAGGTTTTTGTATAAAGGGAGCGCCGCTTCCATAACCGTTTTACAATCCGTATCATGAGCGCGCAACACCACCGGAGGCTCGTCTGTTCTGTTCAACGCCCTTAATCCATCCCGTACGCCCGGAATAATTGTTTTTGTAAACCATTCCACATCATCGGTATATGTATCCATCGCTTCTCCCAAACAAACCAAAAGACCTGCATTGGGATATTTTTCAATGAACGCGGCTACAGACTTTCTTGTATAATCGGAAAGAAGAGGCGTTATCGGACGGCTGCGATCCTGTGTCTTGATACCGTGACGTCCGGCAAAAGGTTTCGACACTATTATATTGTAAAACATCTGTATCACCCAAATACCTCTTTTATCCGCCTCCCGGACAAGAAAAGCAAACATTTCCTCATTCTTCCCGAACGTTTCGTCGTCTACTTCCACTGCGTATGGATAATCTTTCAACTTAACCAGCGAAGCAAACGGATGTCCGTTCCACAAGTAAAGAGAGTTCATCCTGTTTGCGGCAAGCATATCCAGGTATTCTATCCATAATGCCTTATCATAAAACCATGGAAAAGTTTCTTCCGTGTATGGATATTCATATACGGTTCTTCCCGGAAGATAATAAGGTTTTTGCATTCCTACGCATGTTCCCCGCAACGCCATTTCGGGCCGGTCGATCACATTTATCGCCGCAGGGATCCTCTCTTCTTCTTTTATTTTCGAGATCAGCTCCATACAGCCATACATGGCCCCTGAAGCGTCATTTCCGGTTATTCGTATATTTTTATTTTCCGAGACAATGCTATAACCTTCTTCAGGTAACGAATCCATTTTATTCTCGCTCACATAGACAATACAAATGTCCATATTTCCATCCGCCGAAGATATTTCAACATCGTATCTGGCGTCGGACAAGGCTTGCTTTAATTTTTCCGCTCCATACACCGCCCTGTTTGACGGATTCCGGTCTGTAACGATCAATACTTTTTCTTTGCCGCACGATGCAAAAACAAGTAAAACAAAAAAAACGGACAAAAAGCTGATCTTCATTACGCTAAAATTATTCCCGATATCGGATTTCTTTGATTTCTTTAAATTTCAGCCGGCAAGCTATACTATGCTGTGCTGTGCTGACAAAGATAGCAGTTTATTACGAAAAGGAAAATACCTTAAACATGCTATAAAACATATTTAGGCATGAGAAATAAATAATTTGTAACAGTATATGCCGGAATGATTGAATTTTGTAACTCGCATCCCGTATGGCTGTCGCTTTGAAACGGGCATGCAAAAGTTGGGTTTTAACGCAGAGAGCGCAAAGGATCTACAAAGAACGCGAAGCATTTTCTTTGCGTCCTTTGCGATACTATTGCGCCCTTTGCGGTTAAAAAAATTCTTTGGGGTGCGAATTTTTTTGATGAATGGAAAAGGAAATCCAAAAAGAACGGAGACAATCCTTTCGACAGGCAAAACTTGAACAGACTCTGAAAAATTGAAACAAATGCTCTGATACACCTGACGGACATACCGTTATTCCGTTCGTTGTTGTTGTTCGGGTTCAGGTTGCCGCTGAAGTTCAGATTGTACGCGTTCGTCCCGTTGTTGGCTGACGACGACCGGTAGTTGCTTCCCATTCTTAATTCTTAATTCTTTATGATTGAATGTATCTCCGGACGGGACAAGGCCCGAACAGAAATACAGACTGGTATTTATAACCGACGGATACTAACTTTCTCCATCGGCGGACTGCTGAATTTATTAACCACTCTTCTGCCGGCACTCGAGGCCCGGCAAAACTCCCGGCTCAATTTCTCTTCTGTTTTACTCTGTTCACTATGCCGTCGACTGTTTTGAAATCCGCCGGTTTCTTTGTCGCTTCGCACATTTTTCTTGTTTTTTATTTTTTTTCACACAAACCTCTGACGAAAATAATTTCGACCGCCTAAGGGCGGTTTTGAAACCTTCCCACTTTTATGCGGGAAGGAATAAATCAAATACGCGCCACAGCACTGCTATTCTCTGAGACACCTGACGGACAGACTGTTAAGCCGCCCGTCGATATAGGCGGGGGTCAGGGTGCCGCTGGAGAAGTTCAGGCTGTACATGTGAACAGTCGGCGAGGACGACTGGTAGCGGCCGTGGGAGCCAACGTGGAGCAGGTAGCCGGGGAATTCGTTGCCGTAGCCGTCGCCGTAGAGGGAACGGGCCCCGGACGCGGGGAATTCCGGCGCGATGCCACGGGCATAAGAATAAGTCGCGTAATGAAAATCGCTGGCAAGAGCGCCGTCTATGTTACTGCTAGAGGTACTGTTACCGGCAGTCCAAGTGTAGTTGGTGCCGTAGACAGTGTCGTCGCCGAACATCTGACTGACTGGCATTTTCCAGGTAGTCTCGAGTATGGCGATGGTATTGTAACCGTACCTGTTAGCAGAAAGGTACCGGCATATATCACCCTTGAAAGCAGCATAATTGGCGGAATTGGAAAAACCCTCCAGAGCATCGAAGTCCCGCCAGGCAACGGGAGTCGGATCGGCAATAGCGTCAGCAACGTAAGGAATCAAAGGCCAATCGGTAGAAGCAGTGACACCGCCAGTCCAACCGGCGACGGCAGTCCTGAAGTTGTCAATATTGAGAGCAGTTGAGACTTCACTAGCCTTGACCTTATGATACTTGCCCGGAGTGTCGTCGTCGGGAATGAACAGGTAAGTGTTCGCGTTGATATCACCGACAGTAACAGGGTCAACGCCGATCAAACTACCCCACTTGAAGAAAACACCCTGGTAATTCTGCTTGTCAGTACCGGACTCGGCGAAAGTAAGAACGCCGGTAGTAGCACTACCACCCTCGCCGTCGTCAGGCTGAAAGTAGATGTTAGAAGCTGCCCAGTACGGAGGAACGGCAGGCTTGGCGGCAACAACATCCAAAGGATCGCCCAAACCGTCAACCTCAGGGAAATCACCGAAGCTGATAGCCGGCTTCAAAGTGATATCCCCGGTTCCACCCGAACCGCCGCTACCACCGCCAAAGGTCAAGTCAAGTATATACTGGCGACCGATTTCGAAAGTAACGCCCTTGTCTTCATCATTGGCGGCAATGTCGCTGAACTGAAGATAGGTGATATCGTCGGCGCTACCGTTGAGTGAATAACTCACCTCCAAACCAAACTCGCCATTCTCTTTGTCAACGTCGTCGACAGGAAGGTTCTGGCTAGGATCTCCATAGGTTGTCTGAGGCAAAACGAACAACCCCTGGTCTGCACCGGTGACCAGCTTGGAATCAACACCGACAAAAACACCGGACTCAGGCAACTGGTAAGGATAATCGGCCAAGACGGACTGGCCACTCCACAGAACTGTGGTACCGGCCTGGCCAGCGTTATGACCCCAACCGGAAAGAGCAGACCTCAAACTCAAAGTACCCTGGGAATACAGATTCCTCAACTTCAATCCGGTTATGACAATGGAAATCTCCTTGAGAGCTTCAGTTTTGGCTGCCCGAACCTGTACCCGCGAAAGAGCATGGCGGAACTGAAGGGAAACAGGATCGGTGTAACCTGCCGGAGGCACCTGCGTGCAAGCGACCAGCAAATCCTCCTGGAATGTGGCGCTTGAAGATGCAAGAGGAGCGGGAACCTTGTAAGTGATCTCCTGGTTCAAACTGTTTGCGTTCTTGAGACCTTCGTTTATCACGCTTGCAGTACCCGAAGGAGAGTAGGCGAAGAACTCCACACTACCTGTTTCTTCGGAAGGAAAGTAAACGGTTGGCGAATATTTCCAGCTGTTGCCGCCCTCGCCGCGGTAAACGGTAGTACCGTGAAGCAGGAAATTGTCGGCATCCCAGCCGGCCCCGCTGTGATGGGCGTTGACGGCAAAACTCTGGATATTGCCAAGTCCCGAAGTAGTAGCCTTCAAGGAAGACATACCGCCCTGAGCGCGGAAATCAATGGCACGCGAACCTGCAGGAACGTTGGAAACATCATCCTGCGAACAACCGGACAACAGCAGCAGTCCGGACAAAAACAACCCCGGCAAAAACCGGAAAACGAAACTTCGTCTTTTTGTAATCATAACTCTCTTTTTAAGTTAATAAATTAAATAATTAAACAATAATATATAAGCCGGGATAATTCCCGAACGAATTTCCTTTCTTGACAACAATTGTTGAAAGCATACGGGATGTGACACACGTCCTGCTGTTTTCCGTGCTTTTTACCGGAGACTTGGCGCGCCACGTCTCTACAAATCCGCATTTTTGATTTTATATCTTTATTTCTCATTGATTTCTCCATTCCTAATTCTTCATTAATTTCTTAATTCTTAATCCCGCATTTTTATTCTTAATTCTTAATTTTTTTTCTCCATTCTTCATTCTCAATTCACTCTTCAATTCTTAATTAATTTCTCCGCATTTTTATTCTTCATTCTTCATTCTTAATTCTTAATTTTTAATGTATCCCTCGCTACCGGCAGGCGAACAACCGGCGAGTATCTGGACAGTATCGATAGATGAAACGATCTCTTCCGTGTGCAATAGAGAATCCAAAGCCTCGAACATCCTGCGGTTGTCGGCGTAATCCCCGAGCAAATCCGAACTGCCGAAAGGAAAGTAAAATACCTTGGGAGAATAGGGATCAATGCGACTAATTCCGGTAACCTTTGTTCCTGTATCATTACCCTTTATTCCCGTACCTGTTCCGGCAACCTTTGTCACCGAAGCCGGAAAACCCTGTGCCGACAATAACGCCGGCAACAGGGTAAACAGAAAGAATATGATAAACGAAACGACAGGCGCCGGAAAAAAACGAAAAAAGGCGCCTGCCACCGATTGTCCTGTACCGTCGGCATTACAGTTCCGGAACAGCGAAAAAACGCCCTGTCCAAAGAAACGGGTAAACGTTTTTCGATGTACTGATCCTGTTGCCAATATTGCTTTATGCATGGAGTATGTGATGTTTTTTACGCATTATTTGTTATTGTTTGGACGCTTTGCGATATAGTATTTATCGTCCAACAAATGTATTTAATTCGGCTGAATGATCTGTTGCACATTCCCGCCTTTTTATATTCAATTGTCGGAATTCGGATAAAGAACTGAACAAAAGGCTATTTTTCATATCGCCGCTTGCAATCCGTCTATATGGAGCGCAAGGCCGAAAGAACCGATGTTTGACTGCATTGATTTTAACTACGTCGATTTTGGCTCCGCCGATTTTCAATTCAATTCAATTCAAATTGTTGCACTGCAAGAAAATCCATTTAACACAAAGGGCACAAAGTGTATCACAAAGGACACAAAGAATTTCCTTTGCAGATTTTGCGGATTCTTTGCGTTAAAAATTTTGGAGCACAAAATGTTCACTAGAATATAACAGGCTGATAATAACCTATTTATTATTTTTGATTTCTAAT
>JAISSD010000278.1 GCA_031273295.1 Prevotella sp.
CCGCCACCTCTTTTGTGATAATGGCCGATTTAATTTCATACTTCGCCTCCTGAGCCGATACGCCCATCACGACGAATGCCAACAAGCATACTGCAATTGTTCTTTTTGTGTTCATATAAATAGGTTTTAAAAATTTGAACAAAGATACGATGCTTTTTTAAATTGAAAATAATTACAGTCAAATTGTCATTTGTTGAGTTCCCGCTTCATGAAATTTTCAAAAACCCTCTTTTCAGGGAGTTTGATAAGATACCTGGATACAAATAGCTGCTCGTCCATCCCTGCAGAAGAATATTTTACCAACATATCATCTTTATCATCACAAAGTATGATGCCAATGGGCGGGTTATCGCCTTCGCTCATTTCATTATCCTTGTAATAATTCAAATACAAATTCATCTGTCCTGCATCCGAATATTCGTATTCCCTTAATTTTAAGTCTATTAAAATATTGCATTTCAGTATTTTATGATAAAAAACCAAATCAATACGGTAGTGCTTGTTATTGAAAGTGATACGTTTTTGCCGTGCTTCAAAGCAAAATCCCGTCCCCAATTCCAGAATGAACTCCTGCAAATGGTTCAGTATTTGCTTTTCCATATCGGTTTCGTTATATTCTGGCTTTTCTTCCAAATCAAGAAATTCCAGGATATAAGGATTCCTGATAATTTCCGCATTGGTTGCCGGTTTCAGGTTCTTGATTTTGGCTATTACTGCTTCTTTGTTGGTGGACATAACGGTTCTGAAAGCCAGTGATGTATCAATAGCTCGTCTTAACTCTCTGATATTCCAATTATTCCTTATGGATTCCACTTCGTAGAAAAGCCTTTGCAACTCGTCTTCCACTCGGATTAATTCGATAAAATGCGAAAAAGTCAATCTTGACAAAAGCAATTCGGCCGGCAACTCCATATCGTCTTTGGATTTGGCTGACGCTGTCAGCCGAATGTTTGAATCGTCCACGAAAATGGGAAGTACATTTTGCATGTTTTTCAATTCGGCTGACAGTGTCAGCCAAATTTGAGGATAGACAGTATAGAAGATACGGCAACTGTTTAATGCTCTTCTATGCAAGCCTTTCATGCCTTTTAACTTTAATCTTTTGGCGATTTCTTCCAATACGTTGGTTCCGTATTTTGCCCTGTCCTGACCGTTTTGTTCATACTCAATTATGTAACAGCCAACAAGCCAGTTGCGAACCGTCAAATTGAAATTTACCGCTTTGGCTGCGTTTTCCTGTAATACACAATGCGTTTGGTATACATTGTCTATCAGTTCCTCAAAACTATTTTTCTTTACAAGCGACATAATTATTTTTTTTCGACAACAAAAGTACAAACGAAAGGATTAACGATTTTCAATTGGTTTTCGACAATCAAGTTGTACAAACTTCAATCTGTCGCGCGTACCAACTCTGTGGAATTGGAATGGAAATATCTCCGAATGTCGGCGTAAATATTTGTCTGTACATAATTCTTCCGTTTTTATTATACAGCAAAGATATGAATTTAGTTGAGAATGGAGAATGGAGGGCGTGTGACAAAAAGTCAAAAACTGGGTCGGAATATCGCATTTTATCAAAATGTCAAAAACAGCCCCTCAAAAACAGCCCTTTTTTGCCCCGACATCTCTCCTTGGACAGAAAAAATGGCCAAATTTGAGGGTTTGGAAAATACATTTTGTCAGCGGCTTAATCCTTTTTAGTCCTTTTTAATCCACTTTTAACGCAATTAAGCCCATTTATCCCCTTAAATAGCTTGCCTTACTATCATATTGCTGCAAATTAACCGGAATTAACGCCAAAATGATATTTTGCGCTTGTGCGGAAAAAGAGAGAAAATGGGCTACAAAAAGTGTTGATTTAATGAAATCTTATGCAAGCTTAACTGATGTTAGAGATTCTTCGGCGCCACTTTCAGAAATGATGCTTATGTTTTTGGAAAAACACTGCATACTTTTCGGGAAAACATAAGCATCTTTTCCGGAAAAGACGCTTATGTTTTTAGTGAACGAATGTAAATCGACCCCTAAAACAGGCATAATATTATATAAATCGCCTATTTTCGGCCTTTTTTATGGCCATTTCGGAAATGTTAAAGATAGTAGAACGCCACTTTTACTTGACAAAACGTCAATTTTTAACAGAACTTAGCATTAAAACAGCGGAAAAGCCTCCCGATTTTGAGGCTTTTCGAGGCTGTTTTTGATTTTTTAATACAGTTGCAGATTCTTCGTGACTCCGGTAAAGAAGATGGTTCCCGTACTCTTTTCTTTGATGAAATAGAGGAAGGGGCGGTTTACGTAGAACGGCGTAAGAGTGGGAGAACCTCCACCTATAACGGATGTTACCTCCATCTCAATGGCCGTGACGGCTGCCGCTTCGGTACCCTCTTCGTTGACTTCGGCAAAGGTCTTTTGCTTGACCATCGACACAGACACATCTTTCTCGGGCCGCATGAGCGAAAAGTCTGCTATTTTAGAATCAAACATGGATTCCATCCCCATAGCGAACAGGTCGTCGTTTAATTCCTTTTCATATTCGATCTTGAAACGGGGCAATTTCAGCGCAACGTTTTTCCCAGGCATCCGCGAAAGGCTTTTCTCCCACGTTTCGCCATCCAGCGCATCGATAACGGAGGAAAGCGCCACCCCCTCTTTGGGGAGCAGGATCAGCATCGCGAACGATTCGTTTCCGTAGGGAAGTTCCAGTATGTCAAATGTTTCACCCTCGAAGTGCGGGAACGTCTGCGTCATGTTCATGGTAGGCAGAAGAGGCGTTGCACCGTCGAGGTTAGAGAACGGTTCGTCGGCTGTCGCTTCCTTATCGAACTGCACCGTCCAGACTCCTTTGAAATACAGGGCATTGATCAGATACATAATCGCACCATCGGGGATTCCGTCTATAATGTCCAGTATTTTGTCGTGCGTTTTCTCGGCACACCAGCCATTGATTAAACCGACGGTAGCCGGATCGCTGAAATCTTCGTTCCGTACCTCGGCGGCGAAATAGTTTTTATTTGTCTCCTTAAAAGCCTCCAAGATAGAGAAATCCTTTTTTATCCAGATGGAGTTGGCGGACTCGAAACTGACGAGGGGATCAACCTTTTTCATCGCCTCGATCATTTTTTTGAAGTAGCCGTTCATCTCGTCGCGCGAGATGTCGCCATAGCCCAGCGTTTGCTGAATTTCATCGTGCGTTTTCTCGGCGGCTCCGTTGTTCAACATAGCCAGGGCAAGGCTTGCGCTGAGAGGAGAAAGGAGGATGTTATTCTCCTGTTCTTCATTTAGATATACGGTACGCAGCAGGTCGAAAGCGAACAGGTTGTTTTTCTGCGCAATCTGCTGTTCTACTTCTGTCAACACGATCGGTTCTCCCTCCGCTACAATACCCGGTTCCTCAATTACGGGGTTCTCGTCTTCGACTGCGGGGTCTGGTTCTCCAGCCGTTTGGCAGGAAATAAGGCCGGCAAAAACAAATGCCATTGTTGCAATAATCCTTTTCATATTCGCTCGTTATTTAATTGTTTACAAATCAATAAAAACCAACCGGAAAATAAGTCCTTAAAGGTATCTCTTTTTTTTATAATTTGCTCTTTTTCTGCAAAAAAATAGGGGAAAATCACACACTTCGTATATTCTTTGGAAAATAGTAGTATCTTTGAATCTATTATTTACTCATGATAAAGGGAAAAATGGCACGATTGGTAAAGAAACTGATGTATATCATCGGGATCATGTTATGTTGTAACGCTTTATACGCGCAAAGTTTGGATCAGGCAAAGAAATTATATAACGACGGCAAGTATGAAGAGGCCAAGCCCGCTTTTGAAAAGCTGGTACAGCAAGCTCCGAACAATGCTTCCTACAACCATTGGTACGGCGTCTGCTGTTATGAAACCGGCGATTTCGGGAACGCCGAGAAATACCTCGCCATTGCCGTGAAACGCCGTGTGCAGGAGTCGTACCGCTATTTGGCGGAGCTGTATATCCAGGCCTACCGGTTTGACGAAGCAACCGGGATGTACAAGGAATATATCGACCTCCTGACGAAAAAGAAACAGGATATAGAGCCGTACAAATTAAGGCTGGAACTGGCCGAGAAAGCATCCCGGATGGTCGACAAGGTGGAGGATATACAGATTATCGACAGCGTGGTGGTCGGCAAACACGATTTCCTGCCGGCCTATATCCTCAGCGAAGAGAGTGGGACGCTTTCTACATACAAGGACTTTTTCCAGACCGGCGAACCCATCGTGTCGACCGTTTATATGAACCAGAAAAAAGACAAAATATTTTATGCCCACAATACGGACGAGAACCGCTATTGCCTGTTTACCCAATCAAAACTGATGGATAAATGGGGGGACGAGAAGCAGCTGCCGATGAATATCAACAGTTCGGACGACGAGAACTACCCCTTTGTCCTTTCCGACGGTGTAACGATGTATTATGCCTCAAAAAAGAACGGGTCGATAGGCGGGTACGACCTCTTTGTCACGCGGTACAACATCAACTCCGACACCTACCTTACGCCCGAACAGCTGGGGATGCCCTATAATTCGCTGGCGAACGATTATATGATCGTTTTTGACGAGGTGAAAGGGCTGGGGTGGTTCGTCTCCGACAGGAATCAGCCGGAGGGCAAAGTATGCGTCTATCTTTTTATCCCGAACGAAGCGCGCAGCCGTGTAGACAGCGACGATATGGACATTAAACGGGCGCGGGCGGCCATCGCCTCCATCCGGGATTCGTGGAAGCCGGATGCAGACTATCTGGAGCTGATCAAGCTGGCGCATCTGGACATGCCGTCGGGGAAAGAGGAAAACAAGAAAGATTTTGAGTTTGTCGTCAACAACAGCTTAGTCTATTACACGCTGGATGCGTTCAAAAGCCCCGAAGCGAAAAACTATTATGAAAAGGTCATCAGCCTGAACCGCCAGATCGGTGAACTGGATCACCGGTTGGACGAGCTGCGCACATCCTACCGCGAGGGGGGGCAGGCGCAGCGCGAACAGATCGGCTCCACGATCCTCCAGGCGGAGAACCTGCTGAACGACCTGCTCTTTCAGCCCGACGAGTGGGAGAAGAAAGCGCGGAATGCAGAGATAAACTACCTGAAAAATACCAACTGACACCTAAAAACAATATGATATGATACTGGATATTGCCATCATCGCATTTCTGATCGGACTCGCTATCCTGCTCCTTTTACTGGAGATATTCCTGTTGCCCGGCATCACGATCGCAGGCATAGGAGGGGCGCTTTTTGCCATAGGAGGCATTGTGTATGCGTATACGGTATCCCCCTTATGCGGCCATATTACGTTGTTGGCATCCGCGGTGGCTTTTGGCGCCTCTTTCGTGTGGCTGCTCCGCTCCAATTCGTTCAACAAGGTGGCGTTGAAAACGAATATCGAATCGAAAGTCACCTCCAGCCGCGACCTGGGGATACAGGTAGGCGACGAGGGGGTGACGCTATCCCGCCTGGCGCCCATCGGAAAAGCCCGAATCGGGGATGTCACGGTTGAAGCGAAATCGACCGGCGAGTTTATAGACGAAGCGACGCCGGTCGTCGTCATCCGCGTAGACGGATACAATGTTTTAGTGCAGACAAAAGACAATAATCATATTCACTCATAAAAATTATTCGTATGGAAACGAGCTTTTTACCT
>JAISSD010000289.1 GCA_031273295.1 Prevotella sp.
CTGAAAGCTCCTTACGATGAAGACCATGACCCTGCCGCTGTAAATGTCTGGGCGGCTTCAAATATTTACTTCAAGCCGGACGTGGACGGCGGCGCTGTCGGTTCGCTTACATTTGCCGAATCCAAAGCCGGCGGGACGATAGGCAAGAAGGAGGGTTACCAGGGCGTTTACTTCAAGTGGGGCAGTCTGATTGGAGTTTCTGCGGCCGCCGATGACAGTGATTTTGAAAATACTGATTACTTGTTTATCCCTGATATCACAACCGGTAAGTATTACAAGGTAGCAGTTGGAGACGTTGGCGGCAGTAACATTCGGGCCGTGAAGGATTTTAGAGAAAGTTCCGCTGTGACTGCTTTGGGTGGTTGGAATGGTTCCGGAGGTTCCGCCACCTGGGGTGTGATACCTTACGTCGCCGACAGCGATATTCCAGACGTTACGGATAACCGTTACAACAGTCTGCTGACTGATTATAGCTCCTCTTTACGTACTTCTTACAAGGGCGATATTTGCAGGTACCTGTCCGTCACCAAAAGTACCAGCGGCAGCGGTTTGTCCGGGAAAAATAATTGGAAAATGCCTGTCAGCTATATGTTTGGCGAGTATACCGAATACGGCGATGATACTATCGCCTCTTCCACTGGTATTACTGAAAACGGGACAAATACAATAATATCAAAGAAGTACACTTACAACAACGAGACCGTATATTTTCCCTTCTCCGGATATCGCGACATCTACACCGGCAGGCTGTACCTCGACGACTATGTCTTCTTTGCTGGCCTCTACTGGTCTTCGTCTGTTTTCGGGTCGAAGGCGTACGAACTACAGATCTCCGACGAGTACTTCGGGATCATAAACCCAAACGACCAGATCGACCGGCCGTACGGTGGCAGCGTACGTTGCGTCAGAGAATAGGAGCGTTGTGGCGTGTATTCAGTGCGTCCTGCATGAGCCACGCTTGTTGCAAGTGTATTTTTTTCGAAGGGTGCAAGTCCCTTGCGCGCGGGGTGAAAACTCAAAGCATTGGCAAGTCGCAAGGCGGTTTGCCACAAGGTATGTATCAGGAAGCGAGAGTTTCACACGGTTCCGAGAGGGATTTGAGGTGAAAGTCCTTTTATCTACTCAATTGAGGGACTCTGAGGCTGTCCAAAAAGTCTCTTGCTTGTCTTTGGATATTGAATATTTGAAACCAATCCCGGACAGGTATCCGAATAAATTCATGTTAAAAATACTTTCGGGACAGCCCCGGCAGTCTGCTTGATTAAAAAATAAAAATAAAACTGACCCGTCTATCCGATCCCTGGCAGAATTCTGATAATTGAATATAAACAGGCGGGAATATTTAACAGCTCATTCGCTTGGATTCTTTAGGTTCGCAAAGATAGAATTATCTTTCAGAAGGATAAAGCTTTGGAGCGGAATTTTCCAAATGACAATATTTGTTTGACTAATTTACGCTATCTTTGCTCTCGAAAAATACAGGCTTCGTAGGTTAGTGAATAGAATGGCAGATTCCGGTTCTGTAGATTACAGGTTTAAGTCCTGTCGGCACCAGAACCTATAAATTCATAGAAAATCATAAAATATTATTTATTCTGATTATCAATCAAATAGTTAATGACTTGTATCGTAAAATATATCGAAATTTGTTTTGCCATCTCAAAAAATGGGTGTATTTTTGGGTGTTGATTTAATCGGTGCAAATAACACTATCACCTATGAATGTAAAAAGAAATATCGTATTCGCTCTTGAAAGTCGAAAGAAAGACGACAAGCCTGTCGTAGAGAATGTTCCTATCCGTATGCGTGTCATTTATCACGGACAGCGGATTGAGTTTACAACCGGCTACCGGATTGATACAGCCAAGTGGGATGCAGATAAACAGCGTGTAAAAAACGGCTGCACAAACAAGTTAAAGCAAAGCGCATCCGAAATTAATGCCGACCTGCTGAAATACTACACGGATATCCAAGAGATATTCAAAGAGTTTGAAGTGCAGGATATAATTCCCACCCCCGAACAATTGAAAAAGGCATTCAACGACAGGAATAAACAGCCGGAGCCGGAACAGAAAGTAGAAAAGGAAGAAGTCCCGAAATCGGTTGTATTCAACAAGGCTTTTGATGAATTTATCAAAGAGTGTGGAAACCAAAACAGTTGGGGCAATGCTACATACGAAAAATTTGCAGCCGTAAGAAACCATCTACACAATTTTGAAGAGAACCTCTCTTTTGAGGCTCTTACCGAATCCCGGTTGATGGATTATGTCAATTATCTTCGCACTACGCTGGATATGCGAAACAGCACGATAGAAAAGCAGGTCAGTTATTTGAAATGGTTTCTCCGGTGGAGTACCAAGAAAGGACATAACACCAACCGTGATTTTGAAGACTTCAAACCTAAACTGAAAAATACCAAGAAAAAGGTTATATTTCTGACATGGAAAGAGTTGAACCAGCTTCGGGATTGTGTCATCCCTGAAACAAAGAAATATATGGAACGTGTCAGGGATGTGTTCCTGTTTTCTTGTTTCACCGGCCTCAGGCATTCGGACATATATAACCTGCGGAGAAGCGACATAAAGGATAACCACATAGAAATCACAACTATAAAAACGGCAGACAGCCTGATTATTGACCTGAACAATCATAGTAAGTCGATATTGGACAAGTACAAAGATGTTCATTTTGAAAATGATAAGGCGTTGCCGGTTATCAGTAACCAAAAGATGAATGATTACCTGAAAGAACTGGCAGAGATAGCGGAAATAAACGAGCCTGTCCGGGAAACATATTACAAAGGAAACGAGCGTATCGAGGAAGTTACGCCTAAATATGCGCTATTGGGAACTCATGCGGGGCGAAGAACCTTCATCTGTAATGCCCTGTCGCTCGGTATCCCTCCGCAGGTTGTGATGAAATGGACAGGACACAATGACTACAAAGCCATGAAGCCTTATATAGATATTGCAGACGACATTAGAGCCAACGCAATGGACAAGTTTAATCAGATATGATTTATTATTAGTATCTTTGCAGAGCTATTGATATACAAACCAGAGTAGATATATGAGCAATAAAGGCATTAAACTCCGTAGTAATTTTATCTCCGATATAAAAAGCATTATTACGTCGGCCAGAGATTCAGCAATAAGAAGTGTTGACTTTGAACGGGTAAAAATGTATTGGAAATTAGGAGAACGTATTTTTGTTGAAGAACAGCAGGAGAAAGACCGTGCCGAATATGGCAGCTACTTAATACGCAATCTCTCTACCAGTATAACGCCGGAGTTTGGCAGCGGGTTTTCCGTTAGGATATTAGAACAATGCCGTCAGTTTTATCGAACATATCCGATTGCGAACGCACTGCGTTCGCAATTGAACTGGTATCAGTATCGATTGTTGATACAGATTGATAATGATGACAAAAGAGAGTATTATGAATTGGAAGCCGCAAATAATGGATGGACAGGGCGGGAACTGGAAAGGCAAATCAATTCCGGATTGTATGAAAGACTGTTGTTGAGTAATGACAAGAAGTCTGTCTTAGAAGTTGCGCGTAAACAAAGAATACCCGAACTGCCTACTGAAATAATAAAAGACCCTATGGTATTGGAATTTTTAGGGTTGAAGCGTGATGCAGCGTACTATGAGAAGGACTTGGAGAGCGCATTGATAACTAACCTGCAACTCTTTCTACTGGAATTGGGAAATGGATTTTCCTTTGTTGCACGACAAAAGCGGATACTTCTGGAAGATGATGAGTTTTTTATCGACTTGGTTTTCTACAATCGCTTATTGCGTTCATTCGTAATTATCGAAATTAAGACACATAAAATCACACATGCCGACATTGGACAACTGCAAATGTATGTGAACTACTATGATAGAAAAGAGAAATTAGCGGACGAAAATCCCACAATCGGCATTTTGCTTTGTGCAGACAAGAATAATGCAGTTGTGAAATATTCGTTGCCGGAAGAGAACAAAGCGATAATGGCAAGTAAATACCAACTTTACCTGCCATCTGAAAAACAACTATTGACGGAGTTAAAACGGGAGATAAACGAGTTGGATTAGAGCAGGATGGAGGAAAACAATAATATCATAGAAGCAATATCTTCTTTAGCGGAAATATATGAGAGTTTGAATAAAAGTTGGAATATCGCTCCATGCACTACGGATGTATATCAGGTATTTCGGCAAACTAAATATCATGAGACATATCAGAAACTGAATACCGTCAATATTGAAAGTTTGGTTCTCGGAATAATAACAAACGCTTTAGATGAAAAGATATTGGTTCGTTTACGTAATCTATTGAATAACAACATTCAAATCTACGAAACAAGGCAAAACGAATTTACAAGTATAGATTTTCATGAGGTTTACTCTTTACACGAAAAACAGTTGTACGCAGGCAAGTTTGAATTACTTGCGAAAGACAGGGAAATTATTCAGGACTATCCCTATCCGACAGAGAGAGAAAGACAAATACTCCTGAAAGTAAATACAACGGAAAAGAATCTGCTCGAGAATGAACGTTCAGACTATATACGCTCCAATGCATGGATGCTGAAAGACTACTATACATTAATCTATGAGATTAGCAAGAAGTCATTGTCTATCATAGAAAGCTACTTTCCTGTTGAGAAGAAAGAAACACCCGCTTCTGAACCAAAATCCACCGAACAGGAAACACAATCCGAAGTGGAGCCGGATATGATTTTCAGGACAGGGATGTTTGATAAACTACTCGCATTGGAAAAAAAGCTAACCGGAGATAAATACCTGAATCCGGAACTACACTGGATATCCGTCCATGATAATGGCAAACCCGACATCAAAAGGCTGGTTACATTTTTGGTCGGGTTACTTGACAACAGGTATTTCCTGCCGGGCAGAGACCCGAAAATAAAAACATTCTTTGAATCACGTTACCATGTCGCCATCGGGCAAAACTTCGAACGTAGAAGACGGGAACCGCTGCTTGACGGCTACAAAGCGGTATTCTATGATTACCCGTTTTAATTCTGCCTGCTACGACCGTAGTACGAAACCGTATCACAGCGTATAATCGTAAATCATTCACTATCATCAGGCTGATATCCATCCAACTACGATATCAGCCCCACCCCTCATATTCAGCTTACCTTCGTGGCATCGCACGATGATAGACCGGCCGGCTATCGGACTGCATGAATTGTAATTTTTATATGTCATGAAAGTAAATGAGTTGAGAAGCAAACTTCTCTGGCAGATGACGGGCGAAGAATTGCTTTGCCTGTTACAGGGCGAGGGTGTAAAAGAACAGGCTGTAACGCCTGTAATTGACACTTCCAAAAAGTATGTATATGGAATAGCGGGTATCGCCCGCCTGTTCGGGTGCAGCATCCCGACCGCCAACCGCATCAAACAAAGCGGAAAAATCGATAGGGCTATCACACAGATAGGGCGCAAGATTATTGTCGATGCCGGCCTTGCCCTTGAACTGGCAGGTAGGAAAACAGGCGGGAGGAAATAAGCTATGGAAAAAGCAAATACATCCGGGCAAAGCGATACAGTTGCCGGGATACTGGAAAAATCCCGCCTGCAAATTACTGATGAATTTACCGCTCCACCCGTAATCCTGCGGGTGGACGACTCCATCATTGGCACACTGGGTAATTTCAGTGCATCCACAGGAAAAGCCAAGAGTAAGAAAACATTCAATATCTGCGCGATTGTCGCTTCGGCTCTGACAGGTAGTATGGTATTGAATTACCATGCCTCTTTGCCTGCCGGCAAGCAGAAAATTATCTATGTGGATACCGAACAAAGCCGGTTCCATTGTTTGAGGGTATTATGCCGGATTCATCTATTGGCTGGATTATCCACCGAAGAAAAAGCCCCTGGCCTTGAATTTTTGTCCCTGCGCCAATATGCGCCGAAACTCCGGCTATCCGTCATCGAAAATGCTATCTACACATCGGATAATGTTGGCTTGGTCGTTATAGACGGCATCCGTGATTTGGCTTACGACATCAACAGCCCGAACGAATCGACGGAGTTAATCACCAAACTGATGCAGTGGACGGATGAACGGCAAACCCATATCCATACGGTTTTGCACCTGAACAAAGGCGATGACAATACGCGCGGGCATCTGGGTACGGAACTTAACAATAAAGCCGAAACGGTTTTGCAGATAACGAAAGATGAGTTTGACAAGAATATCAGCAGCGTTTCGGCAATGTTTATCCGCGACCGGGATTTTGAGCCGTTTGCATTCCGCATCAATCCCAACAGTTTGCCGGAACCGGTAGAAAACTACCAACCCAAACCGGCAGAAAAGAAACAAGCATTTGATTATAAGTAAGTTTCGGAAGAAAAGCACCGCGAAGCATTGGAATCGGTTTTTGCTGATGGTGATAACCTCGCCTATGGAAGATTGATAGAACGCTTGAAGCAATGTTATTCAGCTATTGGATATGAGTTTGGCAACAGTAAAACAAAACAGTTGAAACAGTTCCTTTGCAACAAGCGTATGGTCATTCAGGACGAAGATAAACGGTATCGCTACAATCCCGGTTTTTATTACTAAAACCGGTTCGGTTTAGTTTGGGTATATATATAATAACCTGACCTGAACCGATTCTAATCCGGGAATCTTTTTTGCTGTTGAAAAAAGAAAAGGTTTCCGGCAATCAGTAACCATTAAAATTTACAGTAATGAACGCAGCACAGGCAAAACAAATAAAAATAGCAGACTATCTCCACAGTTTGGGGCATAGCCCCGTGAAGCAGCAAGGCAACAGCCTCTGGTATAAATCACCGCTCCGAGATGAGCGGGAAGCATCTTTTAAAGTGAATACAGACCGCAACGAATGGTACGATTTCGGCGCAGGCAAAGGCGGTAATATCATTGCTCTGGCGCAGGAACTCTATAATTCCGACAATGTACCTTACCTCTTGGAACAGATAGCGAAGCAAAGCCCCGCCATCCGTCCCGTCTCTTTCTCTTTTGGCAAGCAATCGTCTACAGAACCAAGTTTCCAGGATCTGGAAGTCGTGCCGCTTTCTTCCCCCGCCCTGTATTCTTATTTGCAGGAACGAAGCATAAATACGGAGCTTGCGAAAAAAGAATGTAAAGAGGTGCGCTTTGCGAACAACGGCAAACATTACTTTGCTATCGGTTTTCCGAACGTATCGGGTGGCTACGAGGTGCGCAACCGGTTTTTCAAAGGCTGCATAGCCCCGAAAGACATCACCCTGATACGTCATCAGGGTGAACCGGGAGAAACATGCTACCTGTTTGAGGGATTTATGGACTACCTTTCTTTCCTGACCTTGCGGCAAAAGGGCTGCCCAGACAGTCCAGACCTCGACATGCAGGACTATATCATCCTGAACTCTGTCTCCAACCTCTCAAAAGCTTTGCATTTATTGGGAGGATATGAACATATCCACTGTTTTTTGGATAATGACAAGGCGGGGACTGACACTTTGCAGGAACTCCGCAGGGAGTACGGTATGCGCATCCGTGATGCGTCGCACATATACAACGGTCACAAAGATTTGAACGATTACCTGTGTAAGCAGCCTGTACAGCCGGCACAACAGGTCAAACCGGTGAACAGGGAGCGGCAGGTACAGCAACTAAAGAAAAAAGGCAGGGGGTTCGGGATGAGGTAGCCGGGCGTCCGGGCAGGGATGCGGCAGCGAACAGGGCTTGCCCTTGTTATAGCCCACTATAACTACATGCTGCGCTTATGTAGTTGTGGGCTCTCCCGAGGGGCTGGGCGTTGCCCCGTCCCACTTAGGACGCTGCCCTAAGAACCCGCAGGGCTCTGCCCTTGACCCGGTCTCGCCGACAGCACAGGGTGACCCTCCCTGCACCCCGCTCAGGGATTTCATCCCTGAGAACCCTTATTCGTTTCACTGTAAAAATTTAACAAATGGCACAACAGACATCAGACCATATCAAACCCTGCAATATCGGGCAGAGCGAGGAACACAACAAAAGAACTCCCGAATACCTCGCCCATATCAACAAAGAAAAAATATACCTCCGCCTCGACCTGATGGCGGATAATGAATCGTGGACTGCCCCGCAAATGGAGGGCATGGATTTAAAGGCTTACTATGATTCTATCGCTGCGATGGTTAAGGAGAAGACCGGAAGAGCTTTGCAGACCAAAGAGCGCACGAGGGTAGACAAGAAAACAGGCAGGGTTACCAAAGTCAACGGCAGCTCGCCCATCCGCGAGAGCGTTGTCGTATGCAATGAGGACACCACCATAGAGGAACTTCGGTGGTATTGTGACGCTTGCCGTGACAAATGGGGCATCACCGCCCTCCAAATCCATCTCCACAGGGACGAAGGGCACTATCTGAACCCGGATAAAACAGGCTGGAAACCGAACTATCACGCCCACATCGTTTGGGACTGGATGAACCACGAAACCGGGAAATCATGCAAACTGGACAGGGACGATATGAGCCTGATGCAGGACATGGTAGCGGAAGCCCTAAGCATGGAGCGGGGCAAGTCGAAAGCTGAAACCGGAAGCAAGCACCTCGAACGCAATGACTATATTGTAGCCAGGCAGAAAAAGGAGTCGGAGCAGGCAAAGGCAGAATACGAAAGGCTCCAAGCAGAAAACGAGGAAAAGGAACGGCGCAACGCCCAACTCGACAGGCAGAAAGAAACCGCGCAGCAGCAACTCCGGCAGGTGAAAAGTGAAATCAACACCCAGAAGATGAAAGGCGCGGCAGTGAACGCCACCACCGCCATAGCGGACGGTGTAAGTTCCCTTTTAGGTGGCAGCAAGGTCAAAAGGCTGGAAGCGGAAAACGGACAGTTAAAGCAGGATATTAAGGAACTGGAGCAGCAGGTTGCCGATGTGCAGGCAGGGAAGAAAAAAGACGAAGCGAAGCTCTACAACCATATAAACGAACTTGACAAAAAGCACCTGCAGGAAATCAGCCGGTACACAGGTAAGCTGGAACAGATAAATACCTACTTCCCGCACGTGGAAGAACTGCTCCCTGTAGCCGCCGAATGCAGGAATTTGGGTTTTACGGAAGATATGACAAAGCAGCTTGTCAACTTCCAGCCTGTAAGGTTCAGGGGCAAACTGTACTCAAGACAGCATAACCGCGATTTCGAGGCAACCAATGCCACGGCAACCATAGAAAAGAATCCCGGACAAAATGGAAAATTCCGTTTGTGCATAGACGGGTTGCCGTTGGTAGAATGGTTCCGGCAGAAGTTCCAAGAATTAAAAGAACGGTTGGGACTAAACACGAAAAAGGACGATGAACGGCCGCAATTCAGGATGAAGATGTAGGCTTTTTGAACAGAGATAGCCACAGTTGTGCTCTTAGGGTGCCACAGATATACTCTGTGAGTATGACAAAGTACACCTGTGGGTGTCGGTTTTTTCGTTCCGAACAACTTCTTCAAAATGGACATGAGATTTTTTTGAACAGTTGACGTGTGATCCCGTACCTTTCTTCTTTTGTCACAAACTGCAATTCCGAAAACGGGTAAATTGCAATGTACGACTTATCGATCATATAATGCGGTGTTCCTTCGCCCCGCCTTATCTGCAAATCCTCCTCAATGCTTTTTTCCGCATCCGCATAGTATAGATAACATTCTTCCCACGTGACGTTACCAAACTGGTAATCGTAATCTCTTTGTATGCAGAAAGTTTTATTTTTCAAGATCGCTAGTTAAAACTATGTACTTTAGTACAAGGCTTTAGCTTCTATAAATGTTTAAAATTTTATCTTCTGATATTTATGGAAAATCGGCGTAGTACACATAATATCAATAGTCTTCAAGTCCATTTGGTTTGGATAACAAAATATCGCTACCAAGTGCTTCAAGGAGAGATTCAATTACGCTGCCGCGATATTCTCCGTCAAGTATGTAATTCCTTAGATATTCAAATTATCAAAGGCGTTGTTAGTAAAGATCACATCCATTTGCATTTGAGTTATCCTCCTCAGTTAAGTGTAAGTGAGGTCATTCGCCGTTTGAAAGGTCGTAGTTCTCGTCTTCTCTTACAGGAATTTCCTGAATTAAAACGTCGCTACTGGGGTAATCACTTTTGGGGTATTGGTTATGGGTGCTGGAGCACAGGTCATATAACCGAGGATATGCTGGAAGCCTATCTCAATCACCATAAGGATCAACCCAATCGGGATGAGGATTTTATACTTGAATAAATATTTCAAAGAACTTTAGTTATCGCTTTTTAATCGACTTATAGTCGACACTCACGCGAATTTTATTCGCAATCTAACCTATGGATTTTCAATCCATAGTCGTTAAGTGCTGTATTTTTTCAATAACATCTGTATCAGAGATGCACCGAAACAATCTTTCAATCCGGAAATATCGTTCTCCGTCAATTCATTTAAAAGGGTTGCGGCGTTTTTTCCATATTCTATGGTTTGCAAACATTGCATTCCCTTTGCTCAATGCACAAGATATTCCGTTACAGTTTTCCAATCGGGAAACAGTTCGCTACCAAACTGTATCAACTCTCCTGCAAACTCTCCTGCGCCGTTCTTGGTGCGGTCGTCAATCAGGAAATCGCCCCGGTTGAGGTCTTTGCGGTGGGTAATAATCAAGCGTTTGTGAAAAACAGTGTCTTTTTCAATGCCGAAATATTTATGCACCCAATTAGCCTTGTCCGTCCACGCCGACGGATTTTTCCAAGGGGCGGTGGAAAGGATATACACATCGAAATACTCCGCCAGAAATATGACCGACTCCACGGCATAAGGCATCGGCTCCATCAGGCTGAATATGTCGGGGACTTCGTCGAGCCGTCCTTCGTACTCGCGTTTCGTTTCTTCGCTCAACCGGTCGATGCCCGATTGAAAATCGACAAGGACATTGTTCATATCGAAATAAAGGATTTTCTTTGCCATATACTTATGATTTTTGTTAGTCCGTAGGGATGCTTCCTCCACCACCTCCCGTATTCGTTCTTCGTATGATTTTTTCTATATTAAAGTAGCTGTAATTAGCATTGTTGCTTTTTTGTACCAAATGCTCTATGCTAAAACGCACATTCGTTACATCGTCATCTTTTAACCACATCGGGTGCATTTCAAATTGTCGCCTTCCATTAAGCCGCCCTGCAAGTAGGATTTTTGAGAATCTCAATCACTTTGTGCCATTGTCTATTCATAGCAATGACACGTAAGCGAAGCATATTTTGTGAACCGGGCTTGCTCCAATGT
>JAISSD010000301.1 GCA_031273295.1 Prevotella sp.
CGCTACCATCAGCTTCGGTGAACTTGGCGTTGACGGTTATGGCCCTGATATTACTGTTCCGAAGCCCAAAGTGTTTGAGCCTGTGGCAGTTGTTTGGTCCCAGTCGAACGTTTACTTTGAAGATACCGAGACTGCAGGCGATGGCATAGGCGTTTTGACCTTCGCGGAGTCCAACACTCCCCTCGATAAGAACCTTTACCAGGGGGTTTTCTTCAAGTGGGGCAGTTTGATCGGCGTTTCTACGGACAACTCTTTCAGTAGCAGTTCTCTGTTCATCCCCGATCTTTCAACAGGCAAGTACCACAGGGTAGCTGTTTCGTCTCTCGCCGGCCACGTTGATCTTACCGATGTTGTCGGTCTCTTTAAAAAACGTCTCACAGATTTGGGTGTTTCCAATTTCGCCAACTATAGTGACATATATGCCAAGCTACCTTACGTCACGCAGGCCGATATGACCGGTGACGTTCCTGTCAAGATTCCGACTCTGTCCGGCGCCAGTTATGTAGACGATAACGGTTTGACTGCCGCTTCCGGCACTGCTTTGTATGACACTTACCGGGGTGACATCTGTAAATACCTTGCCGACAAGAATTCTGCCAGCGGTAACAGTTTAACCAAAGGGACTTGGCGTTTGCCTACCTCTCGCGAGTTCGGTAACGGCGGTACGAACTACAGTGACGGTTCTTCCTTCTCTGATCCCGCTCCCGGCGATTATGATACTCAATGGAACAAGGATTATTCCGGCACTCCTGGTTCTTTCGCTGCTGACATAAACGGGGCGGGCGAACTGGATAAAAACAGTACAGAGAACTGGTATTATACTCTGGTTCGCTGGATCTTCGATCCTGCCAAGGACAATCTCTCTACCACTCCATCCTTTCCCGCTTCCGGGTACCGCAACGACAACGACGGCGGCCTGGGCGGCGTTGGCAGCCTCGGCTACTACTGGTCGACGTCTGTTTCCAACGACGCAGCGTACGTGCTCAACCTGCGCTTCGTCAGCGGCAACGTGAACCCGTACAGCAGCAACTACCGGACGGGCGGTAACAGTGTTCGGTGCGTTAGAGACGGAGAAAATGTAGCGCCTTAGGCGCTATTCGATTCATTTTTTCGGTTACAGGGGATGATATCGTCCCCTGTTTCCTTTTACAGGGATTTTAACCCAAAATGTCCATTTCAGTATCAATGCATCGGGAAAACGCCTGTTTTACACGAATTAATGCGCATAATACGGTTATTATCAACGTATTGCATTTAATAAATCCAGTCGTTTTTCCAATGACGTCCATTGGAAATCAAAAATCATACAAAGGCTATTATCAGCCGGTTATATTCCAATAGACATTTTGGGATTAATCCTTGCCGGCATACAGGTTGGGATTGTGCGGTTGGCGGCAGATTCCTATTTGTGGTCGAAAGCATTGAGAAACAGTCTGCACAAACAACAGTGATCCACAGGAATTTATTACCTTTACACCATAATTCTAATTTCCAATGATAGTAAAACAGCAAAATTTTGACCAACTAATTGATAATGTTTATCAAACGCATAACGTATTACAGGAGAATGCGAAGAAAATTATCAACCAGAACCTGACGATTCGTAATTGGCTCGTCGGATGCTATATTGTAGAATACGAACAGCATGGAGAAGACAGGGCGGAGTATGGCGCAAGGCTCTTGGAAGAAATGGCTAAAAAACTGAAAGCGAAAGGAATAAAAGGATTAAGAAGTCGGGAGTTAAATACCTGTCGAAAATTTTATACAACCTATCCTCAAATTTTGCGGACATTGTCCGCAAAATTGCAAGAGAATGACAATCAATCGGTTTTAATAGCGTCAATAAATACAATTGAGATTTCGCGGACAGAGTCCGCAATATCTGGCAATGAATTTGAAATTGCTCCTGAACTTTTGTTGTCAAGGCTTTCATATTCGCATTTTATCGAGTTATTGCAATATGATGATCCGTTGGAACGCCTGTTTTACGAAGTGGAAACGATAAAAAACAATTGGAGTGTCCGGGAATTGGAACGGGCAATCAATACAGCCTTGTATGTCAGAACCGGCTTGTCGAAAAATAAAGAAGCAATTATTGCAAAATTCAAAAATCAAAAGCCGGCTCAAAGTATGGATATTATCCGGGATCCGTACTTCCTGGAATTTCTTGGCTTGGAAGAACGACCGGAATACAGTGAATCGGAATTGGAACAGGCTATTTTGGATCAGTTACAAAAGTTTCTAATAGAACTTGGAACCGGATTTTGTTTTGAAGCCCGTCAGAAACGGATCACATTTGATAACACCCATTGCCGTATCGACTTGGTTTTCTATCATCGTATTCTGAAAAGCCATATTTTGATTGATTTGAAAATTGGCAAATTCGATCATTCCGATGCAGGACAAATGAATGTTTACCTGAATTATTATAAAGACAATGAGATGTCGGAAGGCGATAATCCTCCCATCGGGCTTATTCTCTGCGGTAGCAAAGGCGAGGCCTTGGCAAAATATGCTACTTCCGGTATGGATAACCAACTATTTGTATCCAAGTTTTTAGTTCAGTTACCGGATAAGAAAGTTTTGGAGAGTTTTATTAAAAAGGAAATGGGAGAATAGTCGAATAGTCGATTATGCCAACCGAAGCGAATTTCAACGATAGGAGGAGAGTCTCATAAATTGACTGCCTCTTATCCTTTCGGCTTTAATGCTTGCTTCATTGACAGGCCCGTCTACGGGGAAAAGGAGAGGGGGCGTATCTATTTTCTACCGATATGGATGCGCCTTTCAATTCTCAATTCCTTTCGGATTGCAGCCTCAAGTCCCAATCTTTCCAAACAACTTCGTAGCCTCGTTTTTTCACTGCGGACAAAACCTCGTCGGGATTGCGGTTGTCGTTTATGGCAAACTGTTCCAATTCATTGCGATAAACGGCGTAACCTCCGGGATCGGTTTTTGAACCTGCACTGAGCGAGGTTACACCCAAGCCGGTCATGTTGTCCCTGAACGCTTTGTCTTCGCGGGTGGACAAGGCGATTTCAATGTCGCGATCGAAAATACGGTAAGCGAAAATCAATTGAGCCAGCTCTTTGTCGTTCATAATGACGTTGGCTTGAAAATCTTTTCCTTCGTGAGGACGCATACGGGGAAACGAAACGGAATACCGGGTTTGCCAATACGTCTTTTGCAAGTAACGGAGATGCAAAGCCATGAAAGTGACGTCGGTACGCCAATCTTCCAAGCCGATGAGGACGCCCAACCCGATTTTGTGTACGCCGGCTTTTCCCATACGGTCGAACCCGTTCAACCGCCAGTCGAATTTCGATTTCATCCCCTTCGGATGGTAAATTTTATACCTTTCCTTGCGGTAGGTTTCCTGATAACAATATACGGCATTCAAACCGGCTTCGGTCAACTGTTTATATTCCGACTCCTTCAACGGTTGCACCTCGATGGAAATGGACGAAAAACAGGATTTCACCAAGCGGATGGCGTTTTCGATATAAGCGGCTCCGGCCTCCCGCGGGTTTTCGCCGGTGACAAGCAGGATGTGTTGGAAATTGCCGGTTCTTTTGATGGCTTCTACTTCGCGCAGTATCTGTTCATCGTTCAGGATGATTCGCCGGATGTCGTTGTTGTGGTTGAAACCGCAATAGACGCAATGGTTGACGCAGGAATTGGTCAAATAAAGCGGGATGTAAAACTGAACGGTATTGCCGAAACGCTGTTGCGTGTATCTTCGGCTCAACGCCGCCATTGGTTCCAGATAAGCCCCGGCGGCAGGCGAAACCAAGGCCATGAAATCCTCTATGCTCCGTTTGTCTTTCCTCAAGGCGGCTTCCACGTCTCCGGCTGTTTTTGCATAGATGCGGGATTGAATTGCATCCCAGTTGTATTCGTTGATTAATTCGGTAAAATCCATGACTGAAAAGATTATGAATTACACTGGTTGATTTCTTTTGTAAGCTTCATGGCGCAGAAATGCGGACCGCACATGGTGCAATGGTCGCTTTCGTCGCCTAAACGGCCGGCCTTATAGTATTCAAGCGCTTTTTCCGGATCAAGCGATAAGTTGAACTGGTCTTTCCACCTGAAATCGAAACGCGCTTTACTCAATGCATTGTCTCTTACTTGCGCTCCCGGATGTTCTTTGGCCAGGTCGGCGGCGTGAGCGGCTATCTTGTAAGCGATCACGCCCGCCCGGACGTCTTCTTTTCCGGGTAAACCCAAATGTTCCTTTGGCGTCACGTAGCAAATCATCGCCGTTCCGTACCGGGCGATTTGCGCCGCTCCGATAGCCGATGTAATGTGGTCGTAACCCGGAGCAATGTCGGTTGTCAACGGGCCGAGCGTGTAGAACGGAGCGCCGTGGCAATGCTTCACCTGCTCGTCCATGTTGGCTTTTATCCGGTGCATGGGCACGTGGCCGGGGCCTTCTATCAATATTTGCACCTGGTGTTTCCAGGCGACTTTTGTCAGTTCGCCCAAAACGGAAAGTTCGGCGAATTGAGCGGCGTCATTCGCATCGTGAATGGAACCCGGACGAAGTCCGTCGCCCAAAGAAACCGCCACATCGTATTGTTTCAGTATCCCGCATATATCTTCAAAACGGGTGTAAAAGAAATTCTCCTCCTTGCGTTGCGTCATCCAATTGGCAATAATCGAGCCGCCGCGGGAGACAATGCCGGTCGTCCTCCCTTTGACCAAAGGCAGATGCGCCCGGAGCAATCCGGCATGAATAGTAAAATAATCCACTCCCTGTTCACATTGTTCGATAAGAGTGTCGCGGTAGATCTCCCAATCAAGTTCCGCTATTTTCCCCTTTACCTTTTCCAATGCCTGGTATATCGGCACTGTTCCTACCGGGACGGGAGTATTGCGGACAATCCATTCCCGCGTTTCGTGGATGTTATCGCCGGTAGACAGATCCATGAGCGTGTCGCCGCCCCATTTGCAACTCCATACCGCTTTTTCCACCTCCTCGTCAATACCTGACGAAAGAGCGGAGTTGCCGATATTCGTGTTGATCTTCACCAGGAAACGGGCGCCGATAACCATCGGTTCCGCTTCGGGATGATTGATATTGGCCGGGATGATCGCTCTTCCCGCAGCCACTTCCTCCCGGACAAATTCGGGCGTTATGTGGCTTGCTATCCCCAATTCTTCATTCTGTTGGTTTTCGCGAATAGCCGCGTATTCCATTTCCGGAGTGATAACGCCTTGTCGGGCATAGTGCATCTGGGTAATGTTTTTCCCTTTCGCAGATCGCCTCGGCAGGTTTACAACCGGAAAACGAATGGCTTCAAGCCGGGCGTCCGACAAACGTTCGTTGCAATAAGCGGACGAGAAAGCCGGTAATTTTTCCGTATCTCCCCGTTTCTCTATCCAGGGTTCACGCAAGCGAAACAGGCCCCGGCTTATGTCGATTGCGGCGTTTGGGTCGGAATAAGGCCCGCTGGTATCGTAAACCGTCACCGGCGCGTTCTTTTCTTTCTTTTGTATTCCGTTTTCAACGGTGATGGTGTCTAACAGGGATATTCGGCGCATTCCGACCCGGATATCGTGTATGCTTCCCTTTACATGGATCTTCCGGGAAGCCGGATAAGAAATTCGTATGCAATTGTTTTTCATGCGTATATAATTTATTTTTTTAACGGTCATAAGGAGTTCGCAACATATTGGTTACGCCGAACGTTGTTTCATGCCTTTTGGCGCAACTTCTGCATGTCCGTTTCATGTTTTTATTCATTATCAATTAAAAAAGAAGTGAGGGGGCTGCTTGCTTCCGCCGCATCCGATTGTCCGGCCAATTGCGCTTCGAAAGCGATACGTCCGCTTTCCACAGCCATACGGAAGGCCTTGGACATGGCGACGGGATCTCCGGCGATAGCAATGGCCGTATTGACTAAAACGGCGTCCGCTCCCAGTTCCATCGCTTCGGCGGCGTGAGAGGGCGCTCCGATTCCGGCGTCCACTACAACGGGAACCTTGCTTTGTTCGATGATTATTTCCAAAAGGTCGCGTGTTCGCAAGCCTTTGTTGGTTCCTATGGGGGATCCGAGCGGCATCACAGTGGCTGATCCGGCTTCTTCCAAGCGCTTGCACAAAACCGGGTCGGCTTGAACATAAGGAAGGACAACGAACCCAAGCTTGACTAATTCTTCGGTCGCTTTCAATGTTTCTACCGGGTCGGGCAGGAGATAGCGCGGGTCGGGATGGATCTCCAGCTTTAACCAGTTGGTTTCAAAAGCGTCACGAGCCAATTGGGCGGCAAAGACAGCTTCCCTGGCATTGCGGACGCCCGAAGTATTCGGCAGCAACTGAATGTCCGGGTGAAGGATGTGCATCAGCATATCGTCCTCTTTATTATTGAAGTCCAGTCGTTTCATGGCAACAGTCGCCATTTGCGTTTGCGAAGCTTCAATAGCCCGGCGCATGATCTCGTTTGAGCTGAATTTCCCGGTTCCGAGGAACAAACGGGAAGTAAATTCTTTTCCTGCTATAACGAGCCTCCCCCCAGCCTCCACAGGGAGGGGGAGAGTGGGATTATCTTGTTTTGTGATGTTTGTTTTCATCTGTTTAAATTTTGCAAGTTATTGAAATTCAATCATATCCTTGTGTGTCAAAAATTGCTTTTGTCGTGGGTGTTTCATCATTTTCATTCATATTCATCATTTTCATTCTTCATTTTCATTCATCATTCATCATTCTCATTCTTCATTCATCATTCATCATTTTCATTCATGATTCATGATTCTTCATTTTCATTCATCATTCTTAATTCTTAATTCTTCATTCATCATTTTCATTCTTTTTATTATTCTTTTTGTTTGTTCGACGGGGTCTTCCGCCCGAAGAATAGCGGACGACAGGGCGATACCCGATACGCCGGCGCTTAGAATGTCCGGGATATCGTCCGGTGTGATTCCCCCGATAGCGAACACAGGCAGGTGGAATCCCTGTTCTTTACATTGCTCCATGATTTGCCGGTAGCCGGATAAACCGATGACCGGACTCAAGTTTTCTTTGGTAGTCGTGAACCGGAAAGGCCCCAGACCGATGTAATCGACGCCTTCGCCTTTCAGCCGTTGAATATCTTCGAATGTATTGGCTGTTCCCCCGATGATGAAATCGTCGCCCAATAACTTGCGCGCTTCGGACGGCGGCATATCCGTTTTTCCCAGGTGAACGCCTGTAGCCCGGATGTTTTTACACACTTCTACGTGGTCGTCGATGTAAAGTTCCGCTCCGTAGCGGTTGCATAATGCCTTCGCACGGCGGCCGGTTTTCTCCACTTCTTGAGGTGCGGCGTCTTTCATCCGCAACTGTATCCGGCGGCAACCGCCTGCAAGAGCGATCTCTACCGCCTGCAGATAATCGTAACGTTCCGATTGATGCGTAATAAATAATAATCCGTTCATTGTTTATGGATAATAGCGAGTAGTTCGTAGAACCTTTTCATCAGAGTTCTTTCCTTTTTATCTTTCGGCAGGTCGCTCCACAAAGCGCCTGATACGGCTACGCCGCCAAATCCGTATCCTTTGGCGACAGGGATGTTTTCTATGTGGACGCCTCCTAAAGCTATTACTTTGTCGTTGATCAATTCCCCGGCCTTGGCTTCCAACAATTCTTCTTCTGTAAAAGCTTGCGTATAACCCGCTTTCGATATGCTGTCGAATATCGGGCTGAGGAACACGTAATCGAAACCGGCTATATCTACCAACTCTCCCAAAGAATGGCAGGAGCGGCTCAAAGAGCTGACAGGCGTTTGCGGGCGAACCGGATGGCGACTATTCAGGTGAACGCCTTTCAGACAGAAAGAGCCGGTCAAAGCAAACCGGTCATGCAAAACAATGCGGTCGTGGAATTTGCGGTCTGTCTGCAACAGGAGCTTCCGTATCTCGTCTTCGGAAGCGGACGGTTTTCGCAAATGCAAAACATCCATTCCTCTCTCGAACAAACGATTCAAAAGATCCGCTTCGCCTTCAAATATATTTTCACTGGTGACAACAATCAGTTTCATCCTCCCGATACGGCATGGATTAACATCAATTCCAGGCGGTCGGATAAGATCGTATCCGCCCATTGGCTTTTCGGGACTACTTCGTAGTCGATGGCGACGGCGATTCCTTGTTGCTTCAATCCGAGGCTCGCAATGAAAGCGGCCAAAGAAGTTCCTTCCGGCGCCTCGTGTTCTTTATCGTTTAATAAAACAGTCATATCGTTAATTGTTTAATCTTTATTTATCGTTTCCAGGCGTTGCGGGTTAAAAAAATGGTTGACAGGTCCGTATCCTTTTCCGGTTGTTATTCCACTGCCTTCCCGGATAGCGGATGCGATGTATGTTTTTGCCGATTCTATTGCCGCTTCCAGTTCTTTTCCCAGCGCCATATAAGCGGCAATGGCAGACGAAAAAGTGCAGCCGGTTCCATGTAAATTAGAAGAATGGATATGAGGCGAAGAAAAGGAAACAGGCTCTTTGTCCTGCCGGAAAAGGACGTCCGTTGAAGCGGCGGACGAGAGATGTCCTCCTTTGATCAGAACCGCCGGACAACCTTGAGCAAGCAATACATCCGCCGCTTTTCGAAAATCTTTTTCCGTTTGAACGGTTACGCCGGATAGCGCTTCCGCTTCCGGAATATTCGGTGTGACAAGATCTATTCGCCGGTAAAGTTCCTGCCGGAAAGATCCGGAAATAAACGCCGAAGCCAGGCGTGCGCCACTGGTTGCGATCATTACCGGATCAACAATCACGGTTTTCAGTTGGTAACGGTCAATAATCGAGGCGACTGTCTCGATAGCTTCGGGAGAAGGAAGCATACCGGTTTTAACGGCGTCGATTGTGATGTCGTCCAAGACGGCTTCCAACTGTTGACGGATGATTATCGGGGATAAAACTTCCACTGCCCGGACTTCCCGTGTGTTCTGAGCCGTGATGGATGTGATGACGGATGCAGCGAATACGCCTATGGCGGAAAAAGTTTTAATATCGGCTTGTATGCCGGCTCCTCCGCCACTGTCGGAACCTGCAATTGTCAATGCTGTCGGATATCGTTTTATCTTGTTGTTCATATTCCTACGGCGGCATTATCCGCATCAGGTTCTAAGGGTATGATCTCAGCCTTTAGGGCACCCCTTTGTTTGTAACTGGACGACAAAGGTAAGTAAAAGTTTTGGCTTTTTCAGATTTCGGATGTGGAATATTCGAACTGATCAGGAAATGAAAACAATATTTACTTTGTATCAAATAAACTGTTTATGCGAATCTATTGTCGATATATGCTTGTGACAGGTAAATTTATTTGTAACAGTATTTGCAGGGTGTGCGGCCCATTTCTTTCGCGGTAGCCAAAGATACTTTCTTTTGCTCCCCTTTGCAGGTATTCATCCCCTTGCATTGGAAACTGTGATAGCGTTTCGAATATTTTCCCGTACAGATCAGTACGGTTGTCTCCTGCTTTTTTGTCGGTGACTGTTTGTCGCTGCCTGCAAACGAAGAAAAGACCAGAAACAGCAAGATGATCGTTAATGTTTTCATAACTGATTGTTTATATTCCCTTTTCATTGGCTTAACCGTATCTCCATCCGGATAAACAAGAGTTAAGACGGCGTAAATAACTGCGTTTTTATCGGATAATTCAGGCTCGTCGTCTTCCTTGATACGGAATGGAGCCGGTTTTATGTGGAAGCGGGATAAAAACAAACATTCAATTAAAGGCTCAACAATAGTACAAAAGCGGCTAACAATCCATATCGATTGCCAGCCATACATTTTGTTTTATCCCTTGTTTCACATTCGTTGTCTCACTAAGATTCGAACTTAGACAGGCAGAACCAAAATCTGCAGTGCTACCATTACACCATGAGACAATCCTGTTACCTCGAAAGGAGGTACAAAAGTATATCATTTTTATTAAAGAACAAAAAAATACGCCCTTTTTCGAATTTCGCTTTCTATTTATTTCATGTGAATGGATTTATGACCGGATATTTTTATTTTTTGAACAATAAGTATCGGGCATATTAAATATATCGGAGTATTTTTGCCAATATTCGGAGAATTGAAAAAGCGCTTGGTGAAATTTAAAAACATTCCGGAAGCGGAAACAAAAAAAATAATGAATATAAGGAGTAATAAATTTGCCCATACTAAATTAAACATGAAAGATAAAATGAAACCAATTGATTCGGTGATCTCTTTTGAAATAAAATTATATTGTATTATACCATCAAAATAAACACTTGCTTATGAAAAAAAATCTTTTATTAGCCTTGATGCTGTCTACTACCTGTGTGTTTGCCCAATGGAAACCTGCGGGTGATAAACTTAAAACAAAATGGGCGGAAACAATTAACCCCGATAATGTATTGCCCGAGTATCCCCGTCCGATTTTGGAACGGGCCGACTGGTCCAATCTGAATGGATTGTGGGAATATGCAATCTTGCCCGCAGGAAAACAGGAACCGCAGAAATTTGACGGACAAATATTGGTTCCTTTCGCGGTGGAATCGAGTTTGTCGGGTGTACAGAAAGAACCGGGCAAGGAAAACGAGCTTTGGTACAAACGCGCTTTTACTGTGCCTTCCAACTGGAAAGGAAAAAATATTTTGCTGCATTTTGGCGCCGTGGATTGGAAAACCGAAGTTTTCGTCAATGATATAAAGGTCGGGTCGCATACCGGAGGATATACGCCCTTCAGTTTTGACATTACGCCATATCTGACTTCGGGCAGTCAAAAACTGGTAGTTAAAGTCTGGGATCCGACCGACGATGGAGAGCAGGCCAGAGGCAAACAGGTGAAAAAGCCCGATGGGATCTGGTATACGTCTGTTTCCGGCATCTGGCAGACCGTCTGGCTGGAACCTGTGGCGCAAAAACATATTGCAGCCATTAAAACGATACCGGACATTGACAAAGGTCAACTGTCGATCGATGTTTGCGCCAAAGGCGCTACACTCGGAGATATAGTGGAAGTTGCAGTAAAAGAGGGTGCGAAAACTGTTGCAGGAGGCAAGTTTGCGTCGGGGCAACCTATCGATATAAGCATACCGGACTTAAAACTGTGGTCGCCGGAATCCCCCTTCCTGTATGATCTGGAAGTTACCTTGTTCGACAGGGGCAAAGCCGCCGACAAGGTGAAAAGCTATGCCGCCATGCGCAAAATCTCATCGAAAAGAAATGCAAACGGTATTTACCGCTTTCAGTTAAACAACAAGGACTATTTCCAGTTCGGCCCCTTGGATCAAGGTTGGTGGCCTGACGGCCTTTATACCGCCCCGACAGACGAAGCCCTGGCATACGATATTCAAAAAACCAAAGATTTCGGGTTCAACATGATCCGCAAGCATGTGAAGGTAGAGCCTGCCCGTTGGTACACGCATTGCGACCGCCTTGGAATCCTTGTTTGGCAGGATATGCCTAATGGCGGCCCGTCGCCGCAATGGCAAAGCCATAAATATTTTGACGGCGTGGAAATGCGACGCTCCATCGAGTCGGAGAAAACATACCGCAAAGAATGGAAAGAAATTATGGATTGCCTGATTTCATATCCTTCTATTGTTGTGTGGGTTCCCTTTAACGAGGCATGGGGTCAGTTTAAGACTCCTGAAATCGTTGCATGGACCAAAAACCATGACCCTTCCCGATTGGTTAACCCGGCCAGTGGCGGAAATCATTATCATGTGGGAGACATGATCGATCTGCATAACTATCCGGGGCCGGATATGTATCTGTACGACGCCAAAAGAGCAAATGTGCTCGGCGAATACGGCGGTATAGGATTACCGCTTGACGGCCACCTCTGGCAACCCGACAAAAATTGGGGATATGTACAGTTCAAAAACTCGAAAGAGGTAACCGATGAATATATCAAATACGCGGAAGCCTTGAAAAGTTTTATACAAAGAGGATTTACAGCGGCCGTCTATACGCAGACAACCGATGTGGAAGGCGAAGTGAACGGGTTGATGACATACGACCGCAAGGTTATTAAACTCGAAGAACCCCGGCTTAGACAAATAAATCTCGAAATACGCAATTCATTGAAATAAATAAATAAACAAACAAATATCATATATAATGAAAAGATTACTTTATCTGCTTTGCTTTGCCGGACTGTTAAGTTGTGAAAGCGCAAAAAATTCCGCAAAGGTTATTAAAAACGATTTACGCGCTCCCGCCTATCCATTGGTAACGATAGACCCTTATACTTCCGCATGGTCGGCAACGGATAAATTGTATGACGAATCCGTAAAACACTGGACTGGAAAAGAATTTCCATTGTTGGGCGTAATACGCGTCGACGGACAGGCATATCGTTTTATGGGTGTGGAACAAACCCCGATAAAAGCGGTTGCAGCCATGTCTGTAACTACGCCCTGGGTAGGGAAATACACTTTCGATGCTCCGGCAAAAGGCTGGGAGAACGCCGGATTTAACGATAATGGATGGAAAGAAGGACAGGCGGCATTCGGTACGTCCGAAGAAACCAATGTGAATCTCCTGTGGGAAACCAAAGATATATGGGTGCGCAGAGATATTGACCTGAATAAGGATCTATCGGATAAAAAAGTATTCCTTGTATACTCGCATGACGATATTTTCGAATTGTATATCAATGGGATTCAGGTTGTAAAAACAGGATACGAGTGGAAAAAGGATGTGCGGGTCACGCTTGGCGAAGAGGTGAAGAAAACCCTGAAGGCCGGCAAAAACGTTATCGCCGCACATTGCCACAACAGGACAGGGGGAGCCCTTGTCGATTTCGGTATTTATATGGAAGATGATATTGAAACATTCCTGAGTGTAACAGCCGAACAAAAATCGGCCGATGTGCAGGCTACGCAGACTCGTTATACGTTCGGGTGCGGAAACGTGGAGTTAAATCTTTCGTTTATTGCTCCTTTGTTGATGGAAGACCTCAATCTGGTATCACGCCCCGTCAATTACATATCGTATGACGTAAATTCGCTGGACGGGAAAGAGCATGATGTGCAAATCTATTTCGAAGCCGCTCCAAACTGGGCTTTGAATATTCCGTCGCAGGAAAGCAAGGCCGAAGGTTTTGAAAAAGACGGTCTTTTATTCTTGAAAACAGGCAATGTAAACCAGAAAGTTTTGGGTAAAAGAGGCGACGATATCCGTATCGACTGGGGTTATTTCTACCTGGGCGGAGAAAAAAACAACTCTACATATAATGTAGGAGACCCTTATCGGATGAGAAACGAATTTGTGAAAAACGGAAAACTTGCAGGAGATGCAAGTCCGAAAGACAATGCCAATCTGGCTATCGCGCAGTCGCTGGGCAACGGTAAGTCCGCTTCGGGAAAAATCCTTGTCGGATACGATGATATTTATTCCATACAATATTTTGGAGATAACCTTCGTCCATACTGGAATAAAAAAGGAGACAAGACCATAGAACAGGCTTTTGTAGAAGCAAATAACGAATTTATCGGGTTAAGTAATAAATGCAGCGATTTTGATTTCAAGCTGATGGACGAAGCCACACGGGCCGGAGGAAAAGAATACGCGAATTTGTGCGCGCTGGCATACCGTCAGGCTATATCGGCGCACAAGCTTGTAGAGGCTCCAAACGGAGATCTGCTGTTCCTGTCAAAAGAAAACAACAGCAACGGTTCCATTGGCACGGTAGATATTACTTATCCTTCCGCTCCGCTGTTCCTGCTTTATAATCCGCAATTGGCAAAAGGATTGCTGAACCATATTTTCTATTACAGCGAGAGCGGCAAGTGGACCAAACCGTTTCCTGCTCACGATGTAGGTACATATCCTTGGGCTAACGGACAAACATACGGCGGAGACATGCCTGTGGAAGAAGCCGGGAATGTGCTTGCCCTGACCGCCGCTATAGCCGCTGTGGAAGGAAATGCCGAATATGCGAAGAAACACTGGGATGTACTGACTGTATGGACAGACTATCTTGTAGAAAAAGGGCTTGATCCTGAAAACCAGTTGTGTACAGACGATTTTGCGGGCCATTTTGCCCACAATGTAAACCTTTCGGGGAAAGCCATCATGGGGATCGCGTCTTATGGATATCTGGCCGGTCTGCTTGGAAAAAAAGACATTGCTGAAAAATATACCGGCAAGGCCAGGGAAATGGCGGACGAATGGGTGAAGATGGCAGACGACGGAGACCATTACCGCTTGACCTTTGATCAACCGGGAACCTGGAGCCAAAAGTATAATCTGGTGTGGGACAAGATACTGAAACTGAATATATTCCCCGAATCTGTGATCCGGAAAGAAATCGCCTGTTATCTGACCAGGCAAAACGAATACGGATTGCCTCTGGATAGCCGGAAAAACTATACCAAAGCAGACTGGGTTATCTGGACGGCGACTTTAGCGGATGATAACGAAACATTCTCTAAATTTATCGCGCCATTGCATAAGTTTATGAACGAAACAACCGACCGCGTGCCTATGTCCGACTGGTATAATACGGACCAAAAAACGCATGTCGGATTCAAAGCCCGTTCGGTAGTAGGCGGATATTACATCAAAATGCTGAATGACAGCATGGCGAAATGATCCGTTTTGAAGGATGGTAAATCTGATGTTTTAATCATATTGTACCGGCCCGTCGCAGGCCGGTACAATTGTATTTTATTTATATACAGGCAATAATGCCATATATAAAAAGTATCCTGTCGGATCGCGTTCGGCATGTGTGTGGCATATAGAATTTGAAACCTATGAAACGAGCATGCAAAACTTGCGCCAAAGAGCATGTCATGCGACCTTTAAAAACAAATTATGTACACATGAAAAAAAATATCTTTATCAACTTGTCTTTGGGTCTGTTCTTTCTGTGCGGCAATAGCATGTCTGCATCGAAAGGCGATATCGAAGTTTCGATTGTAGACCGTCCTTCCGTGAAAACGTCAAGCAGTCTGTATGTTGGCAACAGGCAACCTTTGCTGCCTAATAGTTTCATAAAACTTCCTGTCGGGAAAGTAACTCCAAAAGGTTGGACAAAACGTATGCTCGAACTGCAACGGGACGGACTGGCGGGACAACTCGGCGAAATCAGTGCATGGCTGAACAGGAAAAACAACGCCTGGCTTAATGCCGGAGGCGAATATGGATGGGAAGAGGTTCCTTATTGGCTCAAAGGTTACGGCAATATGGCTTATATATTGAACGACCCTGAAATGATAGCCGAAGCAAAAACATGGATAGAAGCCGCTATAAAAAGCAGGCAGCCTGACGGCTATTTCGGTCCGGTCAACGAAAGGGACGGTAAAAGGGAACTGTGGGCCAATATGATCATGCTGTGGTGTCTGCAGTCGTATTATGAATATTCGAATGATAACCGGGTTATTGACCTGATGACCAATTACTTCAAATGGCAATTGACTGTCCCTGACGGGAAATTCCTGAAAGACTACTGGGAAAATTCCAGAGGCGGGGATAATATCCATAGTGTGTACTGGTTATACAATATCACGGGAGACTCTTTCCTTTTGGAACTGGTGCATAAAATACACCGTAATACAGCCGACTGGATGCAAGACTCGTCCTTTCCCAACTGGCACAATGTAAATATAGCGCAAGGTTTTCGCGAACCGGCGACTTACTATATGCTGACAAAAGATCCGGCGCATCTTCATGCCACATACAACAACCATGAACTGATACGCCGCACATTCGGGCAGGTATCGGGAGGGATGTTTGGCGCGGACGAGAATGCGCGGATGGGATATATAGATCCCCGTCAGGGTACCGAAACATGCGGATTTGTGGAACAGATGGCGTCGGACGAGATGATGTTGTGGTACACGGGCGATCCGGTGTGGGCGGAACATTGCGAGAATGTCGCCTTCAACTCTTATCCTGCCACAATGACGCCCGACCTCAAATCGTTGCGCTACATTACATGTCCCAATCATGTGCAGAGCGACTCGGAAAATCACAAACCGGGAATAGACAACGGAGGCCCTTTTCTGGCTATGAACCCGTTCAGTAGCCGTTGTTGCCAGCACAACCATGCGCAAGGCTGGCCTTATTTTATCGAAAACCTGATTCTCGCTACTCCCGACAATGGCGCCGCCGCTGTGATTTACTCGGCTTGCGAAGCAAAGGTGAAAGTGGGAAACGGCACAGAGGTCGTTATCAACGAAGATACGCAATACCCTTTCGATGAAGCGATCCGGTTTAAAGTGAATACGCCCGGGAAAGTCAGGTTTCCGTTTTATTTGCGTATTCCGTCGTGGACAAGGAATGCACGCTTGGAAATAAACGGAAAGAAAACTTCGGTTGTTCTTCTCGCCGGAAAGTACGCATGTATCGACCGTGAATGGAGCGACGGAGACATAGTGAAAGTTGTTTACCCCATGGAGCTTTCTCTAAAGACATGGCAGGTAAATAAAAACAGCGTAAGCGTCGATTATGGACCTTTGACTTTATCGCTGAATATAGATGAAGAATACAGGAAAGTAGACGCTAAGGAAAGCGCTATTTGGGATTCGAAATGGCAGGAAACAGCCGACCCGTCCAAATGGCCGTCTTACGAAATATATCCCAAGACTCCGTGGAACTATGCGTTGGTTTTGGACAAGAAAAATCCTTTTAGCAATTTTGCCGTTGAAAAAAGAGCTTGGCCTTCCGACAATTATCCGTTTACCCAGCAAAGTTCTCCTGTTGTAATAAAAGCAAAAGGCAGGCAAGTTCCGTCCTGGAAACTGGACCGGTATAAATTATGTGGAGTGTTGCCGGAAGAAGATTGTGTAAAATCATCGCAGGTGGAGGATATTACGCTTGTGCCGATGGGTACGGCCCGGTTAAGGATCACGTCTTTTCCGGCGTCATATAAATAAACGGCTAATCGGGGTCGATTTTGGCTCCGTCGATTTTCAATTCAATTCCGTCTGATCCGAGCGCTGTTTTTTGCACGCAGACGGCGCGGATTGAACGGATGAACGCAGATTATGGACGGCGAGTAGCGCATCCATGATCATACACATGCCTGATAATGCTTATGCATGCTTTTCTTTGCGCTTTCTGTGTACTTTGCGTTATGCTGCGGAACTCAAAAAAGCGGAAGCGGAAGTCAGGAAAGAACGTAAAGCCTCTGGCATAGAGGAAATTTATGTAGATAGCTTATATCACAGAGATGCGCGTGAAACGGAAGCCGAATGGCTTTGCCTTCAGGCTTGCCACCAACCGGGAATAGAGAAATATTTAGCTTCACAGGGCTGGGACGAGGCTCAAATCTCTCTGGCATTGACTCAGACCATCAGCCGCGCGGTTTATCCTGCCTCCGAATTGAAAACCTAAATTGGAGTTTTTGAATTAATAACCGTGCAAGCAATTTGTTCTATATAATTGTAAATAAACAATTTCTATTTAGACATAATAGTTATTAACGAAAATAAAATTTTAAATATTATAGTTCAATGTTTCATTTAAATATAATACCTTATGGAACTTTTACGATACTCTCTTCACTGGTACGGTTTGAAATTTTATTTATAAAAAAAATTATATTCATGAAACCTGTACTTTTATACGGCTTGCTAGCCGTTTTGTTTTTATGTTTCGATTCGTGTAAAAACACGGATGACGAGTTCCTGCCTGACGCCCTGCCTCCGGCGCCTGCCGGTTATGTGCGCATGCAAATCACTGTTCCGGGTCTTACTCCGGTATCTACCTATGCCCTGAGTTCCGTTGACGAAACCAAGGTATCGGAAGTTGACGTTCTGGTCTTCGGATCGGATAGTAAATATCTGTGTTATGCGCAGGGAGAGTTCATTGTACAGACGGTAACGACAGTAATAAAAGTACCTTCGACGTGAATCTGAGCGCCGCCGGCAGTGTTAATGCCTATGTTAAGGTTGTTGCCAATGCGCATTCAGCGCTTAGCGCCGCTGTGGGTTCCTTTTCCTCTGCTACCGAAAAGGAAACAGTCATGCAGTCCATGACGTTCGGTTCTTCGAGCAAGTGGAATGTGGGAAGCAGTTTCACTCCTCTACCGATATGGGGATGACTCCTGCTACAAGTTGCATTTCGTCGCCTGTTTCCCTGCTGCGCAGTGTGGCAAGATAATTTCGTAATAACATATTATCATTTCGAAGGGGCGTTTTTAGAATATTTATACAAACACGCTGATAATCCAGACATTTCTCACAAAAAAGAATAGATTTATCGTTGTTTTGTAAAAAATACAGATGTTAATATTATTTTATAAGAGTTTCTTTTGTACATTTGTGAGCATGTAAAAAACAAGGTGGCGGTATTGAAGCAAAAAGATGAAATATATGCTTGGAAAAAGGATTTTATTAAAGATAAATTTTCTGTAAACGTAGAAATATGAGATACAAAATCGCTCTATTCCTTATCGGAATAATTATTATAGTTGGATGTAAAAGAGTCCCGAAAAATGGGAATCAGCAAGAGCATCTGCCTGTGGCAATAATTCCGGCATCGGAGTCGAAATCTAAACCGACAATTAATGTTTACATTGAGAACTCAGCTAGTATGGACGGTTATGTAGGAGATAACAAAACTGATTTTAAAACATCAGTTTATAGTTACCTTAGCGACATACAGATTTCGGACATAACAAACAGTTTGAATTTGTATTACATAAATAGCAATATTATCCCTCACAGGTCAGATCTCTCTGATTTTATTGAAAAATTGGGACCTCAATCATTCAGGGCTAGAGGAGGAAATCGAGGAACTACAGATATATCCAACATGGTCGATACCATCATCAAAAAAACTCAGGAAACGAGTCTATCCATACTTATCTCTGATTTCATCTTTTCGCCAGGGAGAGGAAAGCATGCTGATCAATATTTGATAAATCAACAGATAGGGATAAAAACTAACATAGCCAAAGCTCTTAAAAATAGAAATTTGGGAATAATCGTATATCAATTATCTTCAGAATTCAAAGGGCGCTATTACAATCGAGAAGATAGACCGACAATGATAAATGCGAGAAGACCTTTCTATATTTGGATTATTGGCGATAAAGAAAATGTGGCAAAACTTCATGCAGAAATACCAATGTCGAAATTTAAAGGAAGTGGCATAGAGAATGTTTTCACAATTATACGAGGCAACCAGAATGTTGATTATGCAATCCGTCCAGGTACTGGAAAGTTCAATTTGGATAGGGAAAATTCTAAAACCAAGATTGTGAAAACGAAGAGAGATCACAATGAGAAAGTAACATTTGCTGTCGACGCCGATTTTTCCGAACTTCTTTTAGATGGTAATTACCTTAAAAACCTTAAAAACTATTCAGTAAGTGATAAAGATTATCAGTTGAATATTACCGATTCCCCTGCAAATCCATACGGATACACAAATTCATTAAATTTCATTTCTGATATAATAAAATCGACAAATCTGTCTGTAAAATTAAAGATGAATATACCTGAATGGGTAGAACAGATGAATGATGATATAGGTTTGAATATCAATGCCAATGATGCAATGGGTAAAACCTATGGGATTAAATATCTGATAAATGGTGTTTATGAAGCATTCACAAAAAAAGAGAACTTCTATACGGAAATAAAAATAAGTATAAATAATTAAGACAAATATGAAAGACATATTCGGGTACCTTTATTGTTTGTTAGAGAGCTTGTTCGGACAAAACTTAGCAGATCATCTATGGGGATACAACTGCGAAACACAAAGCTATCGTAACTCAAATGCATTTAACGGCATTGGACTAATAACTCTTGCCATCTCTTTAGTGATAGTGATTATTTACTATTACGTTATAAATCATCCGAGATTTAACCGCTGGTGGAGTTGGTTAATTATGCTTGGTGTATCTGGCATATCATGTTTATTTATAGGCTATCAATGGACAGCAACAGACTTCATCAATGGATATATCGGAGATTGTTTGATGTACATACGAGACGAGGATGGGAATATCGTTTCCTCTCTTATACACGAGGCTGATTGTTGGATGTTTGGAGTTGCCAATCTTATCATATCTGTTGTATTCTTTATTGCATTTACATTTGTTGTTAAGATTGCAGGCAGATTTATACCTCTAAGTCGAAACTGTAAATATTCACCTTTTTAAGATTAATCATTTATGAGCAAGCTATATGTATTCGGAATAGGAGGTACAGGTTCAAGGATTATGAAATCGTTGACAATGCTATTGGCTTCCGGCGTTAATTGCGGGGTTGACACAATAGTTCCTATTGTCATTGACCGTGATATGTCAAATAAAGATTTGTCACGAACTAAGCTTTTAATAGAAAATTATATCGAAGCTAATAAGATAGCCGAAACAAAAGGGCGAAATAGATTTTTCAAAACAAAAATCAAACTACTCGATGGTGAACTTTGTCTTCGACTCATGGACAATACACAAAAGTTTGAAGATTTCATAGGCAGGAGTAGTATGAGTAAAGAAAATCAAGCCTTGGTTGATATGTTATTTTCAAAAGAAACATTGAGTATGGATATGACAGCAGGTTTTCAAGGCAATCCAAATATTGGCAGCGTGGTTTTACATCAGTTTGAAAACAGCAATGTTTTTAGAGCTTTTGCAAAAGACTTCAAAGATGGCGATAAAATTTTTATAATAAGCTCAATTTTTGGAGGAACAGGAGCAAGTGGTTTCCCTCTATTAAGGAAGATACTTCATACTCCCAATGTTAAAGCCGATGGGGTTATTCTTGAGAATTGGGGGTTAATAAATAACGCCTTGATTGGAGCAATTTCTGTCTTGCCATATTTTACTGTTGGATCTACAACCGATGAGAGTCTGGTTAACTCAGACACATTCATTGATAAATCAAGAGCAGCATTGTCGTATTATAAGGCAGAAGATAAAAATATTGATACATTATATTACATTGCTGACAAGCAGACAAGTACCTACGAACACAATAAAGGAGGCGAGGCGCAGAAAAATAATGCTCATTTTGTAGAACTAGCTGCAGCCTTGGCGGTATTAGACTTTGCCAATCCTGAAAAGCTTAATAAAAATATACATAGAGATGTAAACGGTAAAATTCAACAAACGACTTATAAAGAATTTGGCATTCACTCTAATGATTCGGAAATCAATTTCGATAATTTGTCAGATGAAACAAAAACGTTGCTTATAAATCCGCTTTCGCGTTTTTTGTTATTTCGTAATTACATGAAATTTATATTTGACAAACAAAAGAAGTATCAACCTTATGCCCATAAAAGATTTATTGGGAATTTCCGAAAAGAGGATGTTATACAAAAACTGGAAACTGTACAAGGTTTATATTATGATTGGCTAAAGGAGATGGAAGATCAAACTCATATTTTCTCGCCATTTAATCTTACGTCATGCAATGCTCTGGATTTTGTGAAAGGAAATGCTTACTATATCAAAGCAAAATCTTTCAAATACAAAAATTGGGCGATTGTAGATAACGAGTTAAATCGGCAGATTGAAAAAATTGAAAATTCATTAGAGAATGAAAAAGTTTTTATTGAAGTATTTTTTCGCATGACTGAAGCATTAATAAAATATAAAGATTAATTCTATGAAAGATAATAAAGATACAACTTTCGTTTTCCGCTTGCAAGGCGGAACAAAGGGTCAGCATGATTTACAAAACACCCTCAAACATTGGGATGTATCTAGAATGTATGATGATAAGCAAATTGCAGCTATTGAGAGTTCAAATAAAGAATCTTTTAATCAGCCCACTTCAATTCCTTCTCCTTTTGCAAGAGTAGCTTTGGTAAAAACAGCTTTTGCAGAAGTTGCAGAATATGGAGATTCTTCTTTAAAAGCATATCAGAAAATAGTATCTGACAGTCTTGACGTAGCGGAAATATTCTTCACCTTTGACAAGTGGAGAGAGAAAATAGAAATACTTAGATGGGGAAAAACTGAAGACCTAAAGAAACTTGAGATCGGACATAGTCAACTTGAAAAAACTCTAGGAACTTTTTTGACAAATGATGCGATCATGTTTAATTTTGATAAAATGGAATATATTTATATTCTTAAATACAAACCTACCGGAGAAATTATAGGAGCGACCTCTCCATGCACACTTTTTTTAAGTTCAGCCAACAAGATGGAGAACGTTAATATTCAATTAGATAATTCACGAAAGGCATTTAGCGAGAATATTGTTCCATTAAGCAAACGAAGTTGGGAATTCCAAAAATATCTATATACTTGGCTCTATGCCAATAATGAGAATCGTATTATTCAAGGAAAAGCGGCAAGTTCCATATTCTATGAATTTCAAAAATATCTTGAACAACAAAAACCTAAAATTGGAAGAACAGAGGAAATTGATGCGTTATCTAATAATGCAGATAGAATATTGAGCGCCTATAAAGTATTGAGAGCTCCAGATGTGGAAGTTTTAGGTAAGAGCATACATCAAAATTATGAAGCAACAATTCAATACCTAACTGTTGATGATTTGTTGGAAGATTGTGTTATGAGACTTCCATACGAGACTAAGAAAGATAGTTTTTTTGATGGTAATTTGCAAGAAAACAGCAAACAAACATATTTATTACCAATTAAAGAAAAATTCTTCAATCATTACACTATTAATGATTTGAAAAAATTCCTGAAAATAAATCATTCTGGCGATGTAGTAGAAATTGAGTTACGCACGAATGATACAACCTACAAAAAAGTATATAAAAAATCAACAGATAATGTTATTGATTTGAATTTTGACTGTGCAATTTTCCCAAATGTACAATTTGAAGATGATAAACAGGCGTATTACCGTTTTGGTCTGGTTTGTAACTTCAAAGATAAAGATAAGTATAGCGCTGAATTTGTCAAAATAAATACACATATAGATGATTCTAAAAAGCGCTTTTCTGTTCGCAATGAAACACATAGCAAAAACTATCAACTAAAGAATTATTCCCTTGATAATTCAAACTTTGATTATATTCGAATAAACTACAATGGTATGATTGGACTTGTTTTACCTAACATGGAGTTGAAAACAGGTGAACGGGAATTTACATTTGCAGTTGACTTCGGCACAACCAACACACATATTGAATATAAAATAGGGAATGATAATAGTATTACTTCATTCAATATCTTGAAAGGTCAGATTGAAGAAAAACAAGTTCATTGCTTACACGGAGGAGAAGACTATCTAAAAGAAGTTTTTGACGAGGAGTATATTCCCGCATATACCGATGAAGAATTTAGATTTCCTATGCGTTCGGCTCTCTCTTTTGGCGAAAAGGTCAATTGGAATGATGTTTATCCTTTCGAGAAAGCAAGCATTAATGAGTTGTATGAAAAGCGATTAGGTTATGACTATAATGATACTATAACCGACTTAAAATGGTCGGATGACAACAATAACCAAAAACAGATAAAAGTATATATTGAGTCCATCATGTATTTGCTTCGCAATAAAGTAATTATTGGGAATGGTTGCCTGAAGAAAACAAAGATACGCTGGTTTTATCCTGTAAGTATGGAAAGAGGTAGATATAAAAATCTGAAAGACGCATGGAATTCAGCCTATAAAAAGTATTTTGGCGGAGAAGAAAGCAATATAATACCGATAGCAGAATCTGTTGCGCCGTTTGAATATTATATCAGAGACCGAAATTCCAATAATTTAGTTACAATAGATATTGGTGGCGGCACAACGGATATTGTGATTTCTACAAGCGGTAAAGTGGATTTTATCACTTCGTTCCGTTTTGCAGCAAATGCAATTTTTGGAGACGGTTATTCAGAAACAAATCGTGTAAAAAATGGCATTATAAGGCAATTCTCCGAGGATATTAAAAATGACCTGAAAACAAAAATCAATGAAAATGATGACTTGTTTCGCATATTCAATGAAATGTATGCAAATAAATCCTCTGCAGATATTGCTTCTTTCTTGTTTTCTTTGAAGCAGAATAAAAAAGTAAGACAAGTTGGGGTGTATCTTGCGGAAAATGCAAATCTTGAGAAAAAACTCATTACTGATACAACACAAAAACTCACATTCATTTTCTTCTATTCCGCAATTATATATCATTTAGCGAAATTAATGAAGGCAAAAAAACTGCAAATGCCGGATAAAATTGTGTTTAGCGGAAATGGTTCCAGAGTTATACCATTCTTTACCGATGACAGTGATATCTTAAGAAAATACACAAAATTAATTTTTGGGAAAATATATGAAAGTCGTTATTCCTCAAATGATTTGGAGATTATTCTCAATAAAGAGAATCCGAAAGAGGCTACATGTAAAGGAGGTTTCTTTGTAGATAAACCTGAATCATTTGGTGAGATATATAAAAAGAAAACTGTTCTGCACAGTAATGGAACCAATACTGTTTTCCAAAGGAGCTGCAATGATCTAAATGAAATAAGTGATTCTGATACTTATAAAGCGATTGATGCGAATTATCTTAATCTGACGGTTGAAGAGGTAAAGTCGTTTATAAATTTCGTTTTCGACCGATTACCTTTCTTCGCAAACGAAGGGTTTAAACTCAATCCTGTCTCCATCGAAACGGCAAAAGAAGTTTGCTACAACAAGTTGGATATTTACGCAAAAAATGGATGGCAATTAAAGAGGAAAGAGGTGGCAGAGACTGAAGGCATTGAAGAAACGTTATTTTTCTATCCTTTGATAGGAATGTTAAAAGAATTAAGCGATGCAATTTGCGACAAAAATTCGAAGAAATAATAGAATGGGAAGTATGAAAAAGATTTTGTTTTCAATATGTATGGTCTTGTTTTTGGCTCTACATAGTATGGCGCGGGACAATAAAAATAAGGATTCTACAAGTAATCCCAAGAGCCAATCAGAACAGAATGAAGATGTTTTAAAGAAATTGCAAAATATTTCGAAACAACATGATGATTTGAAGAAACGGGGATTTTGGTCTATCTGTGGAATATTAGGCATCATCCTTATAGCATCAGTAATCCTTATAGTAATTGTTTACAAGAAAGCCAAAGGGAGGGATGAGATAGTAGAAATAGTGTTGAAAGACCTTCGAATTAGGAAGGCATTTGAACACCAATTACAAAGTTCTGCAAGAACCAGTCAACTAACAGAGAGAGATATTAACCTTATAGTAGGCAGGGTTTTGGAACGTTTGAATGAAAAAGAAACAAAACCATCCTCTCAATCATCAGGAAGCAATAGTAGTTTCATTCCTTCAAAAACGGTATATAAATACCTGAAAGGAAAGACAGGAAAGATATTCAGCCGAGTAGAAAATACTCCGGATGATAGTTTTTTTAGACTTAGCAATGAAAATGAAGATACTGCTGAGTTTGAATTTTCCGGGAACGAAGAAGAAGCTATTGCAAGAAGAATCTTCCGTGAAGACATTTGTGTCATTCTATCAGGGAGCTATCAAAATGCACGTTCTGTAAAAATGATTACGCCCGGAAAAGCAAAACGTATCGGTGAACAATGGTCTGTTATAGAGCCAATAAAAATCAAATTAACATAAGAACATGCATTACATAATAATAATAGTTGCCATAGTTGTAATTCTTTTTTTTCAATTTAAGAGTTTCTTCTCAACTAAAACAAAAATAGATGTTTTTCGAAAAATATTTCCTCAAGAGGATAATCAGTTTGACCTTGGATATGATGATTCGGAGGCGGTAACAATAATAGCTAGGTATTCCAATAAAAATGCGGTGTTAGAAGACATCCTTGATTCTATAAACAACTACCTTGGGAAAAACAAGGGCGCTGTTAGCGATTTCCATCTAATGAAAGATATAGTAGATCGGAATTGCGACAGTATAGAGGAAGAAATTAACACACAGATACCAATGCCTCTCTATTTAGGTTTGGTAGGAACAATGTTAGGGATCCTTATTGGCATTGGGTTTTTAGTTATAACTGGAAGTTTAGACGAATTGTTAAATCCTTCTTCAACATCAACTGATGGAAAAGCTATTAAAGATCTTTTTGGTGGAGTCGCTTTAGCAATGATTGCCAGTATAGTAGGAATATTATTGACGACTATAGGATCACACCTTGCTAAAAAAGCAAAAAAAGGCGCTGAGAGAGGGAAAAATATCTTTTTGAGTTGGATACAGGCAGAACTATTACCGGAACTTTCAAATGATACCACTGCTGTCCTGGAAAAAATGGCTCGAAATTTAACTGGTTTTAATAAGATGTTCTCGGAAAACACTCGTGAATTACGGGAAACTCTTCAAGAAGTAAATGTATCGTATCGAAGTCAAACAGAACTGATTCAGTCAATCAATCAATTAAAAATAAGAAGTATAGCTACTGCAAATATTGAGGTCTATGAAAATTTGAAAAATTGTACAAATGAAATAGGCGTTTTCTCTCAGTATCTACAAAAAGCAAATAAATATATCGGAGAAATTAACAATTTGAATCAGAAACTTGATGACTACGAAAGGCGTACACAAATAATAGAGAATGCTGGCAGGTTCTTTGAAAGAAATGAACACTGGCTGGCTGAAAATCTTGACAGTGCAAATTTGGAGACCAAAAACGCATTACAACGCTTTAATGAAATGATGGTTGCTACTCTAAGAAAGACTCAAGAATCTTTGGATAGCCAGTTCTTGGCATTTAATAATTCTTTCCAATCTCAACAGGAAGCTTTAGAGATAACAATTAAAGTTCAAGAAGATATTGTTAAAGATAAGGCTCAAGAAATTAGCACGATAGTGGAGGAGCTGAAAAACATAACTGCGGTAAAGACACAAGAAAATAACCCGACAGAAAGTATGTCTAATTTAGAAAATATTACTCGCATCCAAAATCAAAAGATAGAAAATTTGACAAATGCTATACAGAAATTGGCTGAAATAAAAGCTGTAGGAGGCATCAGTCCTAAAATTCCTCAATGGCTGAAAGCAACAGTCATTACCGGGACTTCTTTGTTGTCAATAACATGTTTAGCCATCCTCATTCCTCTATTAATAAAATGGCTGTCTAACCTCATAAATTGGTTGTTTTAATGTCTGCTAAAAAAGAATCTTTCTTTTGGACGAGCTATTCAGACTTAATGACAAGTCTGTTTTTTATGATGCTTGTATTGTTCGTCCTGACTGTTGTCTTACTGAATAAGAAAATGATAGAAATTAAAAGAATAACAGATGCAACTCAGGAGCAAATTGACAAAATAAAAGAAATTGAACAAGCCACAAAAGATATCGATCCGACTTATTTCGAATATAACGAAGGCCATAAAAAACACATTTTGAAAGTGAACGTGAATTTTCCAACTGGTATAGCAAATATAAACTCCATAGATGAAAGTACTCAACAAAAATTAAATGAAGCCGGTAAAGTAATACAAAATTTGATCGAACAAAAAACCAAAGAATATGGAATTCAATATCTGCTTGTAATAGAAGGTCAAGCCTCAAAAGATAGTTGGGGAGAAGAAAACAATTATAAATTGAGCTATGAAAGGGCTTTAAGTTTGAGAAACTTTTGGAGAGATAATAGATTAGACTTTGGTAATAATTGTGAGGTTCTAATTTCCGGTACTGGTACAGGAGGAGCGATGAGAGAGCGTGACGAGAAAAGGAATCAGCGATTTCTCATACATATAATACCCAAACCTGGAATAATTGAAGCAAGTAAAGAGCAAATGAACTGAACTGTATGAGATTCTTGTATCGTACTATATGGCTCATCTTATTGACAACAATGTTGTTGTCTTGTGTCCGGAAATCCGGGCGAAAGGAAGGTACAACTATGAACAGACAGCCTGTAAATAGCGAACAAACCCGGAAGAATCGACAAAATTCAACATCAAGGACAGAAAAGCAAATTATTCAAACAGAAGCTGCTTCCAAAAATTCAATGACAGGAACAGAAATTTTCAGGAAATACAATTCTGCAGTTTTCATGGTGTTCACTTCTGATGGGAGAAAAGCCTACCAAGGTTCCGGTTTCTTTATTTCAGCTTCTGGTATAGGCATAAGCAATTATCATGTGTTTGAAGGGACTGCAATTGGTTATGAACAGATTAAGTTGTCAAACAATAAATTCTATCAAGTAAAAAACATCATTGCAAGAAATAAAGAAAATGATTATATCATATTTCAAGTCAAATCAGATGGTACAAATTTCAATTATATACCTATTGGGAACAGTCAGCCAAAAGTGGGTGAAAAAGTTTTTGCCATAGGGAGCCCGCGTGGTTTAGAAAACACATTTTCTTCAGGAGAAATTTCTCAAATGCGTGGAGATAATCTGATACAAATAAGTGTACCGATAGATCATGGAAGTAGTGGTGGCGCTTTAATCAATGAGTACGGTAATGTTATCGGAATCACAATGGGAGGATATGATGATTCTGGTGCAAATTTAAATTTTGCAGTTAATATTAACGTGTTAATACCCCGTTTGAAATGAAACAAGCTGCGTTCTTCGTACTAATTGCAATTTTATCATTTACATCTTGTGAAAGGAAATCTGGACGAAAAAATTCTGTTTCTGCCCAACAAGGACAAATGTATGATTATTATGTTCAAGCTGTAGGTGTTGTTGACGGCGATACATTTGATGGATTAACGCAAGATAAAGTAGAAATCCGTTTTCGTATTTACGGCATTGATGCACCGGAAAAGGAACAGGCTTTCAACGATAAATCAAAGAAATATCTTTCAGATTTGATATATGGAAAGATTGTTGGCATAAAAGTTCAAAAAAAGAGAGATGGATATGGCAGACCTGTGGTATGGGTATATACTCCTGACGGAAAAGATACAGGAGCGGAAATGTTAAGATCAGGTATGGCTTGGCATTCCAAAGAGTATGATATATCGCAAGAATATGCAGATTTAGAAGCTATTGCAAGAAGAAATAGCGCCGGACTATGGAATGATAAAAATCCTATTGCACCTTGGTATTATCGCCAAAGCGAGAAAGGGAAATAACCGGAATCGATAAAATTAAGAACTCCTGACTTGGCACAGAATAAACTGTCGCATTTTTACAGCGCTTGAATATTCAATATATTTATACAAAGCATATTGCGATATTAAACCTGTCAAGATCACGACAATACCAGCTC
>JAISSD010000037.1 GCA_031273295.1 Prevotella sp.
TTAATTTTATAATTCACTGATAATATGCAGTTTATAATTCTCGTCTACATTAAACATCAAAATATGAATCGAGATAAATATTTGTAAATCAATTCGTTTTGGTACCTGAGTAGTTACAAACTTTTTCGGTTACAAGCCACAAAAATAAATAGCAAACAGATTTTTTTCGCTTGCTTCCCGCTTGGCTCGCTGTTCGTCCAGCATCTTCTGCTGTTCCCGTTTTTGCTCGAATGTCAGAGGTTTCTTCGCCCAAGCTGCTATCTGTTTCAGTCCTTGTTCCATCTGTTCCCTGTGGAATTCGTTCAGATATTTCGGATGGTTGTTCTTGTCCATATGATTGTCCTTTTTCCCTAAATTGGAGTAAAAAAGTTAATAGCTATGTGCTAAAACATTGAACTATAATATTTTAAAATTCATTTTCGTTAATAACTATTATGTCTAAATAGAAATTGTTGATTTACAATTATATAGAATAAATTGCTTGCATGGTTATTAATTCAAAAACTCCAATTTAGGTTTTTCTGTTTCTTTTAGTTTAGTTTAGATGACAATTTCCTTGTATAGATAAAGAATCCCGGGAAAAGTAATAGATCGGTCTATGGCCTTAAATCAAATGGTTTTCAGCGACATATCTCCATAACGGAGCCGCCTGTACCGCCTGTTTTATACCGTCCCTTTTTAATAGTTCTATAAGTTCGTCCGTAGATAACAGATGTACGGATATGTCTTCGGTAGCTTCCAGGTTTTGCTCCGAAACTTTCTCCACATCAGTGGCGAGGAAACAATGAGTCATATTGGTATGCGTTCCCGGGTTTACGGACAATTCCGTATATTTAGTCCAGTTGCCGTTCCCGTATCCTGTTTCTTCCAGCAATTCACGTTGAGCTGAAACCAGTAGCGAAGGATCATATTTTTCCGCTACGCCTGCACACAGTTCCATTGAGGTATAGCCCAGTCCGTGTCTGTATTGGCGGACAAGGACAAACTTTTTATCTTTGGTAACGGCAATGATATTGACCCAATCGGGATAATCAAGCAGGTAATAATCCTGAATCTCGTTTCCATCAGGCAGTTGCACATGCTCTCGTCGAACCGTAAGCCAAGGTTTCCGGAAAAGGTATTCGCTTTTTAATACTTTCCAAGCTTTGTCGTCGGTTTCTTTGTTCATATTCCACAGTTTTTTTTATATGAAATCTTTTCTTGCGGGAGAAAAGGCGTCGATTACTGCGCCTTTTTCGAGACATGTCAACCCGTGTGTCGCTCCGGACGGGACATAAAAACCGTCGCCTTTCGCAAGTTCCTGTTTTTTACCGTCTATGGTAACTTCGAATCGGCCGCTCTCTACATACGATGATTGCACATGCGGATGGCTATGCATATCGCCAACGCCGCCTTTTTCGAAAAATACTTTCACCAGCATCAGTTCGTCGTTGTATCCCAGGATTTGTCTGGTAACACCCTCGCCTACAGGCTCGGTGATAATATCTTTTTGCAGTATAAATTCTTTACTTTCTCTCATTTTCAAGCAAGCCCAAATGTTTGGCGATATATTTAGTTATAACTGACATTAACTGTTATACTTGGCAACGTAACAAGCAATCAATAAAACTATTGTTGCCGAATAACGTTCAATAAATCTAGTCGTTTTTCGTGACCCGGCATAATCCAAAAAAGTTTGGCTTCTGCGCTCGCTACTCATAACGTTCATTTTTTTGTTCATCCCCAATTGACTTTTTACTTGGCCAAAAAGCTACAAAATCCAATTGAAAAGAAAGATCAAAGACATAAAAATAGAATTTTTAAACAAAACAATTCATATTTTACAAGCCTTATTTTATCCCGTGCATCATCTTCATTAAACGTCCGGAAAGAAAAAACAGGATGACAGACGCCACACCGGCCATAAATACAAAAAGCATAAAGAAATCGTATAAACTGGATATCCGGTAGCCCATGAATATTTTCGGATTTTCCAGCTGCTGCCTTTCCAATGAGCTTTGTATCCCGGCTTTCAAAGTTTTATCTTCTATTTTGTAGAAAGTAATCCTGTCAAAAGGAATAACTTTTACGCCATCTTTTTCCGTGACCTCTTTCTCAAATTCTTCAGGCAACAAGGTCAATGCATTTTCTTTTTCCACCGATTGCACTGCTCTCAATTCAATTAGCGGTTCGGGATAATAACCGCTCAAGGTTCCTGAAAACTTATTGGCGGCGGATGTGCTCAGATACCATGTAGCCATCAGTAAAGACGCAAACCGTACAGGAGCGAGCTTGTTTACCATCGACAACCCGATGGGAGACAAACAAAGTTCCCCGAACGTATGGATAGTGTACAGGCTCATCAGCCAAAGCATGCTTACCTTGATGCCCGGGGCCAGTCCTTTTACGCCAAAGGCAATAACCAGATAGCCGACCGCCAACAAGAACAAGCCAATCGACTGCTTATAAGGCGAAGCAGGCTCTTTTCCCTTCCTGCTCAGCTTTGTCCAGATAGCGACAAAGACAGGCGCAAAAATAATAATGGCCACAGCATTCACCGACTGGAAATAAGATGTAGGTATAGTCAGGTCAAACAAGCCGATATGCCTGTCGGTCTGTTCTTCGGCAAAGTAAGTTAACGACGCACCGGCTTGCTCGAATGCCGCCCAGAAGAATATCACGAAAAAGGCGATGATATAAATTACCCGGATACGCGACCGTTCTGTTTTAGTCAATGACGGGTCGGATATTATATATCCCGGCGCGGCTATAGTAAGGGAAAATATGATGGAGCCTACGATATCCGTTTTCAGAACCGAATAAAACAAAACGGACAAACCAAGCCAGACAATGCCCCAGATAACAGCCTGTTTAATTACTGACTTTCCCTTCGTTTCAGTAACGGCCTGACCAGAGCTTTTCTTTTCCGCTTCTATCCTTCGCGTGTCGCGGCTACTGGGGATCACTCCTATCGCTTCGCCTGCAGGGGTTTGCAAATATTTATCCTTGAAAAGGATGAAAACAACAACGCCAAGCAACATACCGGCACAGGCCGCAAGGAATCCCCATTTAAAATCGGACGGATGCCCTGTATCCCCTAAAACGCCGCAAATAATCGGGGCCAGGAATGCCCCTGTATTTACGCCCATATAGAAAATTGTGTAAGCCGAATCTTTACGCTTGTCTTCGGGTTTATACAACTGCCCCACCATAGTGGAAATATTGGGTTTGAAAAAGCCATTCCCGAATATAAGGAATCCCAGCCCTGAAAACATCAGCATGGTAGCCAGATTTGCATTCTCGAAATAACAGCCGGAAAGGAACATCAGAAATTGCCCTGCCGCCATCAGCAAAGCTCCTGCGATTATGGAACGGCGATTTCCCCAGTAACGGTCGGCGATATATCCGCCAATCAGCGGGGTCAGGTACACAAGGCCTGTATAATTGCCGTAAATCCGGGAACCGTAAGCTTTATCGAAAAGCAACGCCTTTGTCATATACAGCACAAACAAGGCACGCATCCCATAGTAGCTGAAACGTTCCCACATTTCGGTGACGAAAAGCAGGTATAGTCCTTTGGGATGTCCTTTGGGGATAATTTCTTTTTCAGGAGTCATTTTGCTAAAAATATGATATTCAATTTATATAAAAGCCCGTCTTCCAACGTTATTTCTTTATATTCGGCAATTCCAGCCCGTAGCCTTTTTTCTTGTCCTCTGCCTTCAACAGGAAGGCGACGATAAGCGCCAGCGCTCCAAAGCAAGTGAAAACTATCATGGGAAGCGTGTAGTCGTAAACAGGGCTACCGTCCGGATTTGTACCCAAAGTACAATATTTGTTCAGTATTGTTCCAATAAGTAATGGAACCATGCTCAATCCTATATTCTGCACCCAGAAAATAAGGGCATATGCGGAACCCAGCTTGTTTTCGGGAATGATCTTCGGTACCGAAGGCCACATAGCCGAAGGCACAAGCGAGAATGCGATTCCCAAAAGAACCATCAGAATTGTGGCAAACCACCAAACATTCAATAATGGTAATGAGAACAGGAAATGAATGCCTATCAGCATGGCGGCGCCTATTATCATGATTGTCGCCCCTTTCCCTTTTTTATCATAGATACCTCCGAAAAACGGAGTTAAAAGAATTGTCCCAAACGGGAGTATAGCAGGAATATTACCCGCAAGTTCGGGATCCAATCCGTATTTGTTTACCATCAACGAGGTCGCATATTTCAGGAATGGAAACACAGCCGAATAGAAAAGCACGCACAAAAGAGCTATTAACCAAAATCCCTTGTTTGATATGATCGAGCCAATATCCCTGATGCGGAAAGTATCTTCCGCTTCCACATCCATATCGGCTACAGATGCGTCGAGCCGCCTGTCCATAACGCAAAAAACAAGATATGCAACAAGTCCTATACAAAGAAGCGCAACGCCGAATAATACAGGAGCCGATATGTGTTGAAAATGTTTCGCCAATGGAATTGTTGCCGACAGGGCTAATGCTGTCCCTATACGGGCAACCGCAACCTGAAGTCCCATTGCAAGAGCAATCTCGTGACCTTTGAACCAACGGACAATAACTTTTGTAACCGTTATTCCGGCCGTTTCCACTCCTACTCCAAAAATGGCGAATCCGATAGCCGCAACCATCACCTGCGACTTGAACCCGAATATAGTCCCTTCGAAAGAGCCCAATCCGGATACAGCATAATACTTAAGGCTACATCCTACAATCATTAAAATGCACGCTCCCAACCCGGTAAAACGCACCCCCGTTTTATCAAGGATAATGCCACTGAGAATGAGCATAAACAGAAATACATTAAACCATCCGTATGCACTGGTGAAAAAACCATAGTCACCGGCGTCCCATCCCAGCTCTTTAGCCAGCATATCTTGCAGCGGAGCCATTACATCCGTAATAAAATATCCGCAAAACATAGTAAATGCCACAACACTCAGCGCCGTCCATCGAGCCGCCTTGGAGTCGCTTAGTTTTCGCCTCATTATTTCAATCATTTTTTACTTCATTAAGTGTTTACTCTAAATTTTTGCCAAGCAAAAGTATGCAAAAGAATTAGAAAAGTATAGCAAATGCTTTAAAACATGGATATTTGATACGTTAAATAAGATTTAAATAAATTTTATCCCCTTTTGAAGCCTGATATTCCCGTTATTTTTGCCGTCAAATATGACAGCTTAGATGTATCTTTGCCTGAAATAATCGGAAACAGGAAATTATGGTATTGAAAGATAAACATATCGTATTAGGCATCACAGGCAGTATTGCCGCCTACAAAGCCGCTTCGCTGGCCCGTCTTCTAATAAAAGCCGGCGCGGAAGTGCAGATTGTGATTACGCCCTCCGGGAAGGAATTCATAACCCCTGTCACCTTGTCGGCTCTTACGGGAAAACCGGTGGTAAGTGAATTCTTTACAGCTAACGACGGTACCTGGCATAGCCATGTGGATTTGGGGCAGTGGGCCGACCTTATGCTTATAGCTCCGGCAACAGCCGCCACTTTAGCAAAAATGGCGAACGGAATAGCCGACAACATGCTTATCACCTCCTATCTGTCCATGAAAGCTCCTGTAATAATTGCTCCGGCCATGGATTTGGATATGTTTGCCCATCCCTCTACAACACAGAATATAGAATTGCTTCGTTCATACGGAAATATTGTCGTCGAACCTGCCGCCGGAGAACTCGCCAGTCGCCTGACAGGTAAAGGACGAATGGAAGAGCCGGAAAAGATAATGGCTGTTGTGGAGAATTTCTTTACCAGGCAAGGATCCCTTTCAAAAAAAAAAGTGCTGATAACAGCCGGGCCAACTTATGAACGTATAGATCCGGTTCGCTTTATTGGCAACTATTCATCGGGAAAAATGGGCTTCGCCCTTGCTGAAGAATGCGCCCGCCGTGGGGCTGAGGTCACATTGGTCACGGGGCCGGTATCACTGAAGACGAATCATCCCGGAATTACGCGTATCGACGTGGAATCGGCGGCGGAAATGTATAATGTGTCCATAAAAGCCTTTCTGTCGATGGATGCAGCCATATTATGTGCGGCGGTCGCTGATTTCCGTCCGGCGGAACAATATGCCGAAAAGGTAAAAAGAAGTGGCGACATGCTCAATATTTCACTTGTCCCGAACAAGGATATAGCGGCGTCGCTGGGTAAAATGAAAAAAGCGAATCAGCTGCTCGTCGGATTTGCTTTGGAAACGAATGACGAAGAAACAAATGCCCTGAAAAAGATAATAAAGAAAAATCTCGATTTCATCGTACTTAATTCATTGAATGACGCCGGCGCCGGATTCAAATACGAGACAAACAAAATCACAATATTGAACCGGAACGGCGAGCGTAAAGACTTCGCTCTGAAAACGAAGAAAGAAGTCGCGTCCGATATTATAGACGAAACTTTCCCGTAAATATCCCTATCCGGCCGATACGCGCATAAAACCTGGATCATTCGGGATATCAGGCATGCGCGCGTCCAAATAATCTCCCCTGCCATGTTTCCCTCTCCGCGAATCTTTTCAAAACTTTGGCGGTAAATTCGAAGTTTTTCAATCCCCAATCGGGAGCGACAAGCAATTGTTTGGGAGACTGGGAGACAAAACGCTCGATGATAAAGCCAGGATTCAATCTTTCGGTGAAATCAACGACTAAATCAATATAATCATCCACTTCAAACAAGTTAAACCATTCGGGACTTTCCATGTATTGCTTTGCCATTACCGTACCTTTTATCAATTGCAACTGGTGCAGTTTCAACGTTGTCAACGGTAATTTCGATACCTCGTCGGCATGCGCCAATATCTGTTCGCGGCTCTCACGCGGCAGCCCCAAAATTAGATGAGCGCCGGTACAGATACCTTTCGCGGCTGTTTTACAAATGGCTTCCACACTCTCTGCATGCGTATGCCCGCGGTTGATAAACTCTAATGTGGAATCAAGCGTAGACTCCAATCCGTATTCTATAATAAGGAATGTGCGCTTGTTCAAACCGGCAAAATAAGCCAGTAAATCGTCCGGCATACAATCCGGGCGGGTACCGATAACAAGCCCTGCAACATTGGGATATGACAGAGCTTCTTCATACAAGGAAATCAACTTGTCAACACTGTCATAGGTATTTGTATACGACTGAAAATAAGCCAGATATTTCATTTCCGGATACTTGTGCGAAAAAAAGGCGATTCCGTTTCTCAACTGATCGCTCACCGAACCTTGCTTTTCTCCATACTCCGGGCTGAAACTCTGATTGTTACAATACGTGCATCCTCCAACAGCCTTCGACCCGTCACGGTTTGGACATGTAAACCCCGCATTTATCGAGATTTTCTGAACTTTGTATGGAAAATGTCCGGAAAGCAAAGTTCCAAATTCTTTATAATATCTATTATCCATTGGTTGTTTTCGAATCTCTGTATGCAAAGGTAACTCTTTTTCAGTTACAAATTAACAAGCAGACGTGGTGCGCCACGTCTGCTACTGCAAATCCCGCATTTTTGCCCGTATGGCGTCCATAGCAATAGAAAAATGCGTTATCAGCGCAAAATAAAATTTCTTTAGTCGATCGCTTGCGCTTTTATATATACCTTTAAATTTCGAAATCATTTAACGGAAAAAATATATGGAGAAAATAGCCGGCCTGCAAAACCCGAAAATCAAGAATATTGTAAAACTATCGAAAAGTAAAGAAAGAAAAGAACAAAACCTTTTTCCGATAGAAGGTGCGAGAGAATTAAGCCTTGCTCTGGCGGCAGGTTATGAGATAAACTCCGTATATGTTTGTCCGGAATTATTTGAAAAAACAGATTATCCGGAAATACTCGATTCTATCGGCGAAAACAAGCTATTTGAAGTATCGGAAGCCGTATTCGGGAAAATAGCCTACCGTGAAGGTTCCGATGGATTGTTAACTTTGGCCAAACCGAAACGCCATGCCTTAAATGATTTGAATTTATCGGGAAATCCGTTTATAATCATACTCGAAGCCGTAGAAAAACCGGGGAATCTGGGGGCAATACTCCGCACGGCGGACGCGGCGCAAGCAGACGTGGTGATTATCTGCGACCCCGCTACCGATTTATACAATCCAAATACTATACGCTCCGGCATTGGTTGCCTTTTCACCGTGCAAACAGCAGTATGTTCATCACCGGAGGCTCTGGATTTCCTCCATACGAACAAAATAAAATCATTTGCCGCCGAATTACAGGCGACCCAATGGTATCAGAATACGGATTTTACCATTCCTTCGGCTATAATCATGGGTACGGAAGCCGACGGATTAACGGATTTCTGGCTCAAAAACGCCGATGCGAGAATAAAGATTCCTATGCGAGGAAAAATAGATTCACTGAATGTATCCGTTTCCACCGCTGTATTAACCTTTGAAGCCATGAGACAAAGAGGATTTTAGTTTCGCTATTATTTAATCAAGCACAAGGATGGTCATTCATATTTTATTCCAGCCTTGAGGAAAGAAATCATCCAGCAATACGTTCTTGTATTCATCCCGAAACCATTGTCCCGGAGCGATAACTATTTTATCCGGACAGGCATTGAGCCATGCGCCCCACCAACTGAAACTGCTGTTGGCTATAATATTATGCTTGCACAAACTCATCAGTTGCATATCGATATAGCTGTCTTTGCCCTTATTCCAATCAATGAAAGCGACCGGAAAATCTCCGAAATCAAGATTGCCTTTTATCCAGTCGAAATCTTCCGAGAAAACATAAAATACAGGAGTATCCACACGATTTATAATATGTTTGATCGCTCTTTCGTAATATGCCTTGTCCAAGGTAATAAAATTCGATTGTGAATTCACATCCAGATAATCTCCTCTACGGATATGTATCGCTACCGATTGATTTTTTCCCAGTTCCGTCGCTATCTCCAGATTTTTTCCAGCTAAAGGCGGCTTAAATGAAAAATCCTCTCCAAGATCGCCCGATATACCTTTAAAATATCTTTCGTTCTGAAAATAACCGGACAGGATAATATTACCGGATATCGTTTCAAATACCGGCTGGTACAATATGGCGTAAGTATCTGTCAGTATCCCGAATCGCTGAAAAAATTCCCTGTGTTTCTGAATGAACGGCCTTGCCTTGGTTACCAGTTTTGCCTTCAATGAAGACGATCGGGATATATTCCCGATATTGAATGTATCAAGCCCGTAAGACCGCGTTGTTGCGCGGGTCTTCTTTGTAAATGTATACATATCAACAGAGAAAGAAGTATTCAGCCTTGCAGCCAGCGACTTGGCTGCAGCATACTGGAACATCTGATTTCCTAATCCTCCCGACAATAGAACTGTAACCATTAATTATTCGACTTTCGCAGGTAATATAAAGAATTGACAACGAGAAAAAAGAACCGTAAATTGTTTTGACAAATCGCTGAAAACCAGTAATTTTGAATTGCAAAACAAAAAAACATGCCATGCAGCAAAGATACAGTAATAGATTCAGAAATAAAAAAACTTTTTTACTACAAGTAAAAAAGCACTGGAAACACTTTTTAAAGTGACAAAGGTGCATTTGACTACGTCGAACTGACGTTTGGCTCCGCCGATTTCGACTGCGCCGATTTTCAATTCAATTCAAATTGTCACAAGTATGCAGGATCTGCGAAAATTCCCGGGGAAGGTAAATAATTTTTAAATAATCATTTGTAATTACCCGGGTACTTTACGTAAACGTATGATGTATTATCAGAACGGATAACCTATCCCGAAATGCCAGGCCATATTATCCAATTCCGGCCTGAACAGGATAAAACGATCGGCCTGATCCTTTTCCGGAGCATAAGCTTTCATCCCCGCGTCGAAACGAAGAAGAAGAAAGCCCAAATCCATGCGCAAACCGATTCCGTATGACAGACCGATTTCTTTATAGAACGAACCTAATTTGAATTGCCCTCCGGGCTGTTCTTCATAATTGATCAATGTCCATATATTTCCGGCGTCTATAAATTGCGCAAATTCAAACAAATCGCTAATCTTCATCCTGTTTTCGATACTGAATTCCAGTTTCATATCTCCAACCTGATTCACAAAATCACTGGTACCCTGACGTTTATATGAACCTGGGCCTAGCGATCGGGTACTCCATCCCCTCACGCTGTTCGCCCCTCCGGCAAAGAAACGCCGTTCGAAAGGTAAAACGGCCGAATTCCCGTAAGGCTGCGCCAAGCCCAAGCCAATGCGGCAGGCCAATGAGTATTTTTTTGAAAAGTAGAAGGTAGCGGCATATTCGATACTCCCTTTCACATATTCCGCGTATGCCACTCCCAGTATTTCCTTTTCGGCATATTCATTCTTTTTTGCCCCGGCTATTGTTGTCGCGAAGTGTGGCAACGCCCCTGCCGTTTCTATCGAAAAGCGTAAAGAATATGCCGGATACAGCGCTGTAAAACGGCGCCCGTTTACAAGAGTTATGGAATACGCTGTCCGCGCGACCAGCTTGTCGCTATAACTTTCCCTCAGCAAGACATTATTGGCCGAATCCAGATAATTCGTCCGAAAGGAACCGGATACCCAAGGCATACGGATATAATTTACGTCCAGCAAGTCCAGACCATGCTGTAGACGGTTTCTTTTTGTAGTCCAACTATAATTCACCCCCAAGTTAAAAAACTGGCGGGTATATTCCTGCCTGCGCTGATTATTCAAACTCACGGAAAAACGGGTTGAGGCAGACGGCTGTTCTCTCCAAGCCTTTTTGAGCCATGGAAAAAGGAACTGGGGAAAGTTCAACCCCGTTTCTATTCCGTATTCATAAAAGTTACTGCCCATCGCATCCCCGCTCTTGTCTCCGGAGATAAACTCATAAGCTCCTTTCAGTTTGATGCTCAATTGCTCGGAACCATTAAATAAATTCTGATGCTGATATGACACGCTCGGAGCAATACCTATATCCCCTGCCGTATTGGTTCCATCCAGTCCGGCTTTGAACCAATGGGTATTGGCCGGCAGCAGCATAATTGTCGCGTCCAACAGGCCCGTGCTATCTTTGGGCGAAGGACGGGTTGATATGTTTACCTGTTTTATAGCTCCCATCTTACTGTAAGCCTCGTAAGTGCGGGTAATGTTACGATCGGAATAATAAGCGCCCTTTTTCAGATAGTTGTTGCGCCCGATACTGGAGTTGCGCAAAAAGTTATTCCTGCCGCGTATAATTTTGAAGCCGCGATAATCCGCCGTATCGGCATTTCTGAAAAACCGCCGGCTCGTATTTATCTGCCCGCCGATACCGGCTAAATTATCAATTGAATTGATACCCGAAATCACCGTGACACTGTCCAACTTGTACCGGGGATAGGGTAAACTGTCCTTGTTCGGATAAATATCGAGATACAAATCCACTTCGTGGGAATTAAGCGCCGTATCCGCTTTAAAGTACACATACTCCTTCGAAAAGGTGGAATAACCTGCATTTCGCATTATATTATTTACCCGCAAGCGTTCTTCTTCAAGCATGCCCATATCGAACATATCGCCTTTATCCAGTAATGGTTTTACAGGCATTTTGCTCATAATCCGCGACATAGCCGTATCCGCGCCAATTGCATACTCATAGTTGCGAATACGGTAAGGTATCCCCCCTCTCAGATTATAAGTGACAAAGATCTTCCTGCCTTTTATTTTTAAAACGGTATCTGCCCCTGCATTCAGGTAACCTTGGTTATTCAGTTGTTTTTTAAGCTGGGCCCCCGACACGACAGTCTGTGCCGGGCTATATAAAACAGGAGATTGCCCCAGCTTTTGAATAACCCTGTTTATCCATTTGCAGGTATCCTGTCCCGCAAGATTGTATATACCCAAGCGGACTTTTCCAAACAAAGGGATAGTAGAATTGGGATGTTGACGGACAAATTCTGCCAAATCGGAAGCCGCGTTTTTCGTGTCGTGCTCTATCCGGAAACCATCCAGAAGAAAATGTCCCTCCGGAATATTCTTTGTTGTGTCACACGCCGCGAGTATAAGGACAAAGGATATGAGAATAAATTTTTTCATCAAGAATATTAACGTTTTACAAATATACAATGTTTTCGTTAACTTCCGGCAAATCGCTTTGTCAGATATTCTGCAAGTCAATCCGGAATAAATAATGTGGAGAAATGCATCGCAAATCAAAAAGAGCGCCATGAAACGATTTTATCCGAAGATGAATATCTTCGATTTTGACGGAAACCATTTGTGGACATAAAATTATACTGTTCTTTCAGATAGGGAGTGCAAAATTCATGTTAAAAATATTGGTTTGTATATCAGAAAATTACAATCATACAAACGTTTTTGACCATACTGCCGTTTGAGCAAAAGGGTAATTTTCTGTTTATGCGGCTCTGTTATAACAAGGGGTTGCAACCCCCTGTCAATGTGAAACGCCAGAATATACCTTTTTTTGAGACGCATTCTTTTTGCGGGGAGAGTAAAAGCCGGAGGTCTTTAACGTGAATAATCCCCATTGAAGCGTAGCAATTGGGGGATGCGAAACGGCATTCTCTTCCATCAACCCCGGATAGACGGTTGAACAGAGAATAAGATGAACCAGTCAACAGAACGCCGCGTAGTCAAATCCGAAAAGACGGGGACAGAAAGGTCGGTATTGTGCGATTAGCGGCAGATTCTTCCTTTCAGTCGGAATGACGTGCGCCGGTTTGAGCAGAGTCAGCTTCCTCATTTTCCTTAAACTCCTTAAATTCTTTAATTTCCTTAAATTGCCTTGAAAAGAAGATCAGACGGGTTGGGATGATGTCAGCCAGGTTGGGATGACGTCACAGGTATAAAAACACCCTCTCTGCTTGATTTCAATCCCGAATTCCGCTAATTGAATATAAAAAGGCGGAAATCTGTAACAAAGTATCCGCCCGGATTAAATATATTTGTTGGATAATATATACATATTCAAATTCATTAACAAAATTCAGACTTATGAAAAAAGCGATTATTTCAGTAGCTCTTCTTGCCGCCGGATTGTTGTCCGGTTGCAGCAGCGAGGAGGGCGTCTCCAGACCGGAGACAATTGGACAGACAGGGATTTTGACTTTCAGTTTTCCAGCTCCCCGTCAGAGTATTACTTATGCGATTGGCGATGCAACCGAACCGGAAACCGCCGTTCCTGCAACAGCCGGCGAAATCGAAATTAACGACGTAACTGTCTACATGTTCAAGAATTCGGGCGTTCCGGACGAGGAAACGCTGGTGGCAAGGAAAACGGCGTCTCCGGACGAAGTCGGCGCCAGATCGGTTACTTTCGATGTGGATGATTTTACCGTGGGTGGCGAAAATTATCTGTTCTATGCCGTAGCCAACGTACAGGGAAATTTCACTGACAACTTCGTTGTGGGCAGTACCACTCTCAACGACTTTACAACTGCCGTTACAACCGATACCGGCGCCGAACCGATTCCCGGGAGCCACATGTTGATGACAGGATATGTAGCGATAGCCAACCTGTCCACGCAAACCGATCCTGTCCAGACAATTAACCTGCGTCACCGCGTGGCCCGTTTCGACATCGACAACCTTGCCGACGACGGCAATCCGAGCAACAACAATCCGGATACGGACGGTGACGGTGGCGGCAATGCCGACGAAACATTCTTCGAAATAACGAAGATCCATGTGTACGGTACCCGTTCCAGGGGTTATCTTGCAGCTGAAAAAAACTCGCAGACCCGTCCGGATATTGCAGACACGGTATCATTGAAGATCGATGTATCAAAAATATCCGGTATCAACGAAGTTCCCGTTGCCGGCGCGTTCTACCTTTGGCCCGGGAAACTGGCTGACAAGACTCGCTACACTGACTACAAGGAAGACGGTACTACGGTAATCGAAGTTGAAGGTATCTACACCGGCGACGGCAAGACCGAGCTGTTCACCGTCCTTCTTGATTCCGAAAAGGATATCGAGGCCAACAAACGCTATACATTGAAAGTGAAGCGTATCAGCCAGACGACCTTGACCTTCAATCTGGTTGCTTCGGACTGGGGTGATGACGGGGAGGCAATGACAGCCGCTCCAACTACCAACGGGTCTTTCGTGTACGGCGGATTTGAACTTCTTGCCGGCGGGGAGGACGAAAGCGTTCCGGTGGAAAACAATACCGTCGACATGTCGGCCAATACGGGAGACAGTGACAACGAGTTGAGATTCTATACCGAAAGCGACAGCAAGGCAACGGGGGCTTTGACGGCTTCGCTTGGCGGCATGACTTTTGGTGCGGGTTATGCTTCAAATGTCATCACACCCGTTCCGGACGGCGACCCTGTAGTCTCCACCTATTCAATCGGCAAGGTCAGACAGTACTACAAAATCACCCTGCCAAAGACTACTTACCCGATCAGTGGAACTCTCACGATAAAAGACGAAAAAACGCAGCGGGAAAAGGAACTTGACATTACCTCCGTTCCCGTTTACGAAGACACGGATTACGAGCCTGTTCAGGTCGAGGGCCAGTATTCAGAGGGTGGCCCTGCCAACAAGAGAAGATATTGGGCTCCGGTGAATGTTGGAGCTACCTCAACCACTTACAATGCAGCTTCTCCTTTTGAGACTTGCGGTTATACTTATCAGTGGGGTCGCAATGTTCCGTTTGTTTATGATAGCACAAATACAGCAGACGACAAGCAGCCAGGCCCTGTTACCGCCGAGGAGGCTTCCGATGATTACGCTACCAAGTTTATCACCACCGGTGGAGGTGACTGGTTAGACGTCTCTAATAACGATTTGTGGTCGGGCGAAAACGCTCAGGGCCCTTGTCCCAATGGTTGGCGGGTTCCAACAGAAGCAGAGTTGATAGTCCTGAAAAGCAAGATCAGTTCCGCCGTCCTCAATAACCGTGTATCAGTCGCCGGTGTTGGCGCCACACTGTATTTGCCCACCGCCGGCATCCGCAATATTTCCGGTTCGTGGGACGGTAGGACTACGTGGGGTAGCTACTGGTCGTCTACCATTTCCGATATTGACGCGTGGAGATTGGCCTTCAGTAACAGTACGTCCAATATGTACACGGCCCATCGTGCATACGGCTCTTCTGTTCGTTGTATCCAGAAATAAGGGATTGCGCCCGAATATTAATTGAAAATGGAAAGACAATTACGAATTACAACGGGTACATTTGGCTGGTTAAACTGACGTTCCAAACAGTCGTACAGTAAAGAAACTGTTTTAACGTAGAGGGCGCAAAGAATCTGCAAAGGGCGCAAGGCATTTTCCTTGCGTCTTTTGCGTTAAAAAGAATGCGTCTCAAAAAAGGTATATATCGCTCCGGCAAGTCCCGCAGGTAGGGAGTGCAAAATATTTATTGGAAACACTTCTGTTTCAACATTCATTTCCAATTGCAAATTCCTTGTTTTTAAATAGTTACATGGCAAAAATGCAAAGTAAATCAATATGAAAAACATTTTAGATATGATTATAATTTTCGTAACTACTCAGGTATTAAAAAAGGTTCGATAATTATTGAATATTATGGAATGATTATTAAATTTGCATTATGGAAGAGATGATATCCATACCACGTTCAGAATATGAACAACTGAAG
>JAISSD010000129.1 GCA_031273295.1 Prevotella sp.
AAAGACCCGGGAGATTATTAGGCCGGGACGAAGTGTGGAACGAAACAAGAAACCCAAGAAGCTGTATCACATGAATTACAAGAAGTTATAGCGTGTCCTTAATTAAACGACATTGATTCCTAATTCCTAATTCTTCATTCTTAATTCCTAATTCCTAATTCCTAATTCCCATTCTTCATTCTTAACTTAAGGACGCATCCCTACGAGATGCAAAGTACGGACTATCCCTGTCCCGAATCCGGATTAATATTGATAATATTGATGAAGCAGCGGTCTTGATTTTTATTAAAGGCGGTTATAATTCGAAGATTTTTATTTAAGTTTGTACCGTTAAATAATTAGTATATTATGAAAATCATATTTGTATCTATAGGTTTATTCACATTGTCTTTTGCCGTTTTCACTTCCTGTAAAACAGAGAAAAAGATGAACGCCTCAAATGAAATAACTTACGATTCCATATCGGTTGCCAGGATATATCATTTGGATAATGATTCCACAAAACCGTCCTGTTCATTGAAAATCAAGTATATTTTCCCCGTGAAATATGCGGATTCGAACGTATTGGCGTCTGTGCAACAAGGCCTGAATTTCACGCTGACGGAAGATGAAAAGTATGAAGGATTGAAGCCGCAGGATGCTGTTGACAAGTATGTGGAGGATTATATAGAAAAATACAAAAACGATGCTAAAGAGCAGTTTCCCGACTGGGAAGAGTCCGGCGACACGGAAGATTATTTTTCGTACTACAAAACACTGGATACAAAAGTGGTATTCGATATGAACGGCATATTGTCGTACCAAATATCGTCGATGGATTACAAAGGCGGCGCAAATTCTTCCACTGCCTACCGCAATATTGTGATAGACTTGAAAACAGGCGCTATATTGAACGAACAAGACATATTCCTGCCTGAATACAGGAAGCCGTTAAACGCTGTTTTAACAAGGAAAATAGTGGAACAGAATAAAGTTCAAAAGCCGGAAGACCTTCTCGAATTAGGTTTTTGGGGTATTGAAGACCTGACTTCGAATGAAAATTTCTCTGTAGATAATAAAGGCTTAACCTATATTTTCAATCCGGGAGAATATTCCGCGCCTTCGCTTGGCGAAATCAGTATCTTCCTGCCTTATGACGAGATCGGGGAACTGCTGAAAGACAATTCACCCATTTCAAATTTTACGGGGAAATAGTATGGATATAATTCTTAAATATTTCCCCGGTATCGACGGGGAGCAGAAAAGACAGTTTGCCGCGCTTTATGATCTGTATACAGACTGGAATTCCAAGATAAATGTCATTTCGCGTAAAGACATAGAAAACCTTTATACTCGCCATGTCCTGCATTCGCTGGCTATTGCGAAGCTCATCCGGTTTACAGACAAGACAAAACTGATGGACGTTGGCACAGGCGGCGGTTTTCCCGGTATTCCGCTGGCTATATTGTTTCCTGAATGCGAGTTCTTTCTGGTAGACAGTATTGGCAAAAAGATCAGGGTAGCGACGGAAGTTGCCGCGGCTATCGGATTGAAGAATGTGCGGTTTCGTCATTGCCGGGCTGAAGAAGTGAAAGAAAAATTCGATTTTATAATCAGCCGCGCGGTAATGCCATTGCCTGATCTGGTGAAGATTGCAAAGAAGAATGTCTCTAAAGACCAGCACAACGCCTTACCGAATGGATTGATCTGCCTAAAAGGCGGCGATATCGAAAGCGAGTTGTATCCCTTTAAAAAAATAGCCGAGGCCGATGATCTGTCCATGTTCTTTGAAGAAGAATACTTCAAAACAAAGAAAATAGTTTATGTCTTCATTTAAAAATTGGGCGGCGTTCCAAATTGAAACGGGCATGCAAAAGTTTCGCCAAAGAGCATGAAACAATGTTTGGCGAAATCAAATGCACCCGCCTACGCTTTTTTTCGGCAGGGAAACGAAGATGGAAAAAGGCCGGAGGTCTTTAATTTGAATATCCCCCAATTATTGTCTGTCACCCACATTTAATTCATGTTGCTACCGTCAGAATCGGTCCCGGACGTGTCATAATCTCTCTCAAACGGGTAAAAACAAAATTTTGAGTTGTAGGGACACTCGCGAAATTGTAGATATAACCCGATTGAATCTGAAAATTGCCGAAATAGTGAAGCGTGAAGACGAATTGCGCAAAGCAATTGATGCTATTGTGGAATTAATGATTAATATATGAAAGAGAATATATTGAAGAAGAAGAGTTTTGAATTCGCATTGAGAGTTGTGAAAATGTATAAATGTTTGCAAGATGAGAAGAAAAAATTTATTATGAGTAAGCAACTTATGCGTAGCAGGACTTCGACTGGAGCAATAGTAAGAGAGACTGAATTTGCTGAAAGCAAAAATGATTTTGCACATAAAATGGCTATTGCCCAAAAAGAAATAAACGAAACACTGTATTGGTTAGAACTTCTTCAGGCCTCCGAATATCTTACTATTCAAGAATTTGATAGTATCAATACTGATGCCGTAGAAATTATTAAATTAATCACCGCAAGTATAAAAACCGCCAAAGGCATTAAACATTAATCATTAAACACGAATCATTATGAAAGTTTCTATCCGTTTTTTCAATGATCGCGAAGTGCGAGCCGTATGGGACGAAGAAAACAACAAATGGTGGTTTTCGGTTCTGGATATTGTGGCTGTCTTGTTAGAGCAGGACGATTACACGAAAACGCGCAATTATTGGAAATATCTAAAGTCCAAGTTGAAAAAAGAAGGCGATGAGTTGGTTAGCGCCACTACCCAACTGAAATTGGTCGCTGCCGACGGTAAAAAATACCTGACTGATACCCTTGATAGCGAAGGTATTATTTCTCTTGCCAAACAGTTCCCCAATAACAAGGCGATGAAATTCCTTGATTGGTTCACATACAGCGACAACAGCATCGATGGACAAAGCAAAAAGAAAGCATATACGCTGTTTGAAAGTAATCTGATAGATGAAATTCAAGTCGGCACATCCAAAAGTTTGCAACAAATTCACGCCTATCTGTTTGGCGGCTTGTATGATTTTGCCGGACAGATAAGGCAAAAAAACATTTCAAAAGGCGGCTTTCAGTTTGCCGTAGCGCATTTTCTGGGCGGCACATTAAAACAAATTGAACAAATGCCCGAAAATACTTTCGACGAGATTGTAGATAAATATGTGGAAATGAACATTGCACACCCGTTTATGGAAGGTAATGGACGAAGCACGCGCATTTGGTTGGATTTGATACTGAAAAAACGTCTGAAAAAATGCGTAGATTGGAGTAAAACAGGCAAAAACAACTATCTAAATGCGATGGTAAAAAGCGCCGTCAATAGCACAGAATTAAAAAACTTGCTAAAAAATGCCCTGACAGATGAAATAAACAGTCGTGAAATATTTATGAAAGGAATAGATTATTCGTATTATTACGAGGAATAGTGGTTAGTGGTTAGTGGTTAATAAAATGAAAGAATACAATCTTGTAGCAGAAAATTCCGAATCAACAGTTGTATCGGAATATAAAACGGGATACAAACGCGCAGTCGCTTACCAGAGCAAAGCCGCTTTGGAACGCGCATTTATTGAGCAATTGCAAACGCAGGCATACGAGTATCCGCCCATTAAACCGGAACAGGATTTGATTGCCAACCTGCGTACGCAATTGGAACAATTGAACGATATTCATTTTTCCGATAGCGAATGGGAACAATTTTTTGCAATCAAAATCGCCAACCCCAAGTGGCGTCGAGGAAAAAACAACTATCATCCAGGAAGACCGTATTCGTAACTACTCAGGTAGTCTGAAAAACTCGGCAGCCACTTTTGAATAAGGCACGGGAGAGCCGCCCCCGCCAGTTTGACGAGGTTAAGCACCGGAATGATGCCGGCAATCCATGATTCACTGGTGTCTTTCAGACGGGCTTTGATACGGTTCAA
>JAISSD010000145.1 GCA_031273295.1 Prevotella sp.
TTCACATTATGGGTATGTACATGATCGCCGATACGAATACCGGTTGTCGCATGTCCTATGGAATAACCGTACTTGACGACGTCTTCGTTTTCTTTTATTTCTTCTATCGCAAATTTATGACCTGTAGGTATAACATTCCCGATGGCGACTTTTTTGCCGTCTATGTCCAGAATATCTCCTTCGTTCAGATCTTCTATTGCCACACAGACATTGTCTGCAGGGGCTATTTTAAGGTATTTGCCCATTCTCGATTAAATTATATCCCGCAAAGCTTCCAACATGCCCTTTTCCAGTATTTGTTTCACATCTCCGGATACTTCATCTATAAAGCGGGGTACGTCAGCGAAGTTTTCTTTCCATATAGCCTTGTTATTCACAATGCCTGCCACCCAGCTTTTGATATTATTCCCGTCAAAAGTATTCTGAATAAATTCTAAAAAACCGGGAGTGTCATTCGGCGTGAAATTCTTTGCTGCCGATCGGCCCGAGTAAAGAACCAGCAGAGCGGCAAAGGAAAATATTGTCAATTTGGCGTCCCTGTTGAGTTTCTTGCAATTATCGTATACTGTAGGATAATCCCGCGTCTCCCATTTCGATATGGAATTCAGCGAGATATCTTTCAGGTAATGTTTCAAATACGGATTATAGAAGCGTTCCAGTATCCTGGCTGCAAAAGCTTTCAGTTCTTCCGGATCCTCGTCTATGCATGGCAATACTTCTTCGGCCACCATGCGGTTGATGTATTTTTCTATTTCCGGGGTATTGAAGGCGTCCATTACCGTTTCACATCCCAGTTGCAGGGCTACCGGAACCATGGCGGTGTGCGAACCGTTGAGTATGCGTACTTTCTTGGCGCGAAAAGCCTTGATGTCGTCCATAAACAGCACATTCAGCCCGGCTTTGTCCAGCGGGAACTTCTCCTTGATAATACTGTCGCCCCCGATAGCCCATACATGAAAATATTCGCCTTTTACTACCAGATTATCATCGAAACCGATTTCTGCCTTGATCTCGTTAATATTTTCCCGCGGAAAGCCAGGTACAATGCGGTCTACCAGCGTGTCATAGAAGTGACAGGCTGTGTTTACCCAGTCAATAAAGCCTTCTTCCAGATCATTGTACCCGGCGTGTTTGAGTATATATTCGTGAAGTGTGGAGCCATTGTCTTCGATTAATTCACAGCAGATGACGAGAAGGCCCTTGTTTTTATCACCGTTGAACTTTTTATAGCGTTTATGCAACAATGCCGTCATTTTGGCCGGAAACGATTTTGGAGGCTTGGCCGTCAGGTCGTCGCCCTCTTCGTAGCGGATACCGGCTTCGGTGGTATTGGATATGATCATTTCCAGATCTTCGCTCAGCAACAGTTTCTCGTATTCCGCATATTGGCTGTACGGATTCATAATATCCACGACGCTTTTTATCAAAGCAATCTCTTTTACCGGCTCCTTGTCTTTGATACCTTCCAGGTAGACGTGGTACATACAGTCCTGGTCTTTGAAGATCCTGACCATATTTTCGCCGCCGGATATGGGTTGTACGGCTATAATGCCGTGGTTCATTACGCCTGAACCGTTGGCTTTGTCTATCATCCAGTCTACAAAGGCGCGGAGGAAGTTGCCCTCGCCGAATTGCAGTATCCTGACCGGTAAATCTTTTTTCTCTACAGTTGTTTTATTTAGAGGTTTCATGATGTGAATTTTAACAAGAATTATTTTTTGATATTATAAGTTACCGGGTTGTTTAAGCGGCTCAGTACCTCGTCTATACATCTGGTGAAATCATCTTTTGTAGCAACAGGCTCCCGGTCCAGTTCCCATACCGGCATAAAGTAATATTCCACATAACCGTTGTCCGGCTTCAACACCAGCACATGGTTCAGTTCATCCTTCGTTATCTCTTTTATTTGCCTTGTGCGCGCAAACACAACAAGTCCCTGCATATCGTCATTCAAGCTTTGTCTGCCGAAAGTAGCGATATAGGACCATTCGCTGTTTCTATCGTTACCGACTATCAATTCGGTATTTTTATTCATGGTCATTCCGGTTGCAATATTATCAATGTCCTTGCTTAAATGCAATTCCATCCGGGAAGCGCGGCTGCCTGCATCAATGGAAACAAGGGAAGTCAGATCGCACTTCTCACCGTTGGCGTCCCATCCGTAATAAACAGTTTCAACCTGCGACCTGATTTTCCCGTCGGCAGGAATATAACAAACCAGACTGTCTTTTTTCTCCACACGGACGGCCTTTTGTCCGTTCCAGACAGCGATTGAGCCAATTCCGAGCGCCGCTCCCACCGTCATGTTATCCATACCCCAATCCGCCATCCGGTGATAATTGTCAAAACCGTCGACGCCTACGGCAGGAAGCACGATATCCGATATTTTTTTACCGAATACGTCTATGGCATTGCGGTTGTCCAGATAGAAACGGAAAGCGGCCTTGTCGCTCTCCCATCCCGGACCTTCATATTTGATATAATAGGAATGATCCCGAAACGTACCGGGCAATTTTATATAATTGGGCTTTACCCATGAATAGCCGCCTGTATATTTATGCCCGTCAAACCGCCCGCCTGTTTTATGGGACAATTCCGCGTAAGTACGTTTGGGATAAGCAAAGGCAGTACCTTGTTTTATCAGGATTGCAAGCTCGCTGCCGGCGTCGATTTTGTTGACGGGCAATATGGCAAGTTGCTTCCCTTTGATATCCGTAATAATCTCGACAGGAACATCCGTATCGTTCACAACCGCCATATAATTTCCGATCGGAAGGTCCAGCTCGTTCAGCGGAATCTCCAGCGTATAATCCACAATAGCCTGCCGCGAACTGTTTTTTACGACAATGGTTTGCGCCGTCAAAGAAACATCTATCAGTGAAAGAGAAAACAGACAAAGCAAGAACAGTTTTTTACACATAACGGAACAATTATTCATTGGTCATTCAAGGCCGGGTACAATTAAAAAATATTATTTATGCAAATAATTTTATAATCCACAAGACGACAAATATAAAAGTAATAATTCAAATATACAGGGGGTATTTTTGACTAAAACAGTTTCACCCCGTATATTTACATGGCTATGAACTGTTTTTCATATTTTTGTATTCGCTGGGAGTCATTCCATACACATTCTTGAAACACCGGGTGAAATATTTGGCGTCCGATATCCCTATCATAAATGATACTTCCTTTATGGTGTATTGTCGCGTTGCTATCAAATTTGCCGCATATTTTATTTTTATATCCCTTATAAATTCGATAGGCGAAAGACCCGTGAGGCTTTTCAGTTTCTTGAAAAACACTGTCCGGCTCATGGAGATTGCATTCGCCAAATCGTCTACCATAAAATCACTGTTGTCAATATTGTTTTCTACTTCTTCCCTTATCCTTCTGATGAACAATTCGTCCTGAAGGGTGATTTTATGCTCCGGCTCGTCTTTTTTTTCCGGTTGAGAAACAGCAGGGGAGGCGCTTGTCGAAAAAGCTTCGTACAGGCGTTTGCGTTGTTGAATGATATTATTGATCCTTGCTCTCAAATACTTTACACTGAACGGTTTGGTTATATAATCATCAGCGCCGTACTCAAGGCTGTCGAGTTTACTCTCCATATCTGTTTTTGCAGTGAGCAGAATAACCGGTATATGGCTGATCTCGGCGGTGGCTCTTATTTTTTGCAGCAATTCTATCCCGTCCATTTCCGGCATCATAATGTCGCTGGCTATAAAATCAGGCACATTTGCTACAGCCTTGTTGTAACCGTCTTTGCCATCCGCCGCGTCCAACACGTTGTAATAAGGTTCCAATATGGTAACGATAAAACGCCTGAGGTCGGCATCGTCTTCCACCACCAGTATGGTGTCTTTCGGCGCTTCGATTTCAGTATCTTGCCACGACTTGTTTTCATTGCCGGTTTGTTTTTCCGCGACAATTTCCGTGTCCGGTTTTTCCTCATTGGATTCTTTCCGGATATACGGGAATGTGATATTCGCGTCATCCTTGAAATGCTCTATACCTGTCTGGAACAGCACGGTAAAAGAAGAACCTTCATTTTCTTCGCTGTCGACTATGATCTTTGCGTGATGCTTGTCTGCGACCTCTTTCACAATGGACAGGCCAATGCCTGTGCTGGGCTTGTTCTTGTCTTTATTGAATGAAGCAAAACGGATAAACAGCTTGTTCAATACATCCTTTGTCATGCCTTTCCCTTCATCTTTTACCTGAATGGCGACCGTATTGTCTTTCCTGTTACTAAAAACATTTACCTCTATCGTCTTATCGTCGGAAGTATATTTAAAAGCATTCGACAAAAGATTGAATACAAGTTTCTCGACATTATCGCGGTCTATCCATATTTTATCGTTTCCCGCGCGGTTATTAAACTCAAGTTTTATATTTTGATATTCGGCTGTCTTTGAGAAGTTGTTGCAAATATCGGATACATAATTCCCGATCTGCGTTTCCTGAATATTGAGCTTCATTTTTTGTATTTTTCTGAAATCCAGTATCTGATTGACCATCCGCAACATTCTGTTCGAATTTTTTAACACCAGTTGCAATTGAGTTTTTATATCATCGGGAGTCTCTTCATTCTCTATGATATTCTCTACCGGCGACACAATCATTGTAAGCGGAGTGCGTATCTCATGCGAAATATCCGTGAAGAAACGCGTTTTCATCTCGGTTTCCTCGTGTTCCAGTTTTACCTTGTCTCTCAAACGGTAAAAGACAAACAGGATACGCAATATAGCGTACAAAACGGCTATGACAAGAACGGCATATAATAAACAAGCCCAGCCTGTTTGCCAGAACGACGGGGTGATTTCTATATTCAATGTATGCTCGTTATCCATCCATATACCGTCGCTATTTGTAGATTTTACGCGGAATGTATAATTTCCGGGAGACAGATTTGTATAATTGGCTATCCGTTGTTTGGATGTGACAATCCAGTCCCGGTCAAATCCGTCCAGTTTGTAGGCATAATTTATCCTTCTCGGCTCTATGTAGTCAAGGGCTACAAACTCTATATTGATAAAGTTTTGTTTGTGATTCAGTTTTATATGATCCAGATCATCTATATTCGCTTTCAGAGGGGAATCCCCGCCGATAGGAACCTCCTTGTTTGCAATCCGGAATCCGGTCAACGCCACATAAGGCGAGAACATGCTTTTGTTGATATTTTCGGGGTCAACGGACAGCACGCCTTTCGAATACCCCGCATATACAATACCGGCCCGCGAAGTGCATCTGGCTCCTTCCGAAAAATTCCGGTCTTCTATTTGCCTGCTTATTTCACTGTATGTTTCAAAAGATTTCTTTTCCGGGTCAAATTTAGTAAGATTTCCCTCCGATGTGACCCAAAGGTTTCCCCTGTTATCCCCGGCAAGAGTCAATACTACATCCGATGGCAAGCCGTCTTTGGTTGTATATGATAAAAAACGGGTCGGAAATCCTTTCCCGTCTGTCGCCTTGATTTCGTTTACTCCTCCACCGAAAGTCGCAATATAGGTCACCCCTTTCCGGCTGGTATAAATGTCATAGACGTCGTTTTCACTCAGGCTTTCATTGTCTCCCGGCGCCCGTGTGTAGAACTTGTAGTCAATGGTATTTGCCGAATTAAATGCGGACGCAAACATAATAAGCCCCAGTGTGGTGCCGATGCAGATGTTGCCGTATTTATCGCTGTTTATAACTCTGATTTGGGAACCATACTGAAAGGGATAATTTTTCAGTTCGTTTCTATGGCTTAAAAAATGATTTTTATCCTCATCCAGCAGATTCAGTCCTCCGCCATAGGTACCTACCCAGATCCTCTTTTTATCGTCCTGAAATATAGCGTATACACTGTTGTTGCTCAGGCTATATGCATCATCTTCCGAATACCTGTATTGCGTTATTTTATACGCATTGTTCATTAAAGTCAGTTTGTACACGCCTTCGCCTTTTGTTCCTATCCAGATATTTTTACCGGCGTCTTCCATCATACAGTATGCCACTCCTTCAAGCGGCTTGCCATATCCTGTTTTGCCATTGTCGCATATATATCCCAATTGAGTCATGGACCGGTCATAGACAAATATTTTACCGCCTTTGGTCGAAACCCACAAGTTACCGTTGCTATCCTCAAATATACTGCGTATATCATTATTTATTGTGGAATGGATTTTAGGGTCGACTATGATCGTTTTAAAAACCTCGTCATTGAAGATCACTTTATCCAGACCATGAGAGCGTGTACTCAGCCAAAGATTCCCCTGTTTGTCGGAAAAAGCGGTATGCATCATATTGGAAAACCGCCAGGATGAAGAGTATGGTTCGTTGAAAAACGGAATTAACGCATCCTTTTGAGAATCATACCACGAAAAACCGCCTCCCCGGGGATGCACCCACAAACGGTTTTCCTTGTCTTCGAAAATGAAAAAATTGGCCGGGAAGACATTTGAAACGGCGCTTTCAGTCTTCGTCAGGAAGCGTTTCATAATTCCCGTTTCGGGATTGAACTTTGAAACTCCGGTCTGATTCAACTCAAACCATATATTCTTCGACTTGTCAATATAGCAGGATATGATATGATTTGTCTGCATTCCCGCCAGATACGAAGCATTGTATTTCTTTAAGATCCCGGATGCGCGATTATAAACGAAAAAACCGTCATCTTTTGTGGCTATCAGTATCCGGTTGTCGTCAATATTCTGAATATGCCTGATATGTGAATCGGAGTCGGCCTGTAACAGATCCGATTGCCTGTTAACCCTGTCATATATCCATATTTTGCCGTTGTCGGAACCAAACCATATCTTTTCTCCGAGTTCCATCACGGAATAAAAATTCCGGGCAGGCCTGGATTCCATGCACGCCTTGTCCGAAAAGAAAGCGGCGATTGTACCTTTTGCCGGCAGAAGGTACAAGCCGTTGTCGGTAAGTATCCACGAATTCAGTTCTTTGTCTTCGTATACTGTATATACCTTGTTGCTGTTCAATTTACCGTTATCGCGACTGAACAATTCTATTTTAAACTCCGAACCGCTAACGCACACACAACCCATATTATCCGACAACAGCCATACCTTGCCCGATTGCATTGTTATTATCCTGGTGGCAATGAATGTGAAATCCTCATATCCTTTCAACGACCTGATTCCCATAAAGGTTTCGGTATGAGGGTCAAACCGGTGCGGTTCCCTGTCGTAGGGAAGCGTCCATATATAACCGTATTTGTCTTCGTATATGTTATCGATGCGGTTGCTGCGCATGTGATATTTGTCCCCCTGCTGTATCCTGTATGTATGGAAATTATATCCGTCGAAACGGCAAAGCCCGTTCCATGTGGAAAACCACATGAACCCCTTTTTGTCTTGCACTATGCTCATTACGGTATGCTGGGGCAATCCGTCTTCCGGCCCGTAATGTTCGAAAAAACACTTTTGCTGTGCAAAAGAAAATGCATGGCAAAAAAAGAAAACGGCAAGCAGTAAAAAACGACTCGGCTTCATGGCGTCAGCAGGTTTTATGCAAATATAACCAGATTCTGATAAAATATCAACAAAGCTATGTTATCAAGTCAAATTATCCCCCTATAAAAAATATTTTAACACCCCTCTGCCAAGTAAATGATATATACATTGCAGCCAAAATTTAATGACGATTTATTAATGACTAAAAACATGTAACTATTATCTATTACCGTAAAGAAGTATCACTGAATTTCACAAAAAACGAACATGCAGAAGTTGCGCCAAAGAGCATGAAACAAGGTTCGGCGGAGCCAATGTGTTGCAAGTTCCATGTAACCATAAAAAAATTATATACATATGAAAAATCCAAACCGGCAAAACGAGCCTTGTCCTTTTGTCATAAAATTAAAAAAAGAAATACAAATAATAAATCCAGACAACCATGCGAAAGACAATTAAAAGAATTTTGTATCTTATTTGCATTCCTGCGTTTCTGTTATGCGGACAAAACGTATACGCGCAGCAACGCGAGGTAAAAGGAACCGTGACCGACGCTTCGGGTGAACCTCTGGTCGGCGTTACCGTTTCGGTTAAGGGCACAACCAAAGGTACGATGACCGATATTGACGGTAAATATTCGATATCTGTACCGGCTGACGCCAAAGCGCTGACAGTATCATATATAGGCATGAAGCCAAACGAAAAACCAATTACGGGAAGCGTTATCGATTTTGTTATGGAAGACCTTGGCGCCGAATTGGACGAAGTGGTGGTAATCGGATATGGAACAATAGCCAAAAAAGATCTGACAGGTTCGGTCGCTTCTGTATCCTCAAAGGATATTGGCTCCATACCGGTATCAAGCGCGGTTGAAGCCATGACCGGCAAGTTGGCCGGAGTAAGCATTACCACTACCGAAGGTTCTCCCGATGCGGAAATAAAAATTCGCGTGCGGGGAGGCGGTTCTTTATCGCAGGATAACTCTCCTTTATATATTGTAGACGGATTTCAGGTTTCGAGCATCAGCGATATTGCCCCTACCGAAATTCAGAATATAGACGTATTGAAAGACGCTTCTTCCACGGCCATATATGGAGCGCGCGGCGCCAATGGCGTAATCATCATTACAACCAAAAGTGGTAACGAGGGTAAGACCAGAGTCGATTTCGGCGCATATTTCGGTATGAGGAAAGTTGCCAGGCTGACTAAAGTGACAAGCCCGTATGATTATGCCAGCTATCAGTATGAACTGGGTAATACCGATTATGGGGATTTCCAGGACATGGATATTTGGAGATCCGTACAGGGAAATGATTTTCAGGATGAAATTTTCGGACGCACCGGCAATCAGACTCAATATAACGTAAATGTAAGCGGCGGTACCAAGGATATAAAATATAGCGTGAGCTATGCTCATAATGAAGAAGAAAGTATTATGTTGGGATCCGGTTTCCAAAAGGATAATGTTAATGCGAAAATCAACACTACCCTTAACCGGTGGTTGAGTCTGGATGTCAACGCCCGCTTGAGTTATACATCTGTAGACGGTCTGAGTGGAGGAGCCGATACCAATGAATCGAATGCGGCTAATTCTATCGTTGCCAATTCTGCCCGTTTTCGTCCTGTCAATCCAATATCCGGTAATACGGATGATGAAGAAAATAATACTTCATCCCAGAAAAATCCGTTGGAACGTTTGCTGGCTACGTATAAGATACGTAACACATTCAATCAGAATTACAATGCAGGATTGAGCTGGAAACCGACCAGGGAATTGACTTTTAGATCGGAATTCGGTTATGGATGGAAATATGCCGATACAGACCAGATCTGGTCTGCCGACGCCGTTCAAAACTCAAAACTGAAATATGACGGACAACCTCAGGCCGTATTGTTAAGGACAATAACCAGGAACTGGCGAAATGCAAATACAGCGACTTATGACAACCGGAAAATGTTTGACGGACGCGACCACCTGAATATATTGTTGGGTCATGAAGTCGCCGGCAGCCATGCAAAATCGGTTGAAAACACATCTGTAGAATTTCCTGCGTCCATGACCATTGCCGAAGTAAAGGCTAATATGTCGGCAGGTTCTGCACTGCCTACAATTACGACAATAGGAGCAGAAGATAATATCCTGTCTTTCTTTGGCCGTGTAAATTATACAATGCTGGATAAATATTTGTTCACTGCGACAATGCGCGCCGATGGCTCCAGTAAGTTCGCCAAAGGTAACCAATGGGGAGTTTTCCCGTCTGCGGCGCTAGCCTGGCGCATGTCCGACGAAGAGTTTATGAGCAGCGCCAATAGCTGGTTATCAAACATGAAATTCCGTCTGAGCTTTGGTACTGCCGGTAACAACCGTATCAAATCAGGTTTGACAAATACCACTTATTCCATGGCCAGCAATACATCAAAAGCCCCTTTCTTCAATGACAACCGCACCAACATGCTGGAGGTAGGTAAAACTCTGTACAATCCCGATTTGAAATGGGAAACGACTGTTACCCGTAACTTCGGTATCGATTACGGTTTCTTGAAAAACCGTATCTCCGGTACTCTGGACTTCTATTGGAACACAACCAAAGACTTGCTAATGCAAACGGTGATCCCGTCAAACACGGGTTATGACAATCAATACCAGAATTTTGGACAGACGTCAAACAAAGGTGTCGAGCTAGCCATGAATGCCGTATTGGTCGATCAAAAGAAATTTAATCTGAATTTTAACTTCAACATATCTTACAACAGAAGTAAAATCGACAAACTGCCAATGGAAAGCTCATGGCAAAGCAGTAGCTGGGCAGGCAGCACCCTTAGCCAATACGAAGATTTCCTTATAGAAGAAGGCGGTCGCCTGGGTGAAATATGGGGTTATAAGACCAATGGATACTTCACCGCTTATGACGCGGTCAACAACCCTGACGGCGAATTGGTATTGAACGGTACAACCTGGGTACTGAGAGACGGTATTGTTGATAACAGTAAAACTATTACCGGAGGCAATTACTATCCGGGAGCATTCAAGGTGGAATGCGACGAAAAAGGAGAACCTTTGAAACAGAGACTGGGTAATACAATATCCCCTGTAACCGGCGGCTTTGGCCTCAATGGGAATATAGGTAATTTCGATTTCAATGTATTCTGTAATTATTCTGTCGGAAACAAGATCATCAATGGAAACAAACTGGCGCTGGCTTTCAACGCGGGATCTGCCAAAGGTTATAACCTGAATAACGATTTCGCTATGAATAACCGTTATACATGGATCGACCCGGTAACAGGACTGAATCTTGGAAAAATAAGCAACTCTACAATCTCTCATTATGGAAGCGCTGACGCTGTGGCGGCGCGCCTGAATGAAATAAATGCCGGTGCCGGCATTTACAATCCGGCTGCCGTTACTAACATGCAATTGATAGACTATGCTGTGGAAAATGCCTCATTCCTGCGCATAAACAATCTGACTGTAGGATATAATCTCCCTAAAACATGGATAAAAAAAGCCTTTGTGCAGAATGCAAGAATTTACTTGACAGGCTATAATCTATTGTGCCTCACAGACTATTCGGGATCTGACCCCGAAGTAGACACCAGCGGCAAGAGAAATCCCATGACTCCGGGCGTCGATTATGCATCATATCCGAAAAGTCGTTCTTTTGTAGCCGGTATAAATGTATCATTCTAATTTTTAAAGAAGAAAAACGATTATGAAAAATATAATTAAAACAATAGCATTGTCTGCCGGTATACTGGGTTTATCGGCCTGCTCTGATTTTTTAGACCAGAGTTCGCCGTCAGAACTGACAAAAGACCTTGTTTTTGAATCGACATATTACACCGGGTTAACGATAAATAAACTCTACGGAGAAATGAGCCTGGATCAGACTTACTCGCAATATATTCCTGTTATATGGGGAACGAACACCGATTGCGAACTGATAGACGGATTGGGCGGGGACGCAACCAATACCGCTAACGAACGCGGTAATATGAATTACAATGCCAGTCCGGGTTGGGGAAATATCGCCAAACTCTGGGACGCCATGTATGGCATGATAGAAAATGCCAATCTGACTATTGAAGGCATTAATGGCAGCGCTTTAGCTCAGTCGGGAGGCAGTGACGGCAATACGATGTTGCGTTTCAAAGGCGAAGCGCTGGCTGTACGCGCCATGCTTTATTTCGACCTGGTCCGTTTTTTTGGCGATGTGCCGTTGAAACTGGAATCTTCAAAATCGGATTTAAGTAATGCCTATCTCGAAAAAACAGACAGGGACGAGATTATGGAACGGTTGATAGCCGATTTGGAAGAAGCTGCAGAACTTCTTCCCTGGGCAGGAGAGGTTTTGGCTTATACTACCGAACGTGTAACAAAAGGTTATGCACATGCTTTACTGGCCAATATCGCCCTGACCCGTGGCGGATGGGCTATCCGTGAAAAGGCGAAAGACGGTTATGTCACTGCTACCGAAAACAGCGATGGAACTTATCCTACCCAGCGTTGTGACGATGCAACCCGTAAATCCATGTATGAGCTGGCTTTGAAGCATTTGTCCGCTGTTATTACAAACAATACCCATAAATTGAACCCTTCGATCGAAAATCAATGGTACTTGTTGAATCAGAGTCAACTTGACCGGACTTACCGGGAGAACATTTTTGAAATTCCAATGGGATTGGGCGTAAGTAGCGAACTTGGTTATACTATTGGCGTGCGTATCAATGGAGCCAGCTCTCGATATGGCGAAAAAGGCAATTCATCGGGAAAGCAAAAATTGACGGCTCCTTTCTTCTGGTCATTCGACAGGAACGACTTGCGTCGTGATATCACATGCGCCAATGTACAACTGAAAGAAACCAACGGCGTACTGGAAGAGTCTACAATAGGCAATGCGCCCTTTGGTATTTACGTTGGAAAGTGGGATATCCGCAAGATGAGCGAAGCGTGGCGTCAGGTGGCAATAGCTACCGGTAACGCAAAATGGATGAGCGGTATCAATGTGGTAAGAATGCGTTATCCGCAAGTATTGCTAATGTATGCCGAAGTAATGAACGAACTGGCCGGGCCGGATGGCGGCTATGCAAATTCTGCAGGTTTAACAGCCCGTCAGGCATTGAGCGAGGTTCATACCCGTGCATTTGATAATGCTCATAAAAGTATTGCCGAAGATTATATTGCCGATATTCCTGCCGACAAGGATACTTTCTTTAATGCGATCGTTGACGAAAATGCGTGGGAACTTGCCGGTGAAGGTTTTCGTAAATTTGATTTGATCCGTTGGAACTTGTTGAGCAAGAAAATTGATGAATTCAAAGCCAAATATGAAGATCAACTGAACGATTACCCTGCAAAAATTTACTTTAACTATACGGATGCATCGAAAACTGTTATCGATATGTCAAGCGTAACCTGGTATGAAACGCCGGCCAATACGGCTGACTATGCCGCTAATGCAACATTCTTCGGAGCTGAACTGACTGCTACTACACAGACTCAATTAACAGTCAATCTGCCTTCTATCTCATCCGGATTGAATTCAACCGTGAAAAACCGTTACCTGATACCGCTGGCTTCGACTACTATTTCGGCTTCTAACGGTAAATTGCAAAATTCATACGGATACGGCAACTAATTGTGTACCTAAAATAAAACGAACAATATGAAGAAATTAAAATATATAACAGGTACGGGAGCATTAATGCTCCTGACCATATTCGCCTCCGTATCCTGTACGGATGGAAATGACTGGGTTGTAGATAGCTCTAATGAGCGTTTGTTCAGTGTCACATCTTCATCACTGGGTATTTCTCCCGAAGCTACAACAGCAGAAATCAAATGGACAAAAATTCCGGGCGCCGAATATTATATAATAGAAGCAAGTAAAGATACTTTATATAACGGGGCGCCGGTGAATAGCGCCAATGGCATCGTTTTCGGCGAAGACAAGTCTATTGTTAAATCTCCTTTTGTATTGACGGACCTGGATAGCGATAGCAAATATTTTATTCGTATCAAAGCCATGTCTTCTGTAAAAACCGAATCGAAATGGTGCTATCCGGAGAAATTTTCGTTCAAGACTAAACCGGAACAGATAATGAATACGGTAAACAATCAGGACAAAACATCAAACAGTGTTAGATTGTCTTGGACGGCAGGAGAACGCGTTACAAAAATAGAATTGCTAAAAGGTGGCGCAATTGTTCAGGAAAAAACATTAACCGGTGAAGAAATTGCCGCAGGAGAGATCATATTTACCGGATTGGAAGGAGGTACTTCCTATCAGGCTAATTTATACAACAATGACGTCAGAAGAGGTTATGCCTTGTTCATTACTTTCCCGGATGCTCCCGATGCTGATGTTGTTTTATATTTGGACGCAACGGATATCATTGATCAGGCATATCTGGATAATCTGGCAACAGAGCATCCCGGTCAGTCTGTAACACTGGCTTTGGCTAGTGATGCTACTTATGCAGTTGAAGAGAAATTGACTGTACCGGACAATATGTCTATCAACTTCTTCGGGATTCCCGGAAATAATAAAACGGTATTGAGTATCAAGGGAAATGTGGATTATGCCGGAAATCATGGCTTCATCACATTCCAGAACTTGAATATTGATTGTTTGGGAAAAGGTTATGTTATGAATCAGACCAATGCCGGTAATGTAGATAAGATCGAGTTTAATGATTGTATTATTCAAAACGTGGCAACGTCTTTCTTTCGCATGCAGAACGCATCTAACATAAAGATTGTCAATTTATTGGTCATAAACAATTGCATCATTCGTAATGTGGGGAGCGGTTATTATTTTATCCATATTGACGCAGGGAGCGGCGTAGGAGTTTTGAAAAACCTGACGATAAAAGATTCTACGTTCGACAGGATTTGCATATCCGGCGGAAAAGGCTTCATTTACAGTAATAAAACGAACATGGAAAGTATTGCGATCAGTAATTGCACCATGTATAAAGTAGCAAGCGGAGGAAACAGATTTATCGATTTCAACACTGGTTGCGGCGCTACCGCCTTTACTGTCAGTAATACTGTTTTGGGTATGACAGGCGACGCTACAGTTGGAGGCGTTCGTTCTACTGTCGCTCCGTCTATCAATAATACTTATACGACAAATGACTGGTCCCAGACGGGTGATAAAGTCACATACTCTACTTATGGCGGCACGGCGGCCGACTTGTTTGAAGATCCCGAAAATGGAAACTTCTCTTTCAAAGACGGTTCATTCGATAGCAGTATCGGCGACCCTCGTTGGATTAAATAAAAGATGATAACCGGAGAGAAAAGGTAGCCCGCTAAACAGCCTTTTCTCTTTAAACAAACTGATAATGATGAAAATTTTGACAAAAATATCTTTTGTCCTTCTTTGTTTTTTGCTCTCTGCAAGCACGCTAAAATCTGAAAACAGATATAACTGTCTCTATAAGGATCTGCCATTCAATATGCCTGTAATTCAACGTCCGGTATTTCCCGACAATCAAATATCAGTCGCTGATTATGGTGGAGTACCCGATGGGATCACACTGAATACGGTAGCCTTTGCCAAAGCAATAGATGCTCTGTCAAAGAAAGGAGGCGGAACGCTGCTTGTTCCTTCCGGGGTATGGTACACAGGGCCTATCGTATTTAAATCCAATATGAATTTGCATTTGGAGAAAGGAGCTTTGATATTGTTTTCTGCCGATTTCGATCTGTACCCGCTTGTAAATACAGTATTTGAGGGACTGGATACGCGCCGTTGCCAATCGCCCGTATCAGGGCGTGATCTCGAAAACATTGCGATAACAGGTGAAGGTTCAATAAACGGATCAGGCGAAGCCTGGCGTCCGTTGAAAAAAGGAAAAGTTATGGAAAGTCACTGGAAAAGAGTTATCGGTTCCGGTGGCGTGTTAAAAGACGGTAATAGCTGGTTCCCGTCAAAAGGTTCTCTCAAGGGATTTGAGATAAGTGATATGAATGTTCCCCGTCGAGACCTGACTGAAGCGGAATGGATGGAAATCAAAGATTTCCTCCGTCCGGTAATGGTCAGCTTTATCGAATGTAAAAATGTGCTATTGGAAGGCGTTCTATTCGAAAACTCTCCAAGCTGGAACATACACCCGTTGATGTGCGAAAATGTTATTCTGGATAATGTCCTGGTTCGCAATCCCGGATATGCACAAAACGGGGATGGTTTGGATTTGGAATCCTGCAAAAACTCGATTATCGTCAATAGCGTTTTCGATGTAGGAGACGACGCCATTTGCATAAAATCGGGTAAAGATGAAGACGGTCGCCGTCGTAACCGTCCTACGGAAAATGTGCTGATAGATAACTGCAAGGTTTTTCAGGGTCATGGAGGATTTGTTGTGGGTAGCGAGATGTCGGGTAGCGTAAGAAATATATCGGTTTCCAACTGTCAGTTTTTAGGTACGGACGTCGGTCTGAGATTTAAAAGTTGCAGAGGCCGCGGCGGTGTGGTGGAAAATATTTATATCAGGGACGTCAATATGTTTGATATTGCGACCGAATCATTTCTGTTTGACCTCTATTATGGGGGAAAGTCGGCTGTAGAATCGCTTGAAGACGGAGACCCGGCGCCTGTAGTATCGGCAATTCCGGCAGTAGATGAAACGACTCCGGCATTTAAAAATATATATGTAAAGAATCTTGTGTCTAGGAATGCGCGTCGCGCCATGTTCTTCAACGGACTACCGGAAATGAAGATCGAAAACATAAATGTAGAAAATGTAACTGTAACGGCTAATATCGGCGCTGAAGTAATGGAATCAAGAAATATTAATTTCAAGAATGTAAAAATAATACCGGAACAGGGGGCGGCGCTTGTCCTCAAAAATGTTGAAAACGTCAATATTTCGGGATTTGAATTTCCTGCATCTTCAAAAGAAGCGATAAATATCAGCGGCAACAATAAAAATATACAACTGCCCGAAACAATAGACAAGACTCTTGTCAGAGAAACAAAATAAAAGGAAGGAATGAAGGTTAAACTGCTAGTTTTATTATTGTCCATGGCTTCTGTTTTTACAGTGGAAGCCCGGACAAAATATTATGTCCGCATGGTTGATTCGGAAATCAAACGAAATCCCGAATCGTGGATGCTTGATTTTTCAAAAGCCCCTAAATGGAACTATTGTCATGGACTGGAATTACAGGCTATTTTTCAGGCATGGCGGAAAACATTCGATCAGACGTATTATGACTATGTATATGGTTTTGCCGATCTGATGGTCGGGACCGACGGACAGATCAAGACCTATAAACCTTTGGAATATAACATAGACCGGATAAATTCCGGAAAATTCCTTTTCCCGGTGTATGCGCTTACCAAACAGGAACGTTTTAAGAAAGCTCTTGACTTGATGCGCGACCAGATGCGGACCCACCCACGTACTGCCGATGGCAGTTTCTGGCATAAAAAAATCTATCCCCATCAGGTGTGGCTTGATGGATTATACATGGCCGGACCTTTTTTGGCCGAGTACGCCATGACTTTCGATGAACCGGCATTATTTGACGATGTAGCGCTACAGATACTGGATGTACATAAATATATGTATGACGCCAAAACAGGACTTTACTACCACGGATGGGACGAAAGCCGCGAACAACGCTGGGCTGATAAAAAGACAGGATTATCGCCTAATTTTTGGTCAAGAAGTATCGGGTGGTATATGATGGCTATGGTGGATGTATTGGATTATCTTCCTGAAAACCATGCAAAACGGGGAGATATTATCAAATTGTTACAAGACTTGTCTTCCGCCATCGAAAAATACAGGGATGAAGATACGGGCATGTGGTATCAGGTAACCGACCAAACGGGAAGAGAAGGCAATTATCTGGAATCGAGCGCATCGGCCATGTTTGTCTATACTTGGGTAAAAGGCGCTCAAAAAGGATATCTGGACAAAAGTTATCTTGAAAAAGGAGAAATAGCCTATAACCGGTTTGTGAAAAGATTTATAAAAGATAACGGCGACGGTACAATTTCCCTTACAGACGGCTGTGGCGTTGCCGGGCTTGGCGGAGAAACAAATTACCGTGACGGAAGCTATGAATATTATATTAACGAGCCTGTAAGGGATAACGACCCTAAAGCCGTAAGCCCTTTTATAATGCTTGGCGTTCTGTTGGATAAATAATAAAGTTTACATGGAACAGAAATTTTTATTGAATATAAACTCTAATATTTGAATAATGAAAAAAATAATATTGTATCTTGCAGGTATGCTTTGTTTTACTCTGCTCAATTCCCAGACTCCGGCATTTCCGGGTGCGGAAGGCGGAGGAATGTATACATCGGGAGGCAGGGGAGGTAAAGTTTATTATGTGAATTCCCTCGAAGATACAATAGCGGGCGACAAGAAAACGCAGGAGGGTACGCTTCGCTGGTGCCTCAAAAGGCCGGGAGCAAAAACCGTTCTTTTTAAAGTGGCAGGTATTATCCGGCTGAAATCGAAACTGCATGTCACCGACAGTACTACCATTGCGGGCCAGAGTGCGCCCGGAGATGGCATTTGCATTGCCGATTATCCGGTAAGAGTGGACGGAAACAATGTAATTATACGTTACATGCGCTTTCGTCCGGGAGATTTGCAGAAAGTGCAGGATGATGCGCTATATGGTTTTCGAAACAAAGATGTGATCATAGACCACTGTTCCATGAGTTGGAGCACGGATGAATGTTCCTCATTTTACGATAATGAAAATTTCACAATGCAGTGGTGTATTATTTCGGAAAGTTTACGGGGGTCTGTACATCGAAAAGGGAATCATGGCTATGGAGCAATATGGGGAGGAAAAAAAGCGTCATTCCACCACAACCTGCTGGCGCATCACGACAGCCGCAACCCGCGCATGTGCGGAAGCCGTTACAGCAACCTGCAGGAACTGGAACTGGTGGATTTCAGGAATAACGTAATATACAACTGGGGCAGTAACAGCGGATATGCGGGAGAAGGCGGCAGGTATAATTTTGTCAACAACTACTATAAGCCTACTCGGGCTTCCTCGAATGCCGGCCGTATATTCTCCCCGAATGCCGACGACGGAACAAACAAGCAACAGGAAGGAATATGGGGCAAATTCTATTTAAACGGTAATTATTTCCCTGAAAACAAGAAAGTCACCAAAGACAACCTTGTCGGTCTGCAGCCTCACCCTTCGTCAAAAGACATTAAGGAAATTATTGTAGATAAACCGTTCGACGTACCTTATGTAACAACAGACAGGGCGAACGACGCCTATAAAAAAGTGTTGGCCGAAGCCGGAGCAAGCTACAGGCGGGATAATACGGATGCCAGAGTAACAAACGAGGTAGCCCGGGGCCTGACGCCTGTTAGGGCTTCCGGAAATGCGGGTACCAAACCGGGCATGATAGATTCGCAAAACGACGTCGGCGGATGGGAAATGTATGCTTATGACCCTGCGGCCGTACCCGTCGATTCAAATATAGACGGTATCCCTGATGGTTGGCTGGAAAAATATTATCCTTGTAAATTGGCAAATGACACGAATGAAGAAGGCTATACTTATCTTGAAGTTTATCTGAATAGCCTCTTAAATCGGGAATAACAGATGAAACGGGCATGTAAAACTTGCGCCAAAGAGCAAGAACATGTTGCGAGTTCCTTCTGACCTTTAAAAAACAAATTATGTACACATGAAAAAAGTGATTTTGGCCTGCTTGTTCCTGCTTGCTATCAGCGTTTCGGCACAGGAGAAAACCGGAATAACGGTTGACCGTAACGGTACAGGCGATTTCAGGAACATACAGGAAGCTATCAATTCAATTCGCACTGCCGACCCCGGAGGAACCATAACCATATATATTAAAAACGGGGTTTATAAAGAAAAGTTGATTATTCCTCCGCATATCACCAATATCCGGTTGACAGGCGAAGACAGGGACAAGACTGTTATCAACTACGACGATCATGCCAATATCAATAAAATGGGTACTTTCAAAACCTATACTTTTTTACTAGGTGGAAATGACATTGTACTGGAAAACCTCACAATAGAGAATTCTTCGGAAGAACTCGGACAGGCTGTCGCCCTGCATATCGAAGGCGACCGTGTCATACTCCGCAATTGTCGCCTGCTCGGGCGTCAGGATACTCTATATGCAGGTCGGGACGGAGCAAGGCAGTATTTTGAAAATTGCTATATCGAAGGTACTACCGATTTCATATTCGGCCCTTCTACCGCATGGTTTGAAGGGTGCGCGATCCATTGTAAAAAGAACTCGTACATTACAGCGGCAAACACTCCCGAAAAGGTGAAATACGGATATATTTTCAACAATTGTACCGTCACAATGGCGGAAGGAATTACATCCGTCTTTCTGGGACGTCCGTGGCGGGCTTATGCCATGACTCTGTTTATGAACTGCATTCTTCCCAAAGGTATAAAACCGGAAGGCTGGGATAACTGGCGCAATGCCGACAACGAAAAAACCGCCCGCTACATGGAATACAATAACAGTGGAGAGGGAGCCAATACATCGGGCCGTGTAAAATGGGCCGGAATATTGTCTTCTGATGAAGTAAAAGAATATACGACGGCAAATGTATTGAGCGGTTGCGACAACTGGAATCCTTTGGCGCAATAAACAATAATGATTCCATAGCTGTCAGGTTAAGCGTTTGATTACGTCGAATTGACGTTTCAAATTGCCCAAGCATGCAAGACGTACGAAAGTCCCTAGGGGACGATACTTTATCCGGGTTTGGGATAATGATAATCTGTAGGACTTGCATACCGGTAGAAAAATACATCCCCTCCCTCGTTTTTCGGATTTGCAATCCAAAAGAACGAGCGAAATCCATCCTGTCGGTAAGTTTTTTATTTTCCTCAACTAAAATAACAAAAAACGAAAAAATGATGGTCGGCAGGTGCATCAATACGATATTGACAAGCACAAAAAGGATATGTATCGACTTATTTTCAGGAGAAGAATGCTATGATGTATCCAATGAGATAAAAGCTGATTTGAAAGATTTTCTCGCAGAGATTTGGATTGCCCCCGTCAGTATGAGAACCATGGCTAAAACGATGGGAGTAGCGGAAGTTTCGATGCGGGATTTTATTCAAAAAATGGAAAATCTGTTTCAATTCAAGTAGCCAGGCTTGCCGTTACGAGCGGTTTGTAAGCGCTAACCGATGTATTATGATGCGG
>JAISSD010000181.1 GCA_031273295.1 Prevotella sp.
CAAAATGTGGAGAATAACGGATTCGAACCGTTGACTTCCTGCGTGCAAGGCAGGCGCTCTAGCCAGCTGAGCTAATCCCCCGGTTTACAGTGAAAAACTCAAAGTGAAAAGTGGAAAACACTGTTCTCCGTTTCATTTTCGTTTTTTGCTTGGACCCGCAGTACCGGAAGTTGATTTAATCATTATTATAATAATGAAATCCGGAGATTTTTCCAAAACAAAAAATAGATTGCCCCACTTCTTCTCACCCAACTTTTCAAATACTCCTTTTCAATTCGCTTATTGAATTTTTTGTCGATTATTCGTTCAACGGGATGCAAAAGTAGGGCTTTTTTTTTTATCCGCAAGAGATTTGAATGTTTTTTTTAAAATTTTTACTTGTGAATATTCATGGTATGCGGTTAATGTATTGAATGTAAATATATTAATGGCGATAAAATAAATGGCGGCTACGACAGGCCGTATGCAATGTTTTTGAGAATGTCTGTATTTGCATGTGTACGTAATTTGTTTTTAACGCTCATGAGGAACTCTAATATGTTGGCTCCGCCGAACCTTGTTTCATGCTCTTTGGCGCAAGTATTGCCTGTCCGTTTCCATATATTGAAGCGCCTGCGGCATTTCAGGAATGTCAAACCATACGAAAAGTATGACGCTATCCGTTATAGAGGCTCCTTTTCGAAAATACTGAAATTCACGCTTCCATAGACCCTTTTATCCCGGAATAAAGGCGAATCTGAAAAATCATGATCCTTTGAATGTTCCAGTATAAATGCGCCCCCCGGTTTCATTAAATTTTTTTCGAATACAAGGCGCGGAACATCCGCAAAATTTTTCATGTCATAAGGCGGATCTGCGAATATAAGGCCGAATTGTTCCTTGCATCTTTCCAGATAACCGAAAACATCCGTTTTGAGTAGCAATAACTCCGATTTTATTTTCAATTCCTCTTTCGTTTTCTCAATGAACGATGCATGATTAAAGTTTTTTTCCACGCATACCACCCGCAAGCAGCCTCTCGATACCAGTTCAAAGCTGATACCCCCGGTTCCCCCGAATAGATCGAGAGCAACGGTATTTTCCCAGTCTATCGAATTGTTTAATACGTTAAACAGGTTTTCTTTTGCAAAATCGGTTGTAGGCCGCGCTTTGAAGTTTTTGGGCGGATCAAATCTGCGCCCTTTATATTTTCCGCTGACGATTCTCATAAGGCCAGTACCAATAGATCAGCTGGCGCTTTTTGCGCATCCTCGTTCCACAAATATATTTCACTCGGCGAACTCAGCCGTTCTATATTTTTAATGTATTCCTGCAGCCGTATAATAACAAGTTCGTCCGGTTTTCCGGTTATATATATACAATCTTCCTGTTGGTTAAAACCGCAATTTTCCCAAAGCTTGAGGATAAAATAGATCTGGTTGGTCACCGGTTCATTCTCGTATGTCAGGCAGTGGATCAGTTTTGACCCTGAAAAACAGATGATATCCATAAAGCCGTTATGAAAATTCAGGTACATCCTGGATTCAGAGGATGTTACCGTTCCTTTGTTTTCAAAAAAATTTACAAGCAAGCTGGAATGATGGAAAAAACGCGGGTTCCACAAATTACGCGAAAGAAATTCAAATATTTCTTTTTCTACATTGAACAGAGTTATAATATCCTGCTTTCCGGTTAAATCCGAAATTAAATGTCCCGCTTTTCCATAATGTGTGAAATTATACAGCTGTTCTTTTTTTTTCATGTTGAAGCAAGATGCGGGAACCAGTTCGTAATCGGAGGAAACAATGACGACGTTTGTCTGCAGAAACTCCTGAGTAAGGAAATTCAAATCGAAAATGATTCGCTGAATATTACTCAACAGCTTGTCATTTGCCGAAAAGGTAGTTTCACGCAAACAATAACTCTTTCCATTTTCCGGTTCGGAAAAAGAAAACATGAAACCGTCGGGTTTTATGCGGATGGAAAGAATATATTTCTCGGAATGGCCGAGGTCTATATTTTCAGGTAAAAACATTTTTATTTATATTACAACGTAAACAATTTGATTCCGCCGGTTAAACTTATTACTGAACAGTAAAAAAGCGATGCATGTAACACTTTTCCCGGTTAAAGGCCTCTCCAACTCCTCCAAAAGGAGAAACCGCTTCTTCCCATATCGGAGGAGTAGGGAAGGGGGTGCGCTTTCGTCATTTTTTTCAAAGAGCTATAAACCGGTTGTTAAAGGCCAATGACTTCCATTTATAGATAAACCTTTTGATAAAGATTCATGCATTCATTTCAATTTTACGGACACAAAGTTATAAAAAGATATTTTTATCCACTATTTTTGGACTTCAATTCACTAAATTCTCCATGTATGATCAGCAAATTCTTTCTGGACAAGATAAAACGGAATTTCCCTTTCGAGCCAACTTCCGAACAGGGCGCAGCATTGGAAAAGATTGTGGATTTTCTTTTTCTGCGGAAAGAAGAATCGCTATTTTTGCTGAAAGGCTATGCGGGAACAGGCAAATCCTCGCTGTTGGGCGCATTGGTAAAAGCCATGTCCGAATTCAAGCAGAAAACCGTACTGCTCGCTCCCACAGGACGTGCGGCAAAAGTATTCTCTTCGTATTCCGGTCATTCTGCGTTCACGATACACAAGAAAATATACCGTCAACAGAAGTATTCCGGTGATTTCGGCAGTTTCGGAATAGTGGATAACCTGCACAAGGATACATTGTTTATTGTCGACGAGGCGTCGATGATCAGTAATAACGGGCTTGATTCATCCGTTTTCGGTACGGGGCGGCTACTCGACGATCTTGTTCATTTCGTTTATTCAGGCGAGAATTGCCGTTTGTTACTGATTGGCGATTCCGCACAGTTACCGCCTGTAGGAGAAGACGACAGTCCTGCGTTGCGGATTGACGTACTCGGAGGTTATGGATTGGAAATACATGAAGCCATGCTGTCGCAGATTGTTCGTCAGGCCGAAAGTTCGGGGATATTATACAATGCCACCGGTATCCGTAATGCGTTGAACAAAGGGAAAACGGACGTTTATCCTAAATTGGATCTGAAAAAGTTTACAGATGTTGTCCGCGTATCGGGAGAGGAGCTTATCGATGAAATATCGGCGGCCTATGACCGCGACGGATTGGAGAATACAATGATCGTATCCCGCTCCAACAAGCGTTCCAATATCTACAATCAAGGCGTAAGGAACCGTGTCCTTTATCGTGAAGAAGATCTTTCGACCGGCGATATGCTGATGATCACCAGAAACAATTATTTCTGGACAGAGAACGTCGAAGGCATGGACTTTCTTGCCAACGGTGAAATAGTGGAAGTACTGCGTGTCCGCCGCGAACAGGAATTGTATGGCTTCCACTTTCGCGATGTGCTGGTGAAAAGCGTCGATTACGATATGGAACTGGAAATAAAAATACTGATGGACACGCTTTATTCCGATACGGCAGGCCTTACCCGCGAACGGTCAGAAGAATTATTCCTGAATGTGATGGCGGATCATGCTGATATTTCGACCCGTGCGGGCAAGATGAAAAAGCTGAAAGCAGACCCCTATTACAATGCGGTACAGGTAAAATTCGCATACGCGGTGACGTGCCATAAGGCGCAGGGAGGAGAATGGGCTAATGTATTCCTTGATTTGGGCTATATTTCGAAAGAGCGCCTCGGAACAAACTTTTACCGATGGCTATATACTGCAATAACAAGAGCCGGCAAAAAGTTGTATCTGGTAAACCTGCCTGAAGAATTTATGTAATTACAGTGATATTGATCTTTATCAGGCCACATTCTCATAGCGTTGTAAATTCAAAATCGTTGCCGCGCCCGTTGAGATCGCCGGCAACCGCTTCAAAATCGACAATCCAGTATCCTGCTAATATTGTCAACAAGAAGTCAGCAGATCTTGTAGTAGCCGGAGAAACGAATCGTACGGACGAAGGTAAAAGCCGGTAAAAAGACGCATGAACAAATGGATTCCATGCGTTATATCATGCTGCAGTATTGCACAAAAGTATGCCATGCACAGATAACTGCACTGCGGTAAAAAAGAAAACGAAGCGTACCCTGAACAGGCGCACTCCGTTTTTTTACTGTCTCATTTTAAAGATGTTTGCCTCCCTTATCGATAATGACCCGTCTGAAGTTTTTTACTCTTTTCGATGACAGAACGTTTCATTCATTTTCTGCCTCGCCACTATTCTGCTACACAACGGACAGAGAAGCCGTACGTTCGATCGATAGACTCGTTCAGAATCAGATCGCTACCGCCGAAGTACGGGGAGTACGCCGCCCCGTAGGAGCATAGCCGTCAGGTTAAGACTGAAAGCCTTCCATATCCCAGTCCGACATGGCATGTTGGGTGAAATGAATAGGCGCGGGACTTACGAAAAGTCCGAACCCTGATTTACGGGATTCAAGGATTAAAAGATTCACGGATACAATCCTGTAAATCCTTTAATCCTTTAAATCGTGTTCAGACAGACAGCGCGACAGGAAGCCCCCGTTTTGCTTCCCGCCACCCTCATTTTATTCATTGATCATCCGCCTAACGGGGTTTTGAAACTCTCCGCATTAATGACAAAGCGGGGGAGGTAATAAATCAAATGAATCGAATAGCGCCTAAGGCGCTACATTTTCTTAATAGGAACGGACACACCGAACATTCTGACTGTCCACCCGATAGTTGTAGCTGGCCGGGTTGGAGATGCTGTTGAACAACGGGCTGTACGCCAACGTCCCATCGTAGGCTGATGACGACCAGTAGCCGCCGGCGACGCCAACGGTGTTCAGGTAACCGTAATTGCTGTAGATGTCGGGAGGGGTAAATGAATAAACGCCGCGGATACCGCTGGCAGGGAAGCCAACAGGATCGTCGTTAAGAACATAAGACAATTTAACGCCGAAAAGATTACCGCCAACACCGTTCACATCACCAGCGGTAGTCTCGCCCTCATTATATTTCCCGTACACGGAATCTTCAGCGTCGTAT
>JAISSD010000206.1 GCA_031273295.1 Prevotella sp.
GCATCGGTAATCGCATAAGTCACGCTTCGACGCGGAGCGGGAAAACTGAAAGTCAAAGTCCCTGTCTGACCGATTGTTTCCGGCCTGGAGACGCTCTCTTCACTGCTGCTACCGGACAACAATCCAGCGGCAACAATAACCATTGATTGAATCGCTTTTTTCATAAGTCTGAATTTGTTTTATAGTTAAATATTTGCGGACAAATGCATTAAATCCGGTTGGATAAGCTGTTGCAGATTTCCGCCTTTTTATATTCAATTAGCGGAATTATGAATGGGAATTAAACAAAGAGGATGTTTTTTTATGCCTGTAATATCATCCAAACCTGGCTGAGGCTCTTCTCCGTTCCTTCAGGTTTGACAGCGAGGCAATTTAAGGAGTTTAAGGAAAATGAGGAAGCTGAAACATCCGCCCAAACCGGCGCACGTCATTCCGACTGAAAGAAGGAATCTGCCGGCCAACCGCACAATCCAAACCTGCTGGCGCAGCGTTCCGTTGATTGCCGGTTGTTATTCAAATTAAAGACCTCCGGTCTTTTTCCCTCTCCGTCTCCCTCCCGAAAAAAATTTCACCAAACATGTTATATTGGGATATGGAAAGATTTCAGCCTTACAATGACGTATTCTACAACTTCTTAATTGTCATCGATATACCTTTTTCTCTTTCCCTGATCTGACAGGAATTGACCGGGACGTCATTCTCCTTTTATCACTGTGAAACAGGGCAGACCCTTAGCCTGACGACTATGCCCAAAGAACTCTATTATCTGTTTCCTTATAGTTGCATCCACATTAAGATTCTGTAATAACAATCTCGCCATGATTGGGAAGGACTGCCGAATTTAAAGCTCTCCCTCATAAACATCGCTGTCATCCGTATTTTTCTTTCCCCTGATGATATTGAATTTACAAGAGAACGTGACCAGAAAATACCGGTTGATCGTATTTGACCGCGAATCGGACATATAGTTGCCGCTTACATAACGGGTGATATTGTTCCTGTCGTTCAGTATATCAAAAACCTGCGCTTTAACCGTACCTTTTTTCTTTCTCAGGAATTGCTTCGAAATGGAAGCATTCCACAATATCTCGCTGTTCTTGAAATCATCCTCATAGCCCGAATAGTAAGAATAATTGAAACTGCCGGCAAGGATGAAATCACAGGGGAGCTTCCACATTGCAAAATGCTTGAGTGTATAGTTCGCCGTATTCCTGTCCTGCAAATCGGTAAGGTTATTCCTCGTCATACTGTATGATATACCAGCCAACAGACTGGTTTCGAACTTGTCACTCTTGAATTTAAGCGTCGTCTGTTCTCCAAATACCACATTGTGCGTCATGGTTTTTTCCCCGTTGGTATAACCCGTATTTTTGTAATAGTTACCTGTTGAATTGCCGGTAATCGTGAATTTCTTGTTTTTAAGAGGCGTATTATATATAAAACTGATGTTTGCCCCCATATTTCCGCTTACATTCCTGTATGTATTGGCGCTGTTACCTTGTTCGTCTATCAATGTATAATCCACAATGTTGTTGAATGTATAATTGAATCCTCCCGCTACCATCAGAAAACGACCGGCCTCATAATCCGACTTTTGGTAAAAAGCATTGAAGTTGTTACTGTAAGCGGGTTTCAGGTTAGGATTCCCATAATATTTCGACAAGGCGTTCACAATGACAGTATCGGCCGACAACCGACTTGTTTCAGGCTGGCTTGTCGTTCCCGAATAATTGAAGTCGAGACTTGTACTCTCATTCGGATTATAAGAAAAACTCAGGTTGGGGGCGAAATTTATCACGTTTTGCTCCGGATTTTCGATAATGGAATCCCCCAGACTGATTTTACTGCGGGAATGTGAAGGGTCTATGCTAAAGCCTACGGCATATCCGTATTTTTCTTTTGTCGCCTGAAAATTGAAACCGAGATTCCGGCTCGCATACCTGTTATCCGTATTTCGCACATAGGCCGAATCCATTATCGTATAATTTCCTTCATTGTCCCTTTTGCGCGCGTCATGCGTCCGTACCGAACTGTTCATCCCGTATGAATAGAAAATTTGCAGGCGATAATCTTTCCCGAACGGCTCAACATACGACATGGATATATTGTAACTGTTTGTCTTGTCGACGGTATTTGTCTGCTGGTCTATTATCCTGTCTTCCATATTTCCGGTATAAGCCGTATGAGAATAATTTGTCCCTTTGCGGTTATCCTTCCGCAGCAAATTATTGAAAGACAGGCTGATGGTCCTGCCTTTGTCATTCAATATACGGCCAATTGTGAAATAGTTGTTTATACTGTATCCGCCGCCTTTCGTCCGGTTTGTCGATTGTCCCGAAGTCGTGTCTTTTTCAGCTACATAAGAGAAATTTACCGCTGTCCGGTCATCCCTGCTATTATTGAAAACGACATGCGAACGGGCAAAAAAGGCAGTCAACGTATCGGGCTTCCACTCTATATTCATCCCCGCGTTCATATTTTCCCGCCTGTTTGTCGATGACATGTTCTGTTTCGACAAACGGTCGCCGGCAGAAAGGAAAGTCTGTGTATTCGTCCTGGTTTCCAGCAGGTTTTCGTTGTTTGAGTACCTCGCATTACCTCCTATCCCGAATTTCTCCGATAGCCGAATGTGAGTGCTGACGCCAGCATTTCTGTTCTTGTCAATGCCGCTATCCATTCCCGGCAAATATTCATCAGCGCTTACATTATCCATATTCCCGACAAACGACAATTGATTATCGTTCCGCATATGGTTTACCAGTATTTTATTGGCATATTTGTCGCCGCCATATCCGCCTTTGACATCGCCGAAAGCGCTCTGTTTCAGTTCCTCTTTCACTACCAGATTAAGCGTCTGCTCCGGGTTGCTATCCCTGAATCCCGTCACTTTCGCCGTTTCGGACTGCTCTTTGTACAGTTGCAGCTTCTTTATCATATTGGCAGGCAGGTTGGCGAGCGCCATCGGTATGTCGTTGCCGAAAAACTCTTTTCCGTCCACAAGTATCTTCGTTACAGGCTTGCCGTTAGCCGTAATATTTCCGTTGGCGTCCGCTTCCACACCGGGTATATTATTCAGCATATCCTGTAGCATGTCGCTTTCCATCGCAGTGTACGAAACGGCATTATACTCGATCGTATCGCCTTTTACCAGAATATCGGGGACTTGCGCTTCCACTACGGCAACGTCCAGCTCAATCGCGTTTTCTTCCAGGTAAATATCTCCTACAGAATAGTCCGGACTTTGTGCGGAAGTATTAAAGTTGCGCAAAAATGATTTATATCCTATAAATGAGATCTCGAGTATATACTTGCCCGGAGAAACCAAAAGCCTGAATTCTCCTTTCTTGTCCGAAGCGGCTCCTTTTAGACAAACGCTATCCGGCTGATTCAGCAGGCGAATGGTCGCGGAAGCGATTGGCGCTTTCGTTTTCCCGTCATATACAGCGCCTTGTATATACCCTCCAAGGTCTTTTTTTCCGGTTTGGGCAACAGAAGAGAGGCTTATTACGAGTAAAAGAAACAAATACCGACGTCTCATGATATCCTGTTTTATACAAAAAACGAAGGTAACGCTTTTTTTAGTATTTCTTTATAGAGTAACAAACACGGGAAATTCGCCAAAGGGCGCGCGATATATTTCTATACTTCACGCGACATACTTTTGTGCAGGAATACATTATAATACAACGCATGGAATTCATCTGTTCATGCACTTTTTATCATATACTTTCCCTGCGCAAAACCATGCCGTGCACGGTATAAATGGATTTGCGGCCTTAATTTATCATAAAATAGATTTCTCTGTTTGTTTTTCTTGTATATTTGAACACTTTATTCATCACTGGAATATGAAAGGCATTTTGTTTATAATATGTTTGTTTCCGCTTCTTTCCGTGCCGGCCATGTCACAGGAGGAAAAACCCAAAACATACCTGGATATAGCCGCTATATACGAAGGCGACACCATTGCCGTAGTCCGGTTAAAGCCCGTTTATATATTTGCTCCGATAAAATTCAGGAATAACAAAGAAAGGCAGGAATATTCCAGACTGATACGCGACGTGAAAATAGCTTACCCTTATGCCAGAACAATCGCCAGCTCTATTATAGAAACTTATGAATATATGGAAACCTTGTCGAACGGGAAGGCCAAGCAAAAGTATCTGGAGGATGTTCAAAAATTCATGATGGCGGAATATAAGCCCAAAATGAAAAAGATGACCAAGAATCAGGGCAAGATACTGGTAAAGCTTATAGACAGGGAATGCAACACGCCCTCATATAATATTGTCAAGGCGCTTGCGGGCAGTTTCAAAGCCGGAGTATATAATGCTTTCGCGGGGCTTTTTGGCAATAGCCTGAAAACCCAATACGACCCAAATGGCAAAGACGCCGCGATAGAGGCTATTGTTATCCAGATAGAGCAAGGGACTATAGATTATAACTATGCCCGTAACTACCATGGCTTTATGAGGTAAGGCGCATTTCGTTTCTGTCCATTCTTTCTTGTCCCTCTTGCTATATTGGTCAGGGCAAACGCATCAAAAAAAGTTGTTGCTTTGCGTAAAAAAACGACGAAGACAACGATAAGTTATTTTACAGAGTAGACAGACCCGCGAGTAGACGGAAGCAAAGTGCATTTAGTGGAGGATATTGCCTATTCAATGAAAACGAGAGTCGAAAAAGGGAGGGATATGCGGTGCAAAATTTCTCCATAATTAACCGGATTAGCTTAATCTTATAAAACGGGAACAGTCAAAAAAGAAGTGTGAAAGGAATGTCAATAGAAAAGACAAAAGTTGTGTTTTAACGCAGAGAGCGCAAAGTATCCGCAAAGAACGCGAAGCATTTTCTTTGCGCCCTTTGCGATACGCTTTGCGCCTTTTGCGTAAAAAATCCTGAAGGCCGGGAAAAAGTCTGAACCCTGATTTATATGATTTGCACGATTCACGTGATTCAAGGACACAATCAGGAAAATCCTTTAATCCTAAATCAAGGTTCAGACAATTTCCTGCCAATCCTCTTAATCACATTAATCGTGTCAATATTCCGGTGCAACCTGTCTATTCTTGGAGACAACGAACAGACAAGCCGTTCGCGCGACTGAGCGAAAGCATAGTGGCCGCCTCGATATAGAAGTCCAAGTACCCCGCGCTGGTAGTGGAAACGCTGGACGACCAGTAGCGACCGAACGAAGTCTGACCGGACCACGTACCGCCAGTGTTACGGTAGCCGGCGGCAGGCAGATAGAGGTATTCGCCGTCAACGGCGCCCGGAATCCGCAAACGGTTATCGTTATCTTTGTCGAAATTACTTTTGACATACTTGTTTTTCAATACCAGCAACTCGGTTTCGGTTGGAACCCGCCAACCGGCAGGACATGGACCCCGCGGATCAATAGTAGTCCACAAACGGTCATCTTGAGGAGATAACCAGTCATAAAAGGTCTCTACAGAACTGTTGGTGATAAACTTGGTTGCGTTAGTTTCGGCATCCTCAGCGGATAAAGGGCCAGCCTCCGTGTCGCCTGTACTATTGTAAGCAAACTCCGTGTAACTGCGTCCCCACTGAAAATAATAACCGCAACCGGCCACACTGGCGCTGTAAGTAGTGGAACTAGCCCCAACGTTGACGGGAGCCCAATACTTGCCCCCGACAAGAACAGTCTTGTGAGTTGTGTTTTCGTATTTCGGAACGGAAGTGATGGCAAATTCCTTTTCAAGTCCTGTTTTCTCGTCTTTTATCGTGAGGGTTCCCTCAACCGGATAAGTCGTCTTTGGCAGGGTGATTTTATATCCCTGTCTGACTTTTATACTGGAATAGGTGACCGCAGGGGCGCCGTCCAGCACGGGAGTTACGTTTGGAGCATAACCCGTTCCCAAAGTCAGGTCAAATTTTGCCGTCAGAGCACCCGTCGCCCTGCTGTCGCTTTCGGTGTAAAACGTCAATTCGCTATCGCCTGTGTTGGTCGACAGGTCAATGTTGTCGTTATCCAGCGGATTGCTGTTCAATGCGAAGCCTGCGTATTCAAAAGCTCCGACGGACGGAGTTGCAGTAACGGCAGGCCCGTTACCCCATTTGGAAGGAACCAAATCGAATCTCAAGCTCTTCCCGCCGATTCGCGATACCTTCAAAGTATAACGGACATTGGCATCGATTTTCTGTTCACCGGTCAACTGGACAGTGTGAACCACCGGCTCTATCGGCATGTCATCGACTACATAGACTCTCTCCACCTTGATGACCGTGGAACCGGGAGTATCCAGAGCAGATTTGGCAGCCAGTTCTCCGGGCCAGAGGTAGAACGCGCCTGCGGCAATACCGTTGTTTATGTTGGCTACACTGGAAACATCAATCGCATCTTCTTCACCGGCCAGGTCTGCCTTGTTGGCAAGAGGGTCGCGTTCCGTCGGACGGCTATTGGTTTCTTCTGTGAGATAACCCTCGGCCAATGTGTTGAACACATGGATTTTTGTTATCTTGAAAAATGTTTCAGTACCCGATTCGTCGTCGTTGTTGGTCGAATCTTCGTCTTCGGTAGTGTTGTCGATGTCGAAACGGGCCACGCGGTGACGAAGATTAATCGTATGACTCTGCCCGGTATCCGCAGACAAACCGGTAATCGTTTTATAGCCTACCATCAGCATGTTACTGCCGGGAATCCGGGCCCCGGTCTTTGCCGCAACGGCAATGGTGAAGTCATCGAGTGTGGTTATTCCAACCTTGAAGTTGTCTTCGATGTTGTCATTGACGTTGGCTACTGCATAGAACACATAATCGGCATCGTTGGATGTAAAGTCGTTCACGTCGATGCTAACCGACGCAACGCCAGCACCTTCACCCGCTGTTGCCGACTGTCTGGCAACCAGAAATTCATTGCCTGAATTTTCAAACATGTAGACGGTTACGTCACTAATCAGGGCTTCATCGGCTGTTGCATCCACACCGTCATCCTCACCCGTGGTTGCATCGGTAATCGCATAAGTCACGCTTCGACGCGGAGCGGGAAAACTGAAAGTCAAAGTCCCTGTCTGACCGATTGTTTCCGGCCTGGAGACGCTCTCTTCACTGCTGCTACCGGACAA
>JAISSD010000213.1 GCA_031273295.1 Prevotella sp.
TGATTTGCTTGATTAAAAGATTCTCTTGAACGCCATAATCATGTCAATCATTTAATCCTATAAATCAAGGTTCAGACAACTCAACCGCGACTATGGCGACAAGGAAAGCAAGGTCATCCAAAACACGGTCGGCAATATTTTCTCCGGTCAGGCAGTGGGCGAAACCGCCAAAACGCTATCCGAACGCTTCGGAAAAATCCTGCAAAAGCGGCAGTCGCTGACCATCAACCGGCAGGATACCTCCATGTCTATCAATACGCAACTTGATTCGCTGATTCCGGCAAGCAAGATAGCCAATCTTTCACAGGGCATGTTTGTCGGCTCGGTTGCCGATAATATTGACGAGAAGATTGAACAGAAAATCTTCCATGCGCAGATAATGATTGACAACGCAAAAGTCGCGCGGGAAACAAAAGTCTGCAAGCCGATTCCGGTTATCACTCCGTTTTTGGATGAAAACGGGAACGACATTATGCAGGAACAGATACAGCGCAATTACAATCAGATAAAGCGTGATGTGTTGCAGATTATCGCCGAAGAAAAAGCATATCTTTGCAAAATATTACAAATTGCATAATGGAATGCAATTTGATACTAACAAAAATATGGCTCAAACTACATATAATTATTTGGATAAATACTTGATTAAGGTAAAAAAGAAAATACCAACAGTGTTTATTGATTTATTTCTCATCGCCTGTCCATAATACCAAATTGTCCCCATTTGATTGGCTCAGCATCTCTTTTTATTACCTTTTTTACAACAGTATATTTTTTCTTAAGATTAACCATTCTCTTGGTTGCCGCTCTTGATTTTTCCCTAATTTCCGTTTTTAGACGTTCAAGTTCTTGGTTGTCTTTATCCAACTCTATTTTTTCGACATCCAATTCACTGATTAACGATTCGCTAATCCCCCAATTTTTTACAACATCTTTGTTGCTTCTTAGACCGGATATTAAAATTTCCATCTTCCTGACTTGTTCATTAATTAACTTGGACATAGCTTTAATTGTTTATTATAATTAGTTCATGAAAATCGTCTATAAGTACTCATTACCATTTTACGCAGGACTTTAGCTGTCGGCTCAATGGGATTTCTCGGACGGAAACTGCTTTCATTTATCAGAATCAACAGGATGCAAAAAATACCCAAAAGCACCAGCCAGCCATAGATTTCTTTCATGGAAACCATTAAGGCTTGTTGCTGTACTGCGCCATAAAGTTCTGCCGGCGTAAATTGACGGGCAATCGGATTGACATTGTCCAAATTGGCGCCGAAATAAAGAGAATTCCATTTTACAGCTATTTTCAACACGCGACCGACTACCGCATTGCCCACGGCGGTGCCAAGACTTGCGCTCACAAATGCCTGAACAGTCAGCGATTGCGGAAAATTTGGGATAAACGGAACGCGCGTTAAGATGGTCAGAAAGCATATCGCAATAACCACATACCCAAAGCCCCGCAAAAACAGCGGCAACATCAAAGCGGTTTTCGGCAAATTGTAATCAATCCCGAAATAAAACAGCAATAAATAAGCAATAATCGCCGACAAGCCGATAACGTTCATCGTTCGGTATCGCCATTTCCGTAAGGCAAAAGTTTGCCAAGTAAAGAAACATCCTACAGCAATACCCGCAAGCATTATCCAATTGAGAGAAATGAGATTCAGGGAGTCGTATCCGAGCACGGATTCCATGTAGGCGTGTTCAAAAACGTGGGCGGGAGCGAGCAATATATCAATAACAATATAGGCGATAAAGGTCATATAGACCACCCGGAAAGTCCATGTATTCAATGCAATATAAGGATGACGGATGAATGAAGCCCGCCAAAGGTTTAATCCGAGCGTCGCAACAGCGAATATCGTTGCCGCACGGATATTGGTTGATGCCCACCAGTCGTAATGCTCGCCATAAACACATACAAACAGGACGGACAATACGGTTAATCCCCACATCAAACCGCCCAGCCAGTCAATGCCGTAAAGCGGTAATTTGCGTGTCTCGCGGCGGGTGCGGAATAAAATCAAGACAGCCGACAAGACAAGACCGAGCAATCCGATGATTATCAGGTGCGCATATTCCCAGGAAGATAAAAATGCCGTGTAAACAGTCATCAATCCCGAAACCTGCATACAGCCCTGTACCAACACGTTGACAAAGCAAAAGAAGATGGAAAGGTCGCGCACGGGGGTCAGCCACAATTGAATTTGCGTATTACAGGCGAAAGTCGCCCACATCCGAAAGAAACCCAGTACAAAACAGGTGGCAACCAACACCGGAACGCTGTGTGTGTGCATACATATCAAGTTGCCGATGATAATGGCAATGCAACAGATAAGCAAAATCCATTTCGTCGTGAACCGGAATTTTAGCCGGAACATAAGGGTAAAGGTCAGCGCCAAGCCCGTCAGGGATGCATAGCCCGCCATCTTGATGTCTTCCTGCATCAGAGAAAGGGAGCCGACCATTTCGCTGACGGCTGCCAAATAAACGCCGCCCGAAAGTTGAAAGATAATTACAAAGATGATAATTATCCACGGGCGCAGTTTTTCGGGAACGAAGTGACGGAAAGAGGGAATGGAAAAAGGTGTATTTTTGTGCATAACAAGTTAGAGGCTATATACCTCATTCGGCGCAAAGGTAGATAAAATTCGGACAGATTGTAACCATATAAAGCGCGTTAAAATTTATTAAATACTGCCGATATTAATCGAAGTTACTATCCAACCTTA
>JAISSD010000294.1 GCA_031273295.1 Prevotella sp.
ATACAAAGCATATTGCGATATTAAACCTGTCAAGATCACGACAATATCAGCTCGGGGTATTGTTTTTATAAATCATTCATTAAAAGCAATTAAAACTTTACCGCGTCAGGAGTTCTGAAATTCAAACTGTTACAGCTTGTTTATTATTCATTGCTTAGTCCTGGATACAACGCACAGAGAGGCCGGTAGTACGAGGGAGCGGGTCCACAACCAATGGATTACCCCCACCGAAGCGAAACCTTATCGCCTGAAATTCGGAAACAGTAGATGACCAATAGTAGCCGGTTTCACCTCGGCTGTTCCACGGACCAGCTGAATTCAAACCATCGCGTCCGCCGGCGGCAGTCAGATAGAGATCGCCGTTTATGCCGGTGACCTTTACACGGTTGTTGGTAACACTGCCGATCTTGCCTTTCAGGACTGTCAACTCTGCTCCTGTTGGAATCCTCCATCCGGCAGGACATGGACCCTGAGCCTTGTCACCCGACCATAAATTGTCATCCTTCGGATCCAACCAGTCATTAGGGGCTGTAGTGTTAATGATAAACTTGTTCGCGTAATCGGCAGGATCGATTTCCGTGGTAACAGGACCGTTGTAGGTATCGCCTGTACTGCCGTAACTAAACGGAACATTGCGTCCCCATTGAAAATAATGACCACAACTGGCAGAAGGCGAACCTGTACTGTAAGTGGTAGAAGTAGCCCCAACGTTTACCGGAGCCCAATATTTTCTCTCGTCGCCAGGGCCACCCTCTGAATACTGGCCCTCGACCTGAACCGGCTCGTAGTCCGTATTTTCGTATTTCGGAACGGAAGTGACGGCCAGTTCCTTGTAAAGCTCTGTTTTCTCTTCCCTTATCGTGAGAGTTCCACTGACAGGGTAAGTCGTCTTTGGTAAAATGATTTTATAGTATTGTCTGACCTTGCCGATAGAATAGGTGACAACCGGAGCGCCGTCCGGAACGGGAGTGACAGCAGTTGAATAACCCGTCCCCAAAGTCATGGCAAGAGTAGCCGTCAAAGCGCCGGTTCCATTGCTTTCACTCTCGGTATAAAACCTCAACTCGTTGTCATATTCTCCGGTATTGGCCGACAGGTCGACGGTATTGTTTGCCACCGGGGCGCTGTTTACCGCTCCGCCGGCAAGCAGCTCGAAGCCGCCATATATAAATGATCCGTCAGTAGCCGGCTTGGCTGTCACTTCGTCTCCGTCACCCCAACCGGAGGGAATCAGACTGAACGTCAAGGTCGTCTGGCTGATACGCTGCACCTTCAAAGTATATCGCTTGTTGGCCTCGATATCCTTTTCGGATTCCAGAAGGACTGTAAATACCTTGGCATCGCCGTCGCCCGTATAAACGCCCTCAACTTCGATGGCCGCGGAACCCTCGTCCTTGTAATGACTCTTGTCGGCCAGTTTCCCGGGCCAGAGGTAGAACGCGCCGGCGACAGGAAGCTCGTTGATACCGGGTATCTTGGATACATCGATCGCATTGTCGCCTTTCAAAGATACCTTGTCAGTCAGATCCGGACGGGTATCCGTGTTGTCTTCCTTTGTGAGATATCCTTTCGACAGGGTATTGATCACGTGGATCTTTGTTATTTCAAAGAATGTTTCGGCGGCATTGCCTCCACTGCCCGGTTCCATGTTGTCGTTGGCCGGATCATCATCGGCAGTCAGGTTGTCAATATCGAACCTGGCTACACGGTGACGCAGGTTAATTGTCTGGACAGGACTGGTAGCCGTGGACAAACCCTCTATCGTTACATATCCTGCCATCAGCATGTTGCTGCCTGGAATCGGTTCGGTACCGGTATCGGTTGTAACGGCAGTGGTGAACTCGTCGAGAGTGGTCTGGCCAACAACAAAGTTATCTGTAATATTACCGTTGACGTTGGCAACGGCATAGAACAGATAGTTGTCGGAGCCGGTGGCAAAGTCGTTTACGTCGAATTTCACCGATCTGGCGCTGGCTTCGTCCGCAGACGCCGTTTTCCTTGCCACCAGCAATTCCCCGTCCGAATCGCCCGAATTTTTGAACATGTAGACTGTGACGTCGTTAATCTTGATTTCGCCGGCTGTTGCAGTTACGGCGGATTCGGATTCGGTTGCATCGTCAATCGCATAGGTTATACTTTGACGCGGCGCAGGAAAACTGAATGTCAAAGTCCCTGTCTGTCCAACTGTCTCCGGTTTGGAGACGCTCTCTTCACTGCTGCAACCGGAAAACAATCCGGCGGCAAGAAGAGCTGCTGAAATAATCGCTTTTTTCATAAGTTTGAATTTTGTTAATGAATTTGAGTAAGTATATATTATCCAACAAATATATTAAATCCGGGTGGATACTTTATTGCAGATTTCCGCCTTTTTACATTCAATTTCCGGAATTATGATGCGGAATCAAACAAAAAGTCCGGTTTTTATGCCTGCGACCTCATTCCGGCCTGTCTGCCTCCGGCCTTTTTCCCTCCTCACAAAAAAAAATGCGTTTCAATAATATAGAGTCCGTTTTTAATGTAAAACCGTAAAAAAACACTAACTTCGTGCAATTCAGGTAAAGAACGTGAATATGGACTTTCATTATTCCCGGTTGCAGGATACTTGTCTACCCGAAGCATGCGGACGCTTGTTGCTGGATTGCATGGCAGGCGATTTCATATTGTACATACGTGGCGACGCATTGGAGGCCGCATGGAAATTCGTACAGCCGTCGCTTGATTTTCGGAAGAAAATCCTGACACGCCTTTACATGGTTATCCGGCCGGTTACCGGGGGCCGGGAAATGCCGGTGACTTGATTGAAGAAAAAAATCTGACATGGAGGTATCCTTGTAAAAATCTGTCTGATGATGGTATATATCGCGAATTATGATAAAAGAAGAGATTAGGATCTATGAAAATCCGGAGGCGTTAAGCAAGGGATTTACGGAGTTTGTGCTAAAGTTGCTGGATGTATATCCGCACCTCAACCTGGCTTTGTCGGGAGGCGCCACGCCTAAAGTCATATTTGACTATTGGGCCGGGAGTTGTAAAAATACCATCGACTGGAACCGTATTTCCTTTTTCTGGGGAGACGAACGTTGTGTCCCGCCCGAAAATGTGATGAATAATTATGGAATGACAAAAGAGCATTTGTTTGACAAGACGCCCGGTATTCCAAACAATAATATTTACCGCATACATGGGGAAAACGAGCCGGAAGAGGAGGCATTGTGGTATAGTAAAATCCTGAGCGCCAAGTTGATGCAGCGTTTCGACCTGCCCGTTTTCGAGATTGTAATGTTGGGTTTGGGCGATGACGGGCATACGGCGTCCATCTTCCCCAATCAGATAGAATTATGGGATAGCAAAGACGTCTGCGTGATAGGGAAACATCCTGAAACAGGCATGCAACGCGTGACTGTTAGCGGCAAGGTGGTCAATAATTCCCAGTATGTCGTTTTCCTGGCAACAGGCAAAAACAAAGCCGGAAAGGTCAGGGATATAATAAAAAACCGGAAAGAATTTTCTGATAAATATCCTGCCGCAAAAGTAAATCCGAAAAGAGGCTATCTATATTGGTTTTTGGATGCGGAGGCGGCAAGTTTGCTGTAAAGTACATCCTGTCCCGTTCTGCTTGATAAACATCAGCAGTTTATCCATATAGTCCCTGTTATTGGATAATCGCGGCACTTTGTTTTGTCCGCCCAGTTTTCCGATTGATCTCAGCCATTCGTTGAATGTTCCTTTCGGCACGCTTCTCACAATCGGCAAACCTAGAGAGAGGTCATGGGAACGTTTGGCCTCATAATCGGAATTCACTTTCTTCAGATTTTCGTCGAGCAGTCTGGCAAACCGTTCCGGATCGTCAGGCTCTACAAAGAATTCGACAAGCCATTCGTGGGCGCCTGTATTGTCATCCCCGAAATAGACAGGGGCGGCGGTATATTCGCTTATCAGGGCGTTAGCCGCCTTGCAAGCCGCAGCCAGCGCTTTCTCGGCATTATCTATGATAAGCTCTTCGCCGAAAGCATTGATAAAATTTTTGGTTCGTCCTGTTATCCGGAACAAATACGGACAGGTAGAGGTAAACTCAATGGTATCGCCTATCATATAACGCCAAAGTCCGCCGTTGGTAGAAATAAGAAGCGCATAATTCTGCCCGGTTTCCACTTCGTTCAAGGTCAAAGTTTTGGGGTTTTGGCTGTTCCATTCGCTCATCGGTACGAATTCGTAGTAGACGCCGTTATCCAGCATCAACAGCATGTCTTTGGAATCATTGGAAAATTGCACTCCGAAAAATCCCTCGGAAGCATTATAGGTTTCCCAATAATACATGTCCGGCTTTTGTATTATCTTTTTATATTGTTCTTCGAATGGAGTGAAACTTACGCCTCCATGGAAAAATACTTCCAGATTCGGCCATATATCGGCCGGTTCGCGGCCTGTATCAGCCTTTATCTTTTTCAGCAGGACAAGCAGCCATGAAGGCACGCCCATAAACGCCCTTATGTCGTTCTTTACGGCATAGTCCGTCAAAGCCTGCAACTTCACTTCCCAATCCGGCACAAGGGAGATGCTTTCGGGAGTACGGCTTCTTTTTGCCCAGAAATACAAGTTCTTGATCAATATAGCGGATATATCTCCGGTAAAAATCCCGTCGCCTATGTTATTTATCTGTTTGCTGCCGCCCAGTACAAGCGTTTTTCCGAAAAAGAATCTGGCTTTATGATTGGCTTGTCCATATATGGCAAGCATTTGTTCGCCACATTTGTAATGACTTTTTGTCAGTGATTCGTAAGTCACGGGGATGTATTTGCTCTTGTCTTCGGTGGTGCCCGACGACATGGCAAACCATCTTACGGGTTTGTTCCACAACACATTTTGCTGCTTGTCTATCAGTATCTTGTCCAGATAGGGCCGTAGATCTTCGTAATGGAAAACAGGTACCCGCTTTCTGTACCCGTCTTTATTCCCGATTGTGGAAAAGTTATATTGCCGGCCTATCAGGGTATCCGACCCGTTTTGAAGCAAGCAGGCCAGGATTTTTTCCTGGGTATGGATTGGTTTGCTGATAAATCTGTCTACTTCCCTGAATTTGAAGTCCAGATATTTGTGGGCGATATTGGCGATCATCCGATTTTACTTATTCTTCGCAGTTTTTCTTCGTCCAGGATCTTGATTTTGCGGCCGTCGAGAGTAATTATATGTTCTTCGACGAATGTGGATAGCGTCCTGATGGCATTCGACGTTGTCATATTTGACAAATTGGCAAGGTCTTCGCGGGATAAATAGATACTGATAGTGGCTCCGTCTTCTTCCAGCCCGTAATTTTCGACAAGGAAGACAAGAGATTCGGCCAAACGCCCGCGAATATGTTTCTGGGTAAGGTTCACAACCCTTTCATCGGCGATCCCCAGGTCGGTAGACAACTCGCGGATAAAGAACATTCCCAGTTTTGAGTTGACCGAAACTATCTCTTCTATGATTCGCATCGGTATAAAGCAAATGGTGGAGGTCTCGAAAGCGGAGGCGGCCGTTACATACGGCTGGTTTGCAAAATAAGCGCGGTAGCCGAAATATTGCGTAGGCCTTATCATCCTGATTATCTGACTGCGTCCTCCCACGCCGTCTTTATAGATCTTTACTTTCCCTTTGCACAGGCACATCAACTCCTGAGGCGTTTCGTCCTCTCTATAGATCACCTCGTTCTTTTTATAACCGAGAATCTTGGCTTTGACTGAAATCAAGTCGCGCTCCTTGTTATTCAACAAATGCCAAATTTCAGGAATACACGCCGATATACTAACAACTTTGCCGCTATTTGCTACCATAAAAAAAAACTTGATAATATAAATCAGGTTTCATAATTAACTTAAAAACAAAGTTAGTTTATTTTTATATAAAACATGTTGCAAAACATCTTTTTAACGAATCGGGGATTCTCTTTGTAAAAAAAGGAGTTGAGATTAATTATTATTTTGCTTTGAATATTACAATAATAAGACTATTTTTGCACCACAAAAAAAAGTCGGGAAAGATGGCTTTTTCTTGCGCATTGGATTGAACTTGTAACAATTAAAAATTAAACCCGTTAAGATGAATATATCTCTAACAAATATCGATAGTGTAAATGCTGTCTTGCAAGTCAGTATTGCCAAAGCAGACTATCAGGAAAAATATGACCGTGCGTTGAAAACTTACCGCAAAAAAGTAAACATGCCTGGATTTCGCCAGGGAACCGCGCCTGTGGGCCTGATGAAAAAAATGTATGGTAGATTCATATTGGCCGAAGAAATAGAAAGTATTGTACACGAGAGCTTGTGTGATTATATCGTGGAAAATCAATTGAATATACTTGGAGGGCCTCTTCCAAACGAAGAGAAACAGCAATCCTTCAATTTTGCGACAGAAAGCGATTACGATTTCTATTTCGACATTGCGCTCGCTCCCGAGATAAAATTGTCATTGACCGGAAAAGACGAAATAGCTTACTACAAAATCAATGTGGACGAAGAGCTTGTGAATGCGCAAGTAGAGTATTACAGATCAATCTATGGCAGCTACGGCAAAACAGAAGAAGGCGCTATAGCCACAGACCTTGTCAAAGGCGTTATTTCCGAACTTGAAGACGGCCGGGTGAAAGAAGACGGTATCGTTGTGGAATCCGGTTGCGTTATGCCTTCTTATATGAAAGACGCTGACGAACGGGATAAGTTTGCAGGGGTTAAAGCCGGAGACATGATCACATTTAATCCGGGGAAGGCTTACGGGGGAAATGAAACCGAGATCGCGGCAATGCTCCATATCGAAAAATACGAGGTGGAAGCTATCGCCCCCGAATTCAGATTTGAAATAACGGAAGTCACGCGTCACAAAAACGCCGAATTGGGACAGGAACTGTTCGACAAGGTTTTTGGCATGGACAAGGTGAAAGATGCAGACGAATTCAGAGCTGGAATAAGGGAGATAATGGAAGAGCGGTACATCCCTGACAGCGATTACAAATTCCTCCTGGATGCGAAAGAGTTACTGGAGAAAAAAGTCGGAGAACTGCAATTCCCCGACGCTTTCTTGAAAAGATGGCTATTGGTTTCCGACGAAGAAAAAAGCGCAGGATCCATCGAAGCCAGTTACCCGAAAATTATAGCCGGCCTGAAATTCCATCTGATCAAAAAACAAATCGCCAACGATTACGATATCAGGATAGAAGACGATGACTTGAAAATTATTGCCATGCAGGCGGCAAAAGCTGTATTTGCACGATACGACATGGCGTCCCTGCCGGACGAAACAGTTAAAGACTATGTGGACGGCGTGTTGAAAAACAAAGAGATTGTACGCAACTTGCGGGAACGCGTGATGGAAAACAAGATCATAGACCTGCTGAAAACAAAATTGGGCGTCGAAGAAAAATCAGTTTCCCTGGATGATTTCCGCAAATTCTTTGAAAATGAAGAAGATAAACAGGAAGAAACGTGAGCGTAAATGAAATAATACAACGGGCAGATAGAATAATTACTCTTTCTGCCCGTTTTCGATGAAATAACGGAAGAAATACTCTGAATAATATTTTAGCTTTTCAATTTTTTATTTATAACTTTGTTTATAGGAAATGAGGCTGGGTATTAGCCTCTTTTTTATGCAGGCCGCAACGGCATGATAATTGTCTGTAAAAACGATGGTTTTATCACTATTTATTCACTATTTGAAAAGAAAATGTTATGAACAATGAATTTAAGAAATATGCCACCAGGCATTTAGGGATGAACGGACTCGCTCTGGATAAATATGTAGATATCACAAGCAGCTATATATCGCCTACCATCATCGAGGAACGTCAATTGAATGTTGCCCAAATGGATGTGTTTTCCCGTCTGATGATGGATAGAATAATCTTTCTGGGCGCCCAGATAGACGATTATACCGCAAATGTCATTCAGGCGCAATTGCTTTTTCTGGACTCTGCCGATTCGGGCAAAGATATATCCATCTATATCAATTCTCCCGGCGGATCTGTCTATGCAGGGTATGGCATTTATGATACCATACAGTTCATAAACAGTAACGTGTCCACAATTTGCACCGGTATTGCCGCATCCATGGCAGCCGTATTGCTTGTGGCGGGAGAAAAGGGAAAACGTTTTGCCCTGAAACATTCACGCGTAATGATCCACCAGCCGTTAGGCGGTGCGCAGGGACAAGCTTCCGATATCGAGATCACCGCCCGTGAAATCGGTAAAATAAAGAAAGAGCTATACACGATCATTTCCGGCCACTCGGGACAACCTTTCGATAAGGTTGAAAAGGATTCTGACCGTGACTACTGGATGACTGCGGCGGAAGCCAAAGACTATGGCATGGTAGACGAAGTTTTAATCAGAAATAAATAAAAAGCAGTAAAAAAGAACTTTACTTGCAACCGAATCTATGGCAAAAAAAGGAATAGGCCTGTGCAATTTTTGCGGACGAAGCGTCAAGGACGTCAATATGCTCATATCCGGTTTATCCGCGGATATCTGCGACAGTTGCGCCGAACAGGCATATCAAATCGTAAGGGACAGCTTGGATGTTAAATCCAAATCTTCGACAGGCATTGACAAAAAACAGTTGCCTGACCCCAAAAAGATAAAAGAATACCTCGACGGATACATCATTGGACAGGATAGTGCGAAACGTTATCTGGCTGTCGCCGTTTACAATCACTACAAACGGCTATTGCAGAAAAAAAACGATGACGTTGAAATAGAAAAATCAAACATCATACTTGTAGGCCCCACAGGTACGGGCAAAACTCTTTTGGCCCGTACAATAGCAAAACTGCTTCATGTACCGTTCGCCATTGTGGATGCAACCGTGCTGACAGAAGCGGGATATGTGGGTGAAGACATAGAAAGTATCCTTACCCGCCTGCTTCAGGCCTCGGACTATGATGTGGCGTCGGCGGAAAGAGGGATCGTGTTCATAGACGAGATAGACAAGATTGCGCGCAAAAGCGACAATCCGTCCATAACCCGCGATGTGAGCGGCGAAGGAGTACAGCAGGGTTTGTTAAAACTGCTCGAAGGTTCAATCGTGAACGTGCCGCCGCAAGGAGGCCGCAAGCATCCGGATCAAAAGATGATCGCCGTCGACACCAAAAATATCCTGTTTGTCTGTGGCGGGGCTTTTGACGGTATCGAACGGAAGATAGCCCACCGGCTGAATACAAAAGTTGTAGGATACGCATCGTCTCTGAAAAACGCGGAAGTAGACCGGGACAACCTGTTGCAATATGTGGCGCCTCAGGATTTGAAGTCATACGGGCTGATTCCCGAAATTATCGGACGCCTGCCGATACTGACATATCTGGAAGCATTGGACAGGAGCGCCTTGCGCAGGATACTTACCGAACCCAAAAATTCTATTATAAAACAATATGTCAAACTCTTCAAAATGGATGATGTGAAACTCTCGTTCGATGAAGATGTGTATGAATTTATTGTGGATAAAGCGATAGAATACAAACTGGGAGCAAGGGGATTACGCTCCATTGTGGAAAGCATTATGATGGACGCCATGTTTAACATGCCATCTACAAAACAGACGCAATTGCACATCACCAAAAAGTATGCTGAAGATCAACTCGAGAATTCACAAATGATAAAACTCAAAAATTCACAATAAAAATTTTTTATAAAAAATAGCCTGTTTTAAGTTGGAGATTTAAAATTAGGACTTTATCTTCGTATAACGTAATAGTCTGTTTTTTTATAAACTATGCCTGACCGAAACGACATACTGTCTCTTGCTTTGAAAAAGCATTTTGGCTTTGAGAAATTCAAAGGAAACCAAAAGGCGATCATCCGGAATGTACTGGACGGAAAGGATACTTTTGTCCTGATGCCGACAGGAGGAGGAAAGTCGCTCTGTTACCAGTTGCCTGCCTTGCTGATGGGGGGAACGGCTGTGGTCGTTTCGCCGCTTATAGCATTGATGAAAAATCAGGTGGATGCAATGCGGCATTTCAGCGAAGAAGACGGAGTCGCCCACTTTATCAATTCTTCGCTCAACAGGGCGGCCATAGAACATGTAAAAAGCGATATCCTTTCAGGCAAGACCAAATTACTGTATGTGGCGCCCGAATCGTTGACCAAAGAAGAAAACATGGATTTTCTCCGGCAAATAAAAATTTCGTTCTACGCCATAGACGAAGCTCACTGCATATCGGAATGGGGGCATGATTTCCGCCCCGAATACAGGCGGATACGTTCTAATGTCGCCGAAATCGGTAAACGCCCGATCATAGCGCTCACAGCCACGGCGACTCCAAAAGTGCAACTCGATATCCAGAAAAATCTGGGAATGATCGACGCCGATGTTTTTAAAACTTCGTTCAACAGGGACAACCTTTTTTATGAAGTGCGTCCCAAAACAGACAATGTAGACAGGGACATTATTAAATACATCAAGTCGAACGAGCATAAATCGGGTATCATATATTGTTTGAGCCGCAAGAAAGTAGAGGAATTCGCGGAAATCCTCCAAACAAACAATATAAACGCCTTGCCATACCATGCCGGCCTGGACCCGAATACGCGTTCAGCCAACCAGGACGCATTCCTTATGGAACAGGCGGATGTGATTGTGGCCACTATTGCGTTTGGTATGGGCATCGACAAACCGGACGTCAGATATGTGATACACTACGACATACCCAAGAGCCTTGAAGGATACTATCAGGAAACAGGCAGGGCCGGACGCGACGGAGGAGAAGGTAGATGTATTGCCTTTTACTCTTTTAGAGACTTGCAAAGACTGGAAAAATTCATGCAGGGAAAGCCTGTTGCCGAACAGGAAATAGGAAAACAACTGCTGCTTGAAACAGCGGCGTATGCAGAAACAGCGCTTTGCAGGAAAAAAGTTCTGCTTCACTATTTCGGTGAAGAATATAAAGAAAAAAATTGTGGAAATTGTGACAATTGCGTAAATCCCAAAAAACAGGTGGAAGCTAAAGATTTATTATTGACAGCTCTGGAAGTTGTAATTGCGTTAAAAGAAAAATTCAAGACGGATTATGTTATCAATATACTGACAGGTAAGGAAACATCCGAAATTGAAACATACGGGCATCAGGAACTGGACGTGTTCGGCTCCGGAGATGATGTGGAAGAAGACACATGGAATATTGTGATCCGTCAGTCCCTTATAGCAGGTTATTTTGACAAGGACATCGAAAATTACGGGTTACTGAAGGTTACAAAAAAAGGAAAAGACTTTCTGAAAAAACCGGTATCTTTCAAAATCACAACCGACGATGAAGATGCGGACGGCGATGAAAACATTGATGATGTAGTCGTAAAAGGCGGCGGTGGAGGAGGCTCGGCTGTAGACCCCGTATTATTTTCCATAATGAAGGACCTTCGCAAAAAAATGGCCAAGAATCATAATGTTCCGCCGTATGTGATCTTTCAGGACCCCTCTTTGGAAGCGATGGCGACCATCTATCCCGTCACCATGGAAGAGTTGCAGAATATTCCGGGAGTAGGGGCGGGCAAGGCCAGAAGGTACGGTACGGAATTTCTGCAGATAATAAAAAAACATGTCGAGGAAAACGAAATTGAACGGCCGGAAGATCTGCGTGTGAGGACGGTTGCCAACAAATCGAAATTGAAAGTGGCTATTGTGCAGGCTATCGATCGCAAAGTAGCTTTGGACGACCTGGCCGAATCGAAAGGAATCGATTTCACGGAACTGCTCAATGAAGTTGAAGCCATCGTCTATTCGGGAACAAAGATACATATTGATTATTTCCTTCGCGAAGTCATTGACGAGGATCATATAGAAGAAATATTCCGGTATTTCCAGGAAGCCGAATCGGACGACCTGGAAGAAGCTGTCAACGAACTGGGCGAGTATTCGGAAGACGAGATACGGCTGGTGCGTATCAAGTTCATCTCCGATATGGCTAATTAGAATAATGAAGAAAAAAGCAGTCTTTCCGGGGACGTTCGATCCCTTTACAACAGGACATCATTCTTTGGTAAAACGCTTTCTCGCACTGGTTGACGAGATCGTTATCGCCATTGGCAGAAATGATGCGAAAAAAAGCTACTTTTCTCCGGAACGCCGCATTGAGATGATACGCAGCCTCTATAAAGACGAAACACGCATCTCCGTGGAAACATACGACTGCCTGACTGTGGATTTTGCAAAAGCCGTAAATGCCGGCTTCATAGTGCGGGGCATACGTTCGGTAAACGACTTCGAATACGAAAAGACTATAGCCGATATAAACAGGAATATATCGGGAATCGAAACGTTGATTCTTTTCACGGAACCGGAGTTTGCGTATGTCAGTTCTTCCATCGTACGGGAGTTGCTGCGGTTCGGACACGATGCAAGCGAATTTGTTCCTGAAGGCATTTGTCTGGATAGCAGGGTGTAATATAAATTTACGCGAGAAACAACATATCCGTTTTTTGCGGAGAAATAAATATGATCAAGAAAAATGTATGGAACGGGCATGCAAAAGTTGCGCCAAAGAGCATGAAACAACCTCCGGCGGAGCCAATATGTTAGAGTTCCTTGCGACTATTAAAAAACAAATTATATGCACATGAAAAGAGTTATTATACCGGCGCTGTGTTTTCTTGTTGTTGTAGCTTCCGCTTCCGCCCAGTTCAAAATGAGCGAAGGCTCCAAAAAAGTAGCGACAGCCATGGCTATCATAGAGAATCTGTATGTAGATGACGTGAATGACGGGAAACTTGCCGAAGACGCTATCAAATCGCTTTTGGAAAAGCTTGACCCGCACTCAACCTATATCGGCACAGACGAAGTAAAAGACATGAACGAACCGCTTGAGGGCAATTTTGACGGTATCGGGATCTCGTTCAATATGATGACCGATACGCTTTATGTCATAGAAGCCCTGGCGGGAGGGCCGTCGGAAAAGGCCGGAATAATGGCGGGCGATAAAATACTCTATATAAACGATACGCTCATAGCCGGAGTGAAGAAACCGACTAAATATGTGATGTCGCGCCTGAAAGGACCTAAAGGGACAAAGGTAGACATAAAAGTTTTGCGGCGGGGAGTGTCCGGACTGCTGGATTTCAAAATAACGCGCGCAAAAATACCCGTATACAGTATTGACGCCTCTTATATGGTGGATAACAATACCGGTTATATACGCGTCATACGTTTCGGAGCTACCACAACAAAAGAATTTCAGGATGCTATTGCCAAATTAAGGAAGCAAGGTTTGAAAAACCTTATACTCGACCTTGAAAGTAACGGCGGAGGATACATGGCTCCTGCAATCGACTTGTCCGACGAGTTTTTGAGTAAAGACAAACTTATCGTCTATACGGAGGGGCTGCGTCAGCCAAGAAGAGATGAAGCGGCTACCGAAAAAGGAAATTTTGAAGACGGAAAACTTGTCATCATGATAAATGAAGGCTCTGCGTCGGCAAGTGAAATCTTGTCGGGCGCTGTTCAAGACTGGGACAGAGGCGTGATAGTAGGCCGCCGCAGTTTTGGCAAAGGTCTTGTGCAAAGGCAAATACCATTGCCGGATGAATCAATGATAAGGCTCACGGTAGCGCGTTATTATACGCCTACGGGACGTTCGATACAGAAGCCCTATACAAGCGGGGATATTACATCCTACAATATGGATGTGATAGAACGGTATAACAAAGGAGAAATGATGCATGCCGACAGTATCCACTTTCCCGATTCATTAAAATACACAACTTTAACGAATAAGAGGACGGTATATGGCGGAGGCGGCGTCATGCCGGATTATTTTGTGCCGTTGGATACCGCGAATTATACTCCTTATTTCAAAAGCATAGCCAACAGAGGGCTTATATACAAGGTAGCTTATAGCGAAGTAGACAATCACCGCAAGGATATTCTGCACGAATATCCGACCAAAGAAGCTTTCGTCAGCAAATATGTTGTACCGCAAAGTTTATTGGACAGGGTCATAGCTGCCGGGGAGGAAGAGAAGATCGCTTACAGGGAGGACGAATTCGGCAAAGCTTCGGATTTAATAAAAATGCAATTGAAAATGCTTCTGGCCCGGGATGTTTATGACACGGAAACTTCCCTCAGGATATACAATGAAAATAGCGGGATATTCAAAAAAGCGTATGAAATTATAAACAATAATGATCTGTATAACAGCCTGCTTGGGCATGAAAAATAAATAACCCGCAGGGGCGCGCTTGTGTGTGCGCCCTGTTTGCGGTTGCTTGTGCATTACATCCGTCAATATATACCGTGTCCGGCATGGTTTTGTGCATGGAAGGCATATTTAGCCGGAGCGTTGTTTTTGCACGCAGATGACGCGGATTGAACGGATGACCGCAGATCATGGACGATGAGTTTTGCATCCCCCGATATAACAAACACGAA
>JAISSD010000297.1 GCA_031273295.1 Prevotella sp.
AAACCTGTTTTGTTGAGTTTGTCGACAACGATTGAGAAGAATAAAAAGCAATATTACGACTGTTTGGAAAAATCGCAATCTTCTCTTGACATTACCGAATGGATTTTGTTTTTCGCAGACATGATCAGGCAAGCGCAGACGGAAGCTACTGAAACCGTGAATTTTTCCATTCAAAAAACCAAATATTTCGACATGTTTAAACAACATTTTAGCGACCGCCAACTCAAAACCATCAACAAAATGCTGGATTCCGGACACAAAGGTTTTGAGGGTGGAATGACGGCAAAAAAATATATGTCAATCAACTGTGTTTCAAAAGCCACCGCCACACGCGATTTGCAGGAACTCGCACAAATTGGCGCATTGCGGCAAATTGGCGAAGGCAGAAGCGTACATTATCAATTAAAACTCAAGAATAATTAATATGATACAAGAACTCAAACAGGCTTACAACCGAAGCGATTGGCAGCAATGGATACAGAATATTTTCGGCAGGCAAATTTAATTCCTTGCGGCTCGGATCCCGTCTGCTCATTTGTTGAACAGAGGCTGATTTAAGCTATTTTATGTACTTTGCGGCATATTTATATATAAAACATTGTACTTTTGCGTAAAACTTGAATAAACAGATGTTACAGTTTTTGAAAAGATATGTCTTGTTCTTACTCGTTTCAGGCGTAATTTCTTTGATCGCAGTTGCTTGCGCCAATATGGCAGCGCCTGAGGGCGGGGCTTATGACCTCGACCCTCCCAAGGTGGTGAAAAGTAATCCCGGATTTAACGCGACCCGTGTTAAAAGAGGGAAAATAGCCATTGAATTTGACGAAAACGTCACAATCGAAAAACCTTCGGAAAATGTGATCATTACTCCGCCTCAGAAATCGTTCCCCGTCATCAATACTGTAAACAGGAAAGTAAATATAGAGCTTAGAGACACTTTGTTGGCTAATACCACATACACCATTGATTTCACAAACGCAATAGTTGATAACAATGAAAAAAATCCGATAGAGAATTTTTCCTATTCTTTCTCCACCGGAGATGTGGTGGATTCGATGGCGATATCGGGAGTGGCGCTTACAGCCGATAATCTCGAACCGGTAAAAGGCATATATGTCGGCCTCCATTCCAATTTGAACGACACGGCTTTTACAAAAACAAGATTCGAACGTATCGGGCGGACTAACGAGTCCGGAATGTTTATAATACGTGGAGTTGCTCCCGGCAAGTACAGGCTATATGCGTTGGACGACGCCAACCGTGACTACATGTACGACAATCCGTCCGAAGCCATCGCTTCTTTGGAAGCGATCATAGAACCCGCTTCCGAAAGGGCTTTGCGGCATGATACCGTCTATGTGGATGAAGAAAAAAAGATAATAGACACCGTTAAAGCCGTGCAGTATACCCGCTTCTTGCCGGATAATATTGTGTTGAGGACATTCAAGTCGGGATTTCAACGCCGGTTTTTGCAGAAATACGAACGTATACAGAATAAACTGTCCCTCTTTTTCGGCGCGCCCACGGAAATGCCGGAAATGGAACCGTTGAATTTTGATGGAAATAAAGACTGGTTTGTGTTGGAAAAAACGCCTGATAACGATACGATCACATACTGGATCAAAGACAAAGAGGTTATGGCAATGGACACATTGTCTTTTCGCGTTACATACCTGAAAACCGATACATTGAACCAATCCCTGCCCGTGACTGATACGCTGGTCTTTATGGACAGAACCCGCCGTCCTGCGAAAGACGATAAAAAGAAAGAAAAGGAGAAGAAAAAGGACGAAGAGGATAAGCCTGAGATCACTTTTCTTAACATAACGAATAACCTGTCTTCCACATGGGATACTCATAAGAATATTTCATTGCTGTTTGGGGAGCCAATTGTAGATACCTTGCCCGGCAAGATAAAGTTGCGGCAATTGAAAGATACCGTCTATCATGATGTCCCGTTCAGGCTGGAAGCGGATTCGGTGAACCCGAGAAAATATACAATCAGGAATAAGTGGAAGTATAACGATGAATACCGCATACAAATAGATTCGGCCTCCATATACAGTATTTATGGATTGTGGAACAACGGGTTCGACCAGAAGTTTAAAGTAAAAGCCGAAGACCAGTACGGACAGCTTGCCGTCAGGGTAGCCGGAGTGGATAGCATCCCCTCTTTTATGGAACTTTTAGACAAGACGGATAAACCGGTTCGCAAAACCCGGGTCATAGATGATATCGCGGTCTTTAAGGATCTGGACCCGGGATCGTATTATGTACGCATTATTTTGGACGAAAACAATAACGGAGTGTGGGACACGGGCGATTTTGAGAAGAAGTTGCAGCCCGAAATGGTTTATTATTCTCCGAAAGAGTATAAAATAAGGGCGTTTTCGGAGATTTTTGACGATGAGCCGTGGATCATAGACCCTGCAAAACTAGCAAATCAGAAACCTTTGGAGATTACAAAACAAAAGCCGCAGGAAAAAGAATCGAGACGGAAGCAATTGGAAGACCGGGAACAAAAAGAAAATCAACAAAACAGAGGTAGAAGCGGAAATTCGCCGGATTCGAATATGAACAATAATTCCCGGTACGGGACAAGGGGTGGCAGTGGCCAGGCCATGAATGACCGGAACTGACGCTGACCGGATTTAAAAATATGAAACTATCCATGATGAAGAGAATTACAGGAATAATGCTGGTATTATTGGTTTTAGCCGGTACGCAGGTACAGGCTCAGAGTATGTGCAAAATAAATAATATCTACTTTCAGGCCGGAGAAGAGATGACCTATGATCTATATTTCAGATACGGGTTTATCAATACAAAGGCAGGAATATCCACATTAAAAACGTCGGCTGAGAAATACAATAATGCAGACGCCTTTAAAATGACTTTACTGGCTCAATCGATAGGCGCTGTAAGAAAGTTGTTTAGCCTGAACGATACCCTGTCATGCTATATGTCGAAAGATTTGGCGCCTCTTGCCTATATCAAAAATGCGGCGGAAGGGAAAGATTATACACAGGAAAGGGTCGCTTATACCTATAGTGGCGACAAAGTCAGCGTCAATGTAAAAAGGCATAAAAACGGAGATTTTAAATTCAATGAAACCTTGACGTCCCAATCATGTATATATGATATGATGAGCGTCGTATATTATGCCCGTACCCTGAACTATTCTACAATGAAGAAAGGTGAAACCGCGAAAGTCAATTTTGTTTCGGGCAGGAAAAAGGTTAATATGATAATTGAACACGGAGGGATAGAGACGGTCGAGGCCAACAACGACAAAAAGTACAGTTGTATAAAGTTGATATTGAGCATTATGGATGACGCTTTCAGCGATAAAAAAGAAGCCATGAAGGTGTATATAACCAATGACAACAACCACATGCCGGTGAGGTTGGATTCGAAACTGAATATCGGTGCTACACAGGCCATGCTGAAAAGCTATAAAGGAAACCGGTATCCGGTAAAAACCTATTGACAGGCTACCTTTCTTCCGGATTAAATTGGCAATCAACGGAAGGCAGTGTAGCTAAATCCGAAAGGACAGGAGAATAAACGGATCAAGTCCTGACAATAAACGAACGAAAGGGTGGGAGCCTTGCTGTGCGTCAAAGCGTTTCCGGTTCCTTTCGAGTCTGTTCGTTCCTCGAATTCGAAGAATCAGCAGAGCAAACAGTTGTTCGCGGACCTTCCTTTTTCATATTTTTAATAAACACAATCTTATATGCCCCGTATACGGCAATGAATTCGTTAAAATATTATTGTATATTTGTGTTTAACAATTAAATTTCTTGTATCTAACACTTTATATAAAACATATTTAACTAACAAACGAGTATCATGCAAACAAAAGAAACCAAATCGGGATTAATCCCCGCTGACTTTTCAGGAAAAGTAGACGGAAAGGATGTACAAATGTATGTGCTTTCCAATAGCAAGGGTGCGGAAGCCACAGTAATCAATTACGGAGGAAAAATAGTATCGCTATGCGTCCCTGACAAAAATGGAAAGTTAACAGATATTGTATTGGGACACAACAACCTGCAAGAGTATCTCGACTCCGAAGAGCCGTACTTCGGAGCGGTATGCGGACGTACAGGAAACCGTATTGCCAAAGGGCGATTTACCCTGGACGGCGTAACATATAAATTGGCTGTGAACAATGGCCCTAACAACCTGCACGGCGGGCTGAAAGGATTTAATGCGGTGGTGTGGGACGCCAGGCAACTCGACAGCCGTACTCTGGAGCTTAAATATCTGGCAAAGGATGGCGAAGAAGGTTTTCCCGGTAATTTAAGTGTGAAAATGATATATAAACTGACGGATAACAACGAATTTGAAATAGAGTACGAGGCGACAACCGACAAGGCGACAATCATCAACCTTACAAACCACTCATATTTCAATCTGTCGGGAGAAGGCGCCCCAAGCATAAACGGCCATGTACTGGTTATACATGCCTCTGATTATCTGCCTACTGATGATACAGCCATTCCGTACGGTAAGCCTGAAACCGTAAAAGGCACTCCTTTCGATTTCACGACTCCTCATGCTATAGGCGAAAGAATAGAAGCGGACTTTGAACAGCTGCATTTCGGCAAAGGTTATGACCATACGATGGCGCTTGATAAAAAAGATGGCGAATGTTCCCTTGCCGTCGAATGCTATTCTCCGGAAACCGGTATCCGGATGAATATATATACTACCGAACCGGGAGTGCAGATATATACAGGAAACTGGATGACGGGAAATTTCGAGGGGAAACACGGGCATCGTTATCCTATGCGCGCCGCCGTTTGTTTCGAAACCCAGCATTTCCCTGACAGTATCAATAAACCTGAATATCCAAGCGTTGTATTGCGCCCGGGTGAAACATTCAAAAGCAAGACGATACATGCTTTTTCAATAAAGAAATAACCTGCGGAACTTGTTTGGATTTTTCAGGACGTAATTGTCGGGCATGTATTTTGCCCGACATGATTACTGAATCCGGTTATAAACTATGCGGACAAGTAATTATAATTTATTATAAACGAACCGGTTATATAAATATAATTGTACAATACAATACTGTGTACAATATATGTTGGGGCGGGATATAGAAAGCTTTCAGTCTTGGTCTGACGGCTCCGATATGCTAAATTAAAAATGGGAAATCAAGAATCAAAAAAGAAGAATCAAATACGGCGTGAAACGAAAGGGTGCAATTAACCGGTCAGACAGACGTTTGGCTCCGTCGATTTTGACTGCGCCGATTTTAATTCAATTCATTCAAATTGTCGTACTGCAAGAAAATCCATTTAACACAAAGGGCACAAAGCGTATCACAAAGCAATTTCAATTCAAATAATCGCACTACAAAAAAAGAACGCCAAATTCATTTAACACAAAGAACACAAAAAAAGAGGCCGCCTTTTACGACAGCCTCTTTTCTTCTAAAAACGGCGGCAACCTGCTCTCCCGCTTGCGCAGTACCATCGGCACGACCGGACTTAACTTCTCTGTTCGGAACGGGAA